>NZ_AHCD03000035.1:649398-974097 GCF_000238295.3 Pseudoalteromonas rubra
GGCATTAACAAACATCCATACGGCACTGGAAATGGGCATTGCCACCATAGATTCGGCCGTCGCCGGCTTGGGTGGTTGTCCCTATGCTAAGGGCGCGTCAGGAAATGTTGCCACTGAGGATGTTGTTTACTTGCTGCAAGGGCTTGGCATTGATAGTGGAATTGATTTAGAAAGACTGGCAAAAGCAGGCTGGCAGATTTGTGAGGCGCTTGATAAAGCACCCGTAAGCAAGGTGTCACTGGCGCTGAAAAACAGCTGTCAGTCATAACAACCGAGAACAACGAACAACTAGGAGTGGGCTAATGGCCGGTTTCGATAAAGTAGTTTCAAGCTATGAAGCAGCAATGGAGGGCCTCAAAGATGGCGATACCATTATTGCCGGTGGCTTTGGATTATGTGGTATTCCTGAGGGCTTGATTGCTGAAATTAAACGCAAACAAACCAAAGAACTGACCGTCGTGTCTAATAACTGCGGTGTAGATGACTTTGGTCTGGGCATTTTGCTACACGACCGTCAGATCAAAAAAATCATCGCTTCTTATGTGGGCGAAAACGCCCTGTTTGAGCAACAGCTATTAGACGGCATTATCGATGTTGAGCTGACGCCTCAGGGCACGCTGGCAGAGAAGATGCGCGCTGGTGGTGCAGGTATCCCAGGTTTTTACACCGCAACGGGTTACGGTACACCGATTGCCGAAGGCAAAGAAGTGAAAGAGTTTGATGGTCGTCCTTACATCCTGGAAGAATCCATTACCGGTGAGTTTGCTATCGTTAAAGCGTGGAAAGCTGATCGCTACGGTAACCTAGTATTCCGCCACACCGCGATGAACTTTAACCCTATGGCAGCAACAGCAGGTAAAATTACCGTTGCCGAGGTAGAAGAAATCGTAGAGCCGGGCGAGCTGGCGCCGAGTGAGATCCACACACCGGGGATCTATGTTAATCGCGTGATTCAGGGTAGCTTTGAAAAACGCATCGAACGTGTCACAACCCGTAAGTAAGGAGATCACCATGGCTTTAACTCGTGAACAAATTGCAATGCGCGTGGCGCAGGAGCTTCAGGACGGTTACTACGTGAACCTGGGCATTGGTATCCCTACCCTGGTTGCTAACTATGTACCTCAGGGTATCGAAGTGATGCTGCAATCAGAAAACGGTCTTTTGGGTATGGGTCCTTACCCAACAGAGGACCAGGTTGACGCGGATATGATCAATGCGGGTAAAGAAACCGTGACAGCAGCCACAGGTGCGGCTATTTTTAATAGCGCCGAAAGCTTTGCCATGATCCGCGGTGGTCATGTAGACTTGACGGTACTGGGTGCATTTGAAGTGGATCAGAACGGCAATATTGCCTCGTGGATGATCCCGAAGAAATTAATCAAAGGCATGGGTGGGGCAATGGACTTAGTTGCAGGTGCACAAAATATCGTTGTCACCATGACTCATGCCAGCAAGCACGGCGATTCAAAGTTACTGGAGTCTTGTACTCTGCCGCTTACGGGCGTTAACTGTGTGAAAAAAATCGTCACAGATTTAGCCGTACTTGAAGTGAAAGACGGTGCGTTCCATTTGCTAGAGCGCGCACCGGGTGTTAGTGTAGACGAAATTATCAGCAAAACAGCGGGTAAGCTTATTGTGAATGGCGACATTCCTGAAATGCAGTTTGCCAGCTAAACACACGCGGTCTGACACGAAAACACCAAATATGTACCGACCTCATTCCCAGTGCCAAAGGCGCTGAGTTACCCAAAATCCCTCGCAAGAGGGATTTTTTTTATCTTTTTCACTCGCATTGGTGTGAATTTATTCAGTTAAGCGCCCATTCGTTTACTTTTATATTCTAACGCTTACACTAATAGACGAAGATCTTTCAAGGCAAGGTGGCCAGAGAACCTCGTTTTGGTTGGTTTATCTTAATTACATCGAAACGACTTTTTTGATACTAAAAAGACGATTGTAATGGCAAGCCGCAGGCCCCCATTACCGCTGTAACTAACATAAGCCCATCGCATGCAGTTTGCATCAAAGCCGGGTATTCCTGCCTTGCCATTTCACTTCTCAACCATGAGGTAACAATGGCAGACAATCATGACAAGTACAGTATTGATAATACTGACTACACAGTGGGCCAGGACAACGTCCAAAAATGGGGGTTTGATGTTCATAACCCGGTTTTTGGCGTCAGTGCCGGCCTGATCTTATTTTTTCTTATTGCAATCCTAGTGAGCGATGCCGAATCAGCAAAGGCAACACTGGATGGGCTGAAGTGGAAAATCATCGGCGCGTTTGATGTCGTCTTTATGTGGTCTGGCAACTTCTTTGTGTTGTTTTGCCTGGCGCTGGTGTTGTCTCCCTACGGTAAAATTCGTCTCGGTGGCGATGCCGCCAAACCGCAATACACTACTCTCTCCTGGCTGGCTATGCTGTTTGCCGCCGGTATGGGGATAGGATTAATGTTCTGGGGTGTTGCCGAGCCCGTGGCTTATTATACGGGCTGGTACAAAACTCCTTTGAATGTCGCCGCTAACACACCTGAAGCTGCAGAGCTTGCTATGGGCGCGACTATGTACCATTGGGGCTTACACCCCTGGGCTATCTATGCCGTTGTGGCGCTCTCGCTGGCCTTCTTTGCCTATAACAAAGGACTCCCGCTGTCTATTCGCTCTATCTTCTATCCGCTGCTAGGTGACAGAGCCTGGGGCTGGCCGGGTCATGTGATAGACATTCTGGCGGTTCTGGCAACTTTATTTGGCCTCGCTACTTCGCTCGGTTTGGGCGCACAGCAGGCCAGTGCGGGGATCCAGCATGTATTCGGGATCGAGGCGGGTCTTGGGCTACAAATCACAGTCATTGCTGGTGTTACTTTGCTGGCTATTGTATCCGTTGTAAGAGGCATTGAAGGGGGTGTTAAAGTACTTAGTAACACCAATATGCTACTTGCCTTTGCCTTGCTGTTATTCGTTATGCTCGCCGGGTTTGCCGTGGCACTGGGTAACATCCCGACCACAGTGATGGCCTACGCTGAAAACATCATTCCACTGAGTAATCCGCATGGGCGTGATGATGAAGCCTGGTATCAGGGCTGGACGGTATTTTACTGGGCCTGGTGGATCTCCTGGTCTCCATTTGTAGGTATGTTCATTGCCCGCGTTTCGGAAGGCCGCACTATTCGTGAATTCATCATCGCCGTATTGCTAATTCCAACATTGGTGACAACGCTATGGATGTCAGTCTATGGAGGCATCGCTATTGACCAGGTGATGTCAGGTGTTGGCTCACTGGGTGAAAATGGCCTGACCCAGGTGCCACTGGCAATGTTTGAAATGTTTGAACAACTGCCGCTGGGCGATGTGTTGTCATTTGTCGCCATCGTACTGGTACTGGTGTTCTTTATCACCTCTTCAGATTCCGGCTCTCTGGTAATAGACAGTATTACAGCTGGCGGTAAGATTGACGCCCCAATACCGCAACGCGTGTTCTGGGCAACAGTCGAAGGCGCTATTGCTGCTGCACTGTTGTGGATCGGCGGTACAGAGGCTATAGAAGCCCTGCAGGCCGGTGCAATCTCGACCGGCTTACCTTTCACTCTGGTGTTATTGTTGATGTGTCTGAGCCTGATCCTGGGCCTTCGCACGGAGCAAACTCAATCCTGATTCAATATCAAACCTGAATAGCGATTCAAAATGGCATGTTCAGTTACATGCCATTTTTGTTTCTCCATAAGGCACGTTGACGAAGTGCCAGCATCACTTTACATCCACAGGGCTTTGAGCTCTGTCTGTGATGTATAGTGATGCTGCAATTGCGCCTGCAATAGCTCAGCGGTTGCCAGTGCATCACTGAGCGCATGATGTGCTATATAGTAAGGTAACCCATAACGTTTACGGCTGTCAGCCAGGCGGATTGAGGGGATAGGCTGGCGCTTAATTTGCTGCCACCAGGTTAATCGGTTGGTCTCAATGCGATGCTCCAGTGCCATAGTATCGATCAGGGGAAACTCGATGCCTTCGCCCAGACGCTGCATTAAAGCCTGATTGAAAAACGGGCGCTCAATGTGGCGATAATGCACCACAATCACTCTCCCTGCCAGACTCGCCAGTAATTCTGCAAGAATAGTATCCAGATCTGGCGCTTCGCGAACCTGAGAATGCGTAATTTGATGCACTACCACAGACTCTTCATGCAGTGGCGTTGCAGGCTTCAAGATCCAATGTTTGGCATCACGACAATAGGCCCTGCGTGCATCAAAAGGCACCAGGCCGACGCTGACGATGTCATCGGTTTCATGATTTAACCCGGTCGTCTCAAAATCGAGCGCAACGAAACGCGCTTCAGACACAGGTGTGTCGGGTAACTGCACACCCGCATTATAAAACGCACGCAACCGCTCATCATTACTTTGCCGCGCCAAATGCGCAAATCGATTTGGCCAGGATAAAATATCGCCTTGTATCGCCATTACTTGAGTATCGCCTTATTCTGATAGCGAATTTTGAGATAGCTTTGGGCTTTATCCAGCACAGCAAAGGCTTCTTTAAGATTGCGCTGTTCAAACTCAGATAACCGTTTTGGCAAAATGTTGTTGTCGGGGTGTTTACCCTGCTCTATTTTTCTGGCCTGGTGACGAATGCGGATTGTGGCAATATATTCCAGCGCCGCCTCTAAATCTTCCACCTTGCCGGGTGGCAATAGCTGCGCTTCTTTAATGTCTTCCAGTCGTTCGAACGAGTTTTGCTTACGCGAACCAATGGCCAGAGCATGGACACGCACCAGATCAGATAAAGGTGCGGTACCGCGGCGTTTGATGTTCAAAGAGTGCTTGTGTTCACCATCTTGTTCCAGCACAAAATCCTTGAAAAAACCGAGCGGCGGTGTTCTGCGCAGCGCATTGTTTGCCATCGCCGCAAGAAAACGCGGAGCGATTTTCGCTTTTTTGGCCACCAGCTCACTGAGTCGACTGGCTAATTGAGTGTGTCCATAGACCCCATCGAGATCAAAAAAAATCGAGCTGTGTAACAAGGCTTCGGGTTTAGGGTTATCCATCCAGTCTTCAAACTGTGCCTGCCACTCACAGGCCCGTAGCCGCCACTGCGGGTTGGTGGCCATAATGCCCCCATCACACAGCTTGTAACCACATTGCGCAAGGCCATCACAAACAAACTTGGCAAGCGCTGAGAAGTAGCTGTCATGCTTATCCGACTCAAAGGTATCATCGAGGATCAGCGCATTGTCCTGGTCCGTAACAATCAACTGCTCATCACGCGCCATCGACCCCAGCGCGATAAAACAATACGGTACAGGCGGCGCACCCAGCTCGTCCTCTGCCAGTTCCAGTAACCGTTGCTTTATAGCACGGCCAATCACGGACATGGCCGTACCAACCATGTGTGAATTGGCATCTTCATTGACCAGACGCACAAAGACACTGGCCAGCGACTGTGCATAATGAGCCAGATCCTCAACACTTTGCTGCTCCATAATTCCTTTAACAAACAACAGGCTGCTCTGTGATTCATAACGCAATATATCCGATAGTGCTATCACGCCAATGGGACGGCGTTTATGGACCACAGGTAAATGATGCAGGTTGTCTCTGAGCATCATCATCATGGCTTCAAACACATAGGCATTGGAGTCAACTATGGTAAGCTCACGAGTCATAATGGTTGCGACGGGCTGGTTGGTGTCTAAGTCCTCCGCCACCACCTTAATACGTAAATCTTTGTCGCTCAGGATCCCGACTATTTGTCCGTCATCATCTTCCGGGTCGTCGCTGACAGGCTTACTGGGGTCATAGATCAGCAACGCCGAGACTTGCTCCTCGGTCATCAGCTTCGCCGCATCTCGAATTGAGCGTGTTAACTCAACCGAGACTAACTCTCTGAGCAGGAGTGTTTTTACTTTAGCAGTGGTCAGGTCATTGTTGTCGGCCTGATCAGAAACAGCCTGGATCAGGCCGCCGCTGTCGTCCGCTTCAAAAAAGTCGGCAAACGCCTCGTGCTCATCACAAAATGCCTCAAATAGCCCCACAGGAATGCAATAAACCAGCGTGTCTTCCAACGCCATGACCGGAAAACGGACTTTGCGGTTTGTTAACAGGCCTCGCTGACCAAACAGGCCGCCTTCCGAGATGCGGTTGTACAACTCACCATTGCGGCGATATACCTCAACCGATCCGGCCCGCACCACATACAGGTTTGAGATGGACTCCCCGTAATGCAGTATTTCGCTGCCTGCGCGGTAATACCCTACCTCGACCTCGCTGGCAAGTTGCTGCACTGCGCTGTCGGGTAACTCGTTAAATGGCGGATGTGCAGACAAAAACTGCATGATCTCAAAGTGCTCTATTTGCATAATGACTTTTTTGTGACGCTGATAATCACTATTGTGGGTAATTGCCTGATTGAACGCAAGGAAAGTACAAACCGCAGCACACATATTCTGTCATACGAATTTTTTAGGGTGTGACTTGTAATACTGACGATATGCCATCATATAAACAAGGTGCTTTGGAAGCTGAACATACTGCAACTAAATCTATGATAAACCGTCTTGTCGCAGGAAACGGATCCCGCAGGGCGCTGTAGGTAAACGTAAGCAAGTATAAACAGCCCGGCTGTCAAAATTTTTTGCGGTTTAAGTGGGCTGCACACAATGAGTTGAGTATAAGCTTGAGGTTAAGATGAAACGAATCGTGCTATTTTTAATCACCAACCTGGCAGTCATGCTGGTGCTGGGGATTGTCCTGTCCATCGTCATGTCTGTGCTAGGTCTGTCTAGCCGCAGTTATGGCGGTATGTTACTGATTGCCGGTGTATTCGGTTTTGGTGGAGCCTTCATTTCACTGTTTATGTCGAAATGGATCGCCAAGAAATCAACGGGTGCCTACGTCATTGAGCAACCGCGCAATGAAAGTGAGCACTGGCTGCTACAAACGGTTGCTAACCAGGCAAAACAAGCGGGCATTGCAATGCCTGAAGTTGCCATTTACGACAGCCCTGAAATCAATGCCTTCGCTACGGGCCCCAGTAAAAACAACAGTCTGGTAGCGGTCAGTACTGGATTACTTCACAACATGACTCAGGATGAAGCTGAAGCGGTGTTGGCACATGAAGTATGCCACGTTGCTAACGGTGACATGGTCACATTAACCCTGATCCAGGGTGTCGTGAATACCTTTGTGATTTTCATCGCTAAAGTGCTAGCGAACTTAGTGGATGGCTTTCTCAATGGCGACGAGGAAAACAACGGGGTAAGCTGGACTTACATCATTTTTGATATGATTTTCCAGATCCTGTTCGGTATTTTGGCATCGGTGATCGTTGCCTACTTCAGCCGTCAGCGCGAGTTTGCTGCTGACAAAGGGGCAGCAGAACTGGTCGGCGCACACAAGATGCGTGCTGCGCTGGAACGTTTACGCAACAACCATGAGTCACAACTGGAAGGGTCTATGATGGCCTTTGGTATCGCCTCAGGTAAGAGTTTATCGGAGATGTTTGCTTCTCACCCGCCACTGGAGCAACGTATTCAGGCACTGCGTTAAACCACATGGCTGAAAAAGAAAAAGGCTTCGCAATGCGAAGCCTTTTTTGTATAAGTGCCATTTCGACTAAGGGTTCAGATAACCGACAAGCTACTTTTCAATCCAGGGAGTCACCGTCACGACTTCACCTAGCGTGTTAAAGCGCGCAGTATCATTCTCCCAATCATCGGTTACCTTGAACTGACAAACCTGCTTTTCACAGGTCACGCCGGGTGCCGACAAGTTTGGCTCACTGGCAAATGTTACCTTCACGCCCTGTTGCTCAGGTAACAAAAAGCCCATTAGCTTGCTGACAAAAAAACCCGACAAGTCAGACAGAAGCTCATCAAACTCATGATGCAGCTGATATAAGCGCTGCTTGGTCAGATGAGTATTTGTGAAGTACGCGGACTCAATCTGAAATTTAATTTGACAGTCGTGTTGTGGATCTAATGGTTCTACAACGATGACCGCTTTATCTTTATCGAGTTTTTCACTATACGGCAGCAACAATTGTGCATCTTGCGTATAGTTGAGCGGCTGTACGCTGGTTTCTGTGACAATTTTTCCTGACTTAATCCCGCACGGGGCCAAAGTCGCAATGTCTACCAGATAAAAATTTACCCGGGCAAACTCAAACTCCCCCTTTTCAATCACCTTGAGGCGGTCATAAAACCCATCATACGAAACCACAAACTCTTCTTGTGCTTGTACGCCAGTGGCAACACCTGCCAGTCCCAGCAGCAGTGCCAGTAAATTACTCTTCATCAAAATAAGCCTTGTTGTGTCTTATCATATCGTTAAGTTCTTCAATATAATGCACGCCCCGCTCTGAATATGACAAGAGTCCTGCGGTCAATGCCGTTGCTTCTATCGGCTTTTTTTGTTCGCGTAGCTGAGCACGAGTGGCCCTCAGTTCCTTATACGCATCGTGCGTATTGATATTTCTGAAATAAGATTTGACCGATGCCCGAACTGACTGAAACGCAGCCACTTCATGCACGGCTTCGTCGCTGCGACGTTTTGGGATCATGCCGCACCCTTTTCGATAACACCACTGGCCAAAAAAATTAAGGCCGATACGTGCGAATCGTGACGTGCCCCAGGCAGACTCATTGGCTGCTTGCATCAACGCCAGCTCTTTAGGAATGATGTCCACTCGCCTTAACGCCCGTTTAAGGTTCTCAATGGAAATGGCGTCATCATCTATTCTGTAGAGTTCAAACACCTGCTCAATCCTTTGCTGCTGAATGTCACTGAGCGGTTCTTCAAACTGCAGCATCATCAACGCAATTTCTATGCTTGCACGTTGTTGCAAGATCAGTTCATTCTCCGCTTCAACATGCGGCTTAATGAAATCGAAGAACTGCTTCTTCTTGGTGGCGATATCACGGATTTTACCAAACTCTGGTAACTTCACCGAGTGTAATGGCTGTTCCACTTCCTTAACCTGCGGCTCAGTCACAATGACTTCCGGCTCGGGCTCTGGCTGTGGGGGGGCTGGGGGTTTGACAATAAATGGATACAAAATCGCGAATATTGAAATCGCGACAATAATAAACTTCACTAGTAAACGCATGATTCTCCTCACACTAGTACCAACTACCAACTCAAAGTGTCGAAAAAACACAGTGATATAGGCATGACTACGCAGGTTTTCTGAAAATCCCTAACAGAATGTCCCTGCTGTACTTTGCTCTTTCATTTTCAAATTAGCGGACAATGATACCAAAATTTACCACTAAACGCGAATTTCTGCATTTTATCGTAGCCGCCACTACCTGGCAGACAGAAAATACACCTAGTGCTTTGATTACTTTTTCTTTTATACCGGCATATTCCGTGGATATACTGGACACAGTAGCGTTTTGAATAAAGGACACCTATGAGTCAGTCACCCTGGCAACAAAGACAGCTGGACCAGAAAAAATACCGCCCTAATGACAACCGCTCAGCCTGGCAGATTGATCGCTCCCGGATCATTCACGCGGCAGCATTCAGGCGCTTACAGTCAAAAACACAGATTATGAGTATCGGCGTCAATGACTTTTACCGGACCCGCCTGACTCACTCACTGGAAGTTTCTCAGATAGGCACTGGGTTACTTCGCCATCTCAGCAATCAGCACCCCGACTTTACCTGGTTTCCTTCTTCCAGCCTGATGGAAACCATCTGCCTTGCACACGATATTGGCCACCCACCTTTTGGTCACGGCGGAGAAATCGCGCTGAACTATCTATTGCGCGACCATGGCGGGTTTGAAGGCAATGCACAAACCCTGCGGATCGTGACAAAACTGGAGCCCTACTCCAAGGGGTATGGTATGAACCTGACCCGCCGCACTTTACTCGGGTTTATAAAATACCCGGCTGTGATAGATGAGCTATGTCTTAGCATGCCACAGCCCGATCCCAGTCAGCGCTTTATCTATACCCAACAATGGCTGCCAGCCAAAGGCATTTATCAGTGTGACAAAGACGTACTGGATTGGATCCTCTTACCGTTCGCTGAAAACGATCGCAACTTGTTGCAAAGCCATGTTCCAGTCAATGAATTTAAAGCCAAGACCCGCTTCAAGTCGCTCGATAGCGCCATCATGGAGTACGCCGATGATTTCGCCTATGCGGTTCATGATCTGGAAGATGCGATTGCCACCGAGACCCTGAGTGAGCGAGAATGGCAACGATACGCCCTGCCCGAATTGCAAAAAATCAATTCCCCGTGGCTAGATAAGCATCTCGATAGCATCAGTGAACGGCTGTTCTCACATGATGAATCGTTGCGCAAAGATGTGATTGGGGAGCTGGTAAATCTGTTTATCGTTAACTGCGAACTGACTATTCAGGATACTGAATTCAGCGATCCTTTGCTGCGTCATACAGTGAAGCTCTCGGACGAATTTGAAGCCATTCTGGGTGTGTTAAAACACTTTGTTTTTTCGCGGCTCATCCGCGACCCCAAAATGCAACAAATCGAATTCAGCGGCCAAAACATGCTGATTGATTTATTTGGAGCATTCCAAAGCGATCCGTTGCGATTACTCCCCTATACAACTCAGGCGCATTTTACTCAAGCCTCCGATGAAAGAGCGCAAATGCGTGTACTGGCCGATTATCTTTCTGGTATGACAGATGAATACGCAAGGCGTTGCTATCAGCGTTTGTTCGGTAACACCGGGATGCAATCTCCAATAAAAAGCGGCCCATCTATGTGAGCCGCATTGCAAAATAAATAACCAGCTGATTGCAACATTCAGGTACTTACTCTGGATAGAAAATCCGCTGGTATAGCGCTGGATCCTTGACCCCTAAACCACAAATACATTCATTTATTTCCCTGGCCTGTTCACTATCATTGAGTGCCAGTACCTTACATCGCTGCATCATTAACTGATGTAACTCCATTTGCGCTTTTGCAAAATAATTTTCTGCACTTGCCAGCGCCTCAAGAGGCACCTCTTCAGCCCCCTTTATCCGCGCAATCCCGGCGCGTAAACAATAACCATATCCTCTCGCTGAGTGAGCTATCTCTTTCAGAAGACTCTTTGCGTCCTGTTCTGCAACTTTAAGCATTTTAGACGCCTGTGACGGGTCGTGTTGTGCGCAGGCAAGCGCCACCCTGCCATGCAAAAACAGGTAGTCCGTCCTTACAGAAAGCGAGCCAAACAAGCCAGCTCGTTTCGCCCGCAGAACATCTTCACGCAATTTAATCCAGGTACCCTCGATATCCCCGGCCATCAGACCAATTTGAATTAACGCTTTCGATGCAACCCAATGCTGAAAAGTAAACTCAGCAAGTGGCCATGACGCTATCGCCTCAGTAATGGCGTCTCTACCTTGATCTAGCTCGCCATTAGCGGCGTGAAATACACCCATAAACATAGTCAGTTCAACCAAAGAGAAGTGGTCTCCCCGAGATTTTGCATCCTGGATCCATTGTGGTACCAGTTCACCGATCTTATGCACACGACCCATAAGCCAAAAAATATGTGCCGCCGTTGTGCGCGCTATCACAGCGTTGTTTTGCGCGTCAAATATCTTGGTAGAGAACTGCTCCTCAGCATGCATTATCATTTCGATACTTGCCTGGTATTCACTCTGGATCGACAGAGACACTCCCTCCAATAGGGTTCGATGTGTTTCATACTCAGGTTCTGTGAGACGCTCTCCCAACTGACTCGCCTGCGCAAAGATCCGCGAGCTAATCTTCTTATGTTTCGCGGTTCCGCCATAAGACAGCGCAAATGCGTATATATTCAGCCCCTGAACCGTCCGTCTTAAATCCTTTTTATTAATGGCCAAACGCAAGCTCAGTAGTGAAAAATACAATCCTCTGATAGGATCCCAGTTACTTAAAGAATTCGCCACAGAAAAGACCAGCTCTATTTTTGGGTCCGAGATATCTGCGCTTAATTTATCCTTTTTAAGCCACCTGCGCTTCACTTCAATTACCACGATACTCCAGATAATGCACAACATTGCCGTTTTTGTCGAACCAGGATAAGGTAATCGCCATTGTCTTAATAAGGGTTTGAAGAGATCTTCGCCCTTTTCTATGTGCCCACCATACATGAATTGACTGGCCGCCATGCCATTTAATCTGGCCTGCTCTGAGTCGCAAAGACCGTCTGCTCTTGCCAATTCAGCAAAAAGCTCAGCAGCCTGAACCCCGTAACCACCTCTGGACAAAGCAATCGCTCTTCGCTCAGTAAACTTATCCTTTTCTGCTTGTCTGCTATCTGGCAACCAGGTAATCACCTGATAACAAATGTCAGCCTCCCGACTAAAGGCCAGTGCCAGCTCCGCTTCGTCAGCCGCATGTATCATATGATCAATGGCGCGTTGTGTTTGGCCAGATTGGTAAAACAGTTGCCCTAAAAACGCGTTATCCGTTTTACTATCTTCAGCCAAAGCCTCAGCCAATTTGCCTGCTCGGCTCTGCAAAAGCGCATCACTCTCTATCGATAATATTGATTCTCGGATTTGGTCGTGAAAACACTGCACCAGGCCTCCCGCATGCACAACCAACAGCCGCTGAGCTCGCAGGCAGGTGAAGGCAAAATCATCAATATGAATATCACCCACAATAGAGAGGATCATATCAACCTTGACAGATTGACCCGCTATGGCCACTAAACTGAGGATCTCTTTGGACTCTGGAGACAATTCCTTTAATCGTAACTGTATGATCTCATGCCCATCTATTTCTTTGATATCCGATTGCAAACCAAACTGGAGCAGCTGCTCCATTAAAAAAGGCACCCCCTTACTTATCCGTACAATATCGAGGGCACTGTTTGACTGAGCGGCCTGGCTGTCCTCAAGCAAAGCCTCCAGCATTTCAGTGCTTTCACCCTGTGTCAAAGGGTTAACCTTGATCTGCTGCACTCTAATGGGACAACCTGGTGCTTGCTGAAACTCGTCGAGCACTGCGGCAAACCGGTTGTCCTGTGACACTTCTGTGCGCTTACTCAAAATAACAAATGGGCGCTTTTCTGGCAGATACTCTAAAAAACTGACAAGCAGTTGTGCACTATCTTCATCACCCCATTGAATATCATCCAGAAACAAAATGACTTGTTGCTTGTTCACCAGTAAGGATAAGCTGTTTGCCAATGCCTTCATGGCCAGCGCACGACGATGCATCGCATCCATATTTGGATCACACTTTTCATGCGAAACAAACCCTCGCAGCACGGGAAATAAAATCGCCAAATACTGAAAACCATCGACAATATATCTACACCGTATCTGCGGAGGGATTGCACTCAGGTATTGCGCAAAATCATCGATCAGCATATCCAGTGCTTTAAATGGTACTGTTTCGCGCTCGTGACAGCGCCCTCGTAACACTACAACATTGTCTAGTGAGCTCAAAAACTGCTCTACCAAACTGGTTTTTCCGATACCTGGAGATCCCTCGATACACATCAGCAGATACTGTCTTGCTGTGTGTGCACAAAATGCCTCATTCAGAATCGCCAGCTCTTTTTCACGGCCCACAAAAACTCGAGCCTCATCGGATACATCAGTCATTGCCAAAAGGGAGTCATTGGCATCAAACGCCGCGAGCACCTCTTTTCCAGTCGGTCTGTCGTGCGGATCAGGGGATAAAGCTCTGGCCAGAATAGCAATCAACGCCTCATGCAGGTGTTGATGCAGGATCGTAGAAACCTGCTTCTCAAACATCCCCTTCCCATCTGGGAAGATGGCCAGATCTTTGGCGCTACGCCCTGTCACCAGTTCAAGTATCACCACCGCAAAGCTATACCAGTCACTTGCCGCTGTCTGTACTTGCTCTGAAATACACTCGGGTGCCATATACTTTGGCGTCCCTAACTGTGTCAGCGTCGTATGACCCCGGTGAGATGTTTTCAACTGGGAAACACCAAAATCGAGCAGCTTCAGCTCACCACCCGAGCTCAGAATTATGTTGTTTGGCTTAATGTCTAAGTGCAGTACACCGCCACCATGCAAAGCGCATATGGCTTTAGCAAGTTGATGTGCCAGACTCAGCACATCGAGTCTCAGTGGCGCAATATAATACTGTCTCGCGGGTGCACTCAATATTGGTGAGTCAGTCGCACACAGAGTACGCGTAGCCACTATGGTGTCCAGCATTGTATCGCTATGGCTTTGCGCAACAAAATGACTAAGCAAGGAGCCTCTGATCAGCTCCATAACGATATAACACGCCCCTTCTATAAAGGTGAGACCAAACAGCCCCACTAAGTTTGGATGTGCTATCTGCGCGACTTGTCGGTACTCCAGCTTGAACCGATAAAGCGACACAGGCTCGGTGCCCTGAATGGTTTTCAAGGCAACGAATCGATTGTTGGCCTCATCCCAGGCTTCATATACCACCCCCATCCCGCCTCGGCCTAATATGCCTCGAATAACATAATCACCAATACGGGATGGGTAGTTTACTGTTTGATTGGAAAACACTGGCAAGATTACGACTCTTGGTTTTGCCCAAATAAACGCTTCAGGAACTCAACCTGACGCGGATCATTGCTGGTGAATCCATCCAAAATTGCCTGATACGCCTGTGGCGATACGCGGGCCACTTCAGCCAGCACATCAACAGCAATTGCATCATTGCTATTAAACAATTGTACTGCCCGTAATTTCAGCTGTGTATCTATCGTGCCATTTAGCTCACATTGCCTGGTTTCATCACCAAGTAAGGCAGATATCAAATTGTCAATCTGGCTGTCAGAAATGACATGCAAGGCAGTGCCCAATTCCAGGAACGCCTCAATCCCTCTCAAGAATATGTAAGCGAGTGTTTTCACTTCATTCCAGCCTTTGCTGTAAGAAGGTATATCCTTAGGGTGTGGTACTACAAACCCGGCCCCCTGGATCCGCTGCTGCGCTGCATATTGGCCTGCATACAAGCCGCCATTCATGTAACCCAGGTCGAGTCGATTATCTGAGTACTCTGAAGCGGGTACAATCGCAGGTTTTTCAGGCTTGATAAACGCCATGGCATTCGGCGTTTGTGGGTCCAGGTTACGTGCCACCTCAGACGAGGTAAAGTAAATAAGATCTCGCCATGGGGTATTTGCAAAGGCCATCGCGGGTTTACCATCTTGCACAGGCTCGGTCAGGATGCCAGGTGCGAATACCGTATTTGGGCCGCCTCCAATAAACGCGCCTTTTTCGAAACCACTTTTATCCGTTTGTTTGGCCCACAGGTTGGCAGTGATGGCACTGGGTTCCATTGCGGGTTCATAATCATACTCTCCGGTGAATAGATAACTAATATGTTTAGTTAAAAAGCGCTTTAACGCCTCGTCCGGATCACTGCCAGATTTAGCGATAGACGCTTCCAGTTCAGTAATTTGATCGCCAATGGTAAAGGTCATTAAACAAGGCTTTGGATTACCTTTGGCATCACAAACCGTATTGTCCATAGTCCAGAGAACCGGATAGGAAGCACCACCCGAGTAGCCCTGCCACTTCTTACCAGCTATGTCATTCCACCAACTGGTCTTATAGAATACTTGCGCCTTCAAAGTTCTGCCCATCTTTTGATTCATGAGCACCTTGTAAGGTTCGTCTAGATCTGCAGGCCACTGGATTTTGTTCGCCGTATGAGGAGAGACGGCAACAATGAGTTTTTTCGCGCGATGGACGACCCCATCGGACAGGGTCAGGGACACAGGAAATTCAGCTTGCTCATCCACCGAGACAGACTCAACCACTTGTTCATAGTAAATATTGCCCTTGAAATCTTTGCTCATGAATTCCAGGACTTTTCCGAATCCACATCGTAACCAGTATTGTTGGGGGCCGTTTTTCGCATCGTTCACTTCATTGAAAAATCCGCCATTACACGCACAGTACCAGAAGAAATACAGTGCTGATATTTCACTTGGATCCACCGATAACAGTGCCTGAGCCGCAATGGTTATAGAGTCAATCGCCGTTGGCGTCATATATCCGCGGCGTGGTTTTTCGTGAAGCCACTGCTCCAGTGTAATCGCGTCCAGTTGCCTGGCGGTATATAACCCGTTAAAGTCTGACGCCCAGGGCTGATCCACGTTGATGCATGATTCGATATACAGAATATCAAGTGATACCAGGCCTATCGCAGCAACGCTTCGTTTACCAATATGACTGGGTAATCCGGTAATACAGTACGGCGTTTGAAACTTATTAAACGGAAATCGCTTTTGCTCGTTATTTTCATCTCTGAGGATCAACACTTGCTCCGGATAATCAAATCTTTCTGCAAAGTTGTCTACGATATAGGGTGGTAACGTTTCATCACTGTACTGTGTGTGCTGTGTATGTTCATGTACATAATCAGGATAATGCGTTTTCAGCCAGGTATTAAACTCGTCGCCCGTGACTATGGACCATAAAGGCTCTTGTGACTTACCAATATACTGGGAGCCGTGCTCATATTCTACGCCCGGTGAATCAAAATACTGCGTGGTTTTAAAACTGAAGTTTCGCCCACCCAGGCGGTCGCTTGCTTCAAGAATCGCAAAGTCTTGCTGGTTTTTTTGTAGCTCGGCTGCCGCCGCCAAGCCTGTAAATCCGGCACCGATAATAATGGTATCTTTGTTCATATACGTCTCCTTCTCATAAAATTGACTGCCAATGAAACAGCCAGTCGCCAGTGAGAGTTAAGTTAACATTCGCTGTATAAGCGATAATATAACAACCTTAACACTGAGCAAAACATCATATAAAGCAATGGCTTGAGAATCATCGAGCCTATTGAATGATTTTCATCATTATTCCGATTTCATCTATGTATTCGTCGAATTTATATAATTAACTGAAATTAACCATTAAAAAAATTCAAGTTAATTTGTCGTATATGAAGGATCATCATACAGAGGATAGCTTTAGAAAGGAGTACGGGCCCACAGGCCTCGTACTGTGGACATATAACTTTAATCTGACAGATCCGACACAGGCGTGTTGCCCACGACCATCTCTGTCACAGGCATGCTCTGGCGCAGTGCCACAGTATTCGCCGCGGTATTACCCAGGAACACGGTTTGTGCCCCTTTCGTAAAGCTATCATTGTGGATGCACTGAGGACGAATGGCGAGCGCACTCCCATCGTTTGGTACCTCAAACACTGTGAAGTGGAATTGCTCATTGGTGACGGTGCGATAATAGCCATCTTCGTGGGTACAGTTGAGCCTGCGGCCTAGCAGTATTCTGGAAACCGTTGGTTCTTTAAAGGCCGGATCAATACCTGTCGCCGGGAGCCAGATATGAGGGAAAGGATGATGCTCGACAAACAAGCCTCCGCCTTTAGTTGGGCTGAACTCATACTCAGTCACATACTCAGGTAGCTTTTGATCGTACTGAATGCCCCACAAATCCTGCGTAAAGCCTAGATCAAACTGCTCGCCCGGCTGAAGTAACGTTCCACCATAGTAAGCGAGCGTCTCAAGGTAATTGCATTGCTCTTGCTCAGTTGTGCCAAATCGTAGCAAGGGAAATGTAAGCGATACCGGCTCGCCAGCACACTGAGGATTGAGTATAAGCTGGCCTGTACTACCAAACACGTTAGAGGCACCGTCCAAGCCGGCGATCCCCGCACCATCCGTCGCAGCAGTCCAAAAACCACTTACAGCCAACGCATTGTCAGCCCCTGGTGGCTTACCGGTGCGCACATCGTGCAGCTGGTTAAGACGCGTGATAAGATCCCCCTCTGGGTTCAGTGGTGCCCTGTCGCTTTGAATCACCTGGTTCGCTGCATTTGGGTCAAGGTGAACAATTGTGCCTGTCCGAATTGGGCCAAACAACCCGGTGGTTGTTTGCAATACATGCGTGCCTACTTTACGGTCAAGCACCGCCCCATTTAAAAACTCAAAGTTGTTGTCCAAGTCAGCATCGGACACACCTTGTGTAACATATTGCCAGCGCTGCTCTTTCATCTGCTGAGCCCGATACTCAGCCAGCGTTTCTCCTCCGAACCCCATGACCTTTTTAATTGTAACATGTGACATGTTTTTGCTCCTTACCGCGTAACTTGCATTGCTCTATGATTGTAGGTGCCAGATCGCACCCACTCTGAGTAGAGTCGAAAATCAGCTTTTTTACCATTACGACCCATTACGCGGAAATGCTTTATAGCCGGGGGATTCTTTGCTAATGTACCGATTTTAATCAGGTGCATAGACGATGAGAAATACGGTACCGGAAGCCTGGTATTTGGTGATATTAATCGTGGCGATGGTTGTACTGCCATTGATTGTTGGTTTGCTCACTATGAAGGTATACAGGCACTTCAGGCCTTTTGAGCGGAATGAGCAAGACAGTATTGGCCTGGCTGATCTGACCGAGAACAGAGACAGCTTTTTCAAACTCTTTTTTGTCGGGCTGCTTATCTGCCTGCCCGTCTTTTTATTCTTCTATCAAGCCGGCTAAGGTCTGCCGGCTTGATATAAGGTAAAGTGTTGCTGTATTTATAAACCGAACACCACTTTTTCGCTTTTCAGCATTCTGCTACTCAGGTAAGTGAACAGCCCAAATAATGCCAAAGTAGACACCGACGCCACTGCCAACGGTGCCAATGGTAAGGCATTACCTTTGATCAGTTCAATCATCGCATACTGCTGTGCAGCAATCGGCAACCATTGAATTGTCTCCGTGGCGATATCGTAGCTGGTCATCATACTCAGGCCCACTGGAACCATCAGTACCATAGTGACGTAGGACTGTGCCTCTTTAAACGACTTTGCCATAAAAGAGACAAAGATCAGCATACTGGCAGACATGAGTGCGATTGGAATACCGATGATCAGGCTAACCACAATGAAGCGCAAATCCAGGGTAATACTAAATCCCAGCTGCTCCCAGGCCACCATGGCATAGGCAAACTTAGATACGATCAGCACCAGAGCCAGCCCCAGAACCGAGAAAGTCGCAATCGCGGCAACTTTGGCCAGCACAATCTGCATACTACTGAGCGGATGACTAAGCAATAGTGCCAGTGAATTGCGTTCACGCTCCCCTGCACTAGTATCTATGCCTAAATTCATCGCAGAATAAAACACCGCAATGATAATAGACAAAGTGACAATCCCCAGGAACAAGCCGCCTTTGGCATCTGGCGTGGCCTGATCCTGCGTTTGCACATCCAGGGCGCGCATCAACCCTGGATCAATCCCCCGTGCCACCAGACGTAATCCCGCGACTTCGCTGTTATACCTTAGCAATGCCGTTTCCAGTCTTCGGACTGACTTTATGAGCTTGCTATCAGACTTATCAGCAACAATCACCACAGTTGCACTGCGACCTGTCGCCATATCCTGTGGATACGCGTCATCGATCTCCAGGCGGATAGGTTTTGTATCGGCTTCATCACTGTGGCTTATGTCGACACTGTCCAGATACTGCACCAGATTAGGCGCACGTTCAGCACCAGAAATGGTGATTTTAAGGGCTTCAGGCGAAGCCATTTGTTGTAACAGTACTGAAAACAGTAAACACATCACGATCGGCGCGCCAAACGCATAATAAAGCCCGGCCATGACCGAACGTTTATCGCGATACGCATCCAACATTTCTTTTTTGAACAGAATATTGACTTGCTTCATCATGCCGCTATCCCCTCATCACTGCCTATCAGGGCAATAAAGGCTTCTTCCAGGCTCGATTTGGCCGTTTGTTCACACAGCTGCGCCGGTGTACCTTGGGCAACCACTTTGCCTTTTGCCATGACCACCACATGATCGCACAAGGCAGCCACCTCCTGCATCACATGGCTGGAGAACAGAACGCAATGGCCCTGCGCCTTGAGCATCAATAATAACTCCCTGAGTACACGGGTACTCATGACATCCAGACCGCGTGTTGGTTCATCAAGAATGATATTACGCGGCTGATGCACAATTGCCTGCGCAAGTGCCGTTTTCATTCGCTGGCCCTGAGAAAAGCCCTGACAGCGCCTGTCAGCAATGTCCATCATTTGTAACTGCTCAATCACGCGTTGCGTGGCCGATATAGCCTGTGATTTAGCCATGCCACTCAGCTCAGCATAAAACTGAATATACTCTCTGGGTGTCAGGCGTTCATACAAACCACATGGGTCCGGGAACAAGCCAAGCTGCTGCTTGGCAGCCATGGGATCTTCGTGAACTTTAACCCCGTCTATCTCAGCGTATCCCTGATCTGCCTGTAACAACCCAAATACCGTTCTCAGACAGGTTGTTTTGCCTGCACCATTGGGACCAAGCAATCCGGTGATCTGGCCGTTCTTTGCACTGAAACTCAATCCGTCCAGGGCATTCACCGACGCAATTTGTTTTTGCAGATTATGTACAGTGATCATATTACGGCTCCTCTTTTACTAATACCGGACCATTGGGGTTCATAAAATATCGCCGCACCGCTGTTTTATCCAAACAACTGGCATCCAATGTTTTAAGCTCACCATGGTCAATAAACTCAGCGACCAGTTTGTCTGCACAGCTTTGTGCAGCGACACCATGTGTTGCCTCTGCGGCTATCAGGTGACGAGCATGCTCCATATTGACCATCGCCAGCTCTGCCCATTCAGGTGGTGTCGCGGGATCTAACCCGCCAGATAACAATAACGTTGGTATCTCTGTCGTTAATGGCTGATAAAAGGATTTTTCGACGGCATCAACCTGCCAGATCGGGCAGCTGGCATCGAGCGACTCTATCATCATGCGACCGAAGTAAGTGGCAGAAAAACGCGCTCGTTCTTCAGCTGTCAGTGCAGGCCAGTCCTCACCGCAAACGATGGCACTATGCATGCCCATTGCCAACGAACCAAACGCCGTATCACTACCCATCAGGCCCACCAATGGCAAGTAGTTTTCTCTGTTCGCCTCACTGATAGCCAACGGCACCAACGCGCGGGTCGTATGGCTGTAAAGCGCCATACGAATGGCCGAGCGTACCTTATTCTGTGTCAATACCAGCGAGATGGATCGATGCGTTCTGGGATGCGGGATCTGGACACTTGCGGGTTGCACTTCAAGCTTAGTCAGTAAGGTCTGATACTGCTGTTCCAGCTGGGGATACTGCTGACTGCAATCTGTAGTATCGGCACAGTCAGTGAAAATTGCCTGCAATGAATCGTCTATGGCTTCACCGATGGCGACCAGGCTTTGCTGCATAGGCACTACCCCATCCAACGTCGCGCTTGCCACTGCTTGTGGATAACGGCGCATATACTCCTGCGCAATGCGTGTTCCATAAGAAGCGCCGAACAGGTGCAATTTTTGGTAACCCAGTGCCAGTCTCACTGCTTCAAAATCGCTGGCTGCGGCAACCGTAGTAAAGTGGCTCAGGTTTGTGTTGAGTTTGGTTTTACACTTTTGAGTTTCAGCGCGGCTATATTCAAAGATTGGCAAGGCGTCATCATTGAATGCAAACTGCGCCTCAAGCGGGTCCATGTCACATTGCAACAAAGTGGACTTACCTGTGCCCCGTTGATCCACCAGGATGATATCCCGATCTTCGCGAGCATATCGTAAGACTCGGGCAAACACGGCTGCAACCTCAATGGCCGACTGGCCCGGGCCGCCAGCAAATGCCAGAATAGCTTCCGACGGGTGCACCTGTTTAATGGCCGGGATAACCGCAAAGTGTATGCTAATTTTTTCGTTGTTGTCCTTTGCCGAAAGAGGCTGTTCTACACTACCGCACATCAACCTGTCTGGCAGGCCCTTGGTATAACAAGGTGTCAGTTCGGCTGTTTCTGGCGTAGTTGCGTAACTGGCAAAAGCGCTAAGCAGACCCAAAGCAATAAAACTGTGCCTGAACAGTGTGCGGATTCGTCCGCGATTATTTGTCATTATTCCGTCCTTAATCGCCCTTAAAAAAGGCCATTGTTACGTCAAGTTGTTGAAGTATATCATTGTTAGAAAAGCAGTTCCCTAATCAAAAACACTCTATTTATTGCTAAATCACATTCACTTATCTTCAGGAGTGATTTATTTCGTTGTTCTTTTTTTGTCTTTTCATTTAAAAAATCACTGTGACGAAACGTGACACTAAACACTAAAGGAAACATCAATGAAACTATTTTCGGCCCTGGCGAGCTTCGTTTTAGCCGCAACTTTAACGCCAACCTCAGTTGTCGCTGATGAAGTGCAACAACAAAGTGCACCAGCTAGCCTGATTGCAGAACTGACACACATGTGTGTTGAATGGGCTCAGGATGACGAAGTGGCAACCGATGCACTACGTCAGTACGTTTTGCAATGTGTTAACGAAGAGCTGTCTGCCAGTGACTATATGACAGTGACTGACGTCGACATCTGATCTTCAAGCAGTAAAAAGGCCAGCAAAGCTGGCCTTTTTGTTTTCTTTTGCTTTTTACCCAAGCAGATCCATTAAGATTTGGCGCTTTTACGCTTTTTCTCTTCTTCGACCCACTTGCCATTTTCATAAGTCGCTTTCCAGCCTGTGGCTTTACCTTCCACCTCAGTCATCACGTACTGTGTCTTGGTTTTACGTGAATATCTGACAACGGCCAGATTACCATCATTGTCCTGATCCGGCGCATCCGCCAGATAATAGAACTTAGGAGAAATACGGTCTCTGAAGCGCTTTAACTCGGCCACTTTCGGTGCACGAGTTTCCCTGGATTTAGGGAAGGTATGTGCCGCCAGGAAGATACCAGATGCACCGTCACGCAGCACAAAATAAGCCTCAGACTTCTCGCAGGGCAGCTCTGGCAAGTGTACCGGATCTTCTTTTGGTGGAGCAGGCTCACCGCTTTTCAGTAGTTTACGTGTGTTTTTACAGTCATCACTGGTACAGTCAAAGTACTTGCCGAAACGACCAGACTTAAGCTGCATGTCTGAACCACACTTATCACATTCGATCACCGGGCCATCATAGCCCTTGATTTTGAAGCTGCCCTCTTCAATGACATAACCACTACAGCCCGGGTTGTTACCACAGACATGTAGCTTGCGCTTTTCATCTATCAGATATGAATCCATCGCGGTTTCACAGATAGGACAACGCTTCATCTGTCTCAGGCTTTCAGTTTCTGCATCTTCAACATCCGCATCAACGGCTTCATCCCCGGGGATCAGGTTCATTGTGGTGGTACAGCGTTCTTTTGGTGGCAAGTTGTAGCCTGTACAGCCCAGGAATACCCCCGTCGACGCAGTACGGATCCCCATCTTGCGACCACAGGTTGGACAGTCAATGTCAGTCTCAACCATCACATTCTGGCGCATGCCACCTTCCGCTTCTTCTTTACCAGCCAAGTCAAGTTGGTTGGAGAAATCAGCGTAAAACTTATCCAGTACCTGAGTCCAGACGCGATCGCCTTCCGCTATCTCATCCAGTCTGTTTTCCATTTTGGCCGTAAAGTCAAAGTCCATCAGCTCGTCGAAGTTTTCGATCAAACGATCTGTCACTATTTCGCCCATTTTCTCGGCATAAAAACGGCGGTTTTCTACTCGCACATAGCCACGGTCCTGAATGGTCGAAATAATCGACGCATACGTTGAAGGACGACCAATGCCGCGCTTTTCGAGCTCTTTAACCAGGCTAGCTTCGCTAAAACGCGCCGGTGGTTTGGTAAAGTGCTGCTTCGGTTCAAGCGCCTGCAACTGAACGATGTCGCCCACTGCCACAGCTGGTAGCGCCTGCTCTTCTTCATTTTTCTTACGGACTGCTGGCTGAACGCGTGTCCAACCGTCAAAACGTAACACACGGCCGCGCGCTTTAAGCGTGTAATCACCTGCACCCACGGTGATATTGGTCAGGTCATACTCTGCAGGTGTCATTTGACACGCAACAAACTGACGCCAGATAAGCTCATAGAGCTTCTTCGCGTCGGCATCTACGCCCTCAACATGGCCAGAAAGGATGTTCACATCTGAAGGACGAATTGCTTCGTGCGCTTCCTGTGCATTGTCTTTCGCGCTGTATTTAATGGGTGCGCCCGGCAAGTACTTATCACCAAAGTTATCCTGAATATAGCCACGTGCCATTTCAACCGCATCATTCGATAAGTTGGTTGAGTCAGTACGCATATAGGTAATGTAACCCGCTTCGTATAAACGTTGTGCCAGCATCATGGTCTTTTTAACACCATAACCCAATCGGGTACTGGCGGCCTGTTGCATGGTTGACGTAATAAAAGGAGCACTCGGGCGGCTCTTACTGGGTTTCTCTTCAACCTTAACAACCTGATACTGCGCTTTTTGCAGTTCAGTAACGGCTTTGTTGGCTTGCGTTTCGTTCAGTGGCTTAAACGCTTCGCCCTGATACTTAGTCACGGCGAAACGAACGTCCTGCTCTGCCAGTGCAGTATCTGCGTGAATATCCCAGAACTCTTCTGGAATAAAGGCTTTGATTTCACGTTCACGTTCAACCAGCAAGCGTACCGCCACTGACTGAACACGACCTGCTGACAAACCACGCGCTACTTTTTGCCAAAGCAAAGGTGACACCATAAAGCCCACCACGCGGTCCAAAAAGCGTCGTGCCTGCTGTGCATACACCATGTCCGTGTTTAGCTGACCTGGTGCCTCAAACGCCTGTGTGATGGCATTTTTAGTGATTTCGTTAAATACAACACGTTTGTATTTACTTGCATCGGCACCAATTACTTCTTCCAGGTGCCATGCAATGGCCTCTCCTTCTCTATCCAAATCGGTTGCGAGATAGATGGTATCGGCATTCTCTGCGAGCTTGGCCAGCTCCTGAACCACTTTTTCTTTGCCGGGTAACACTTCATAGTGCGGCTCCCAGCCCTTTTCCGGGTCTATCCCCATCCGGGCAACCAGGTTCGCGTAATCTTTCTTTTTTCTGTACTCAGCTTTTTCCTCTGGCGACATTTTTCTCACTTCAGCAGGAGATTTAGTTGCCAGGCCTTTGGTTTTGCCTGCGCCTGAGGTAGGAAGATCACGGATATGACCGACACTGGATTTCACAATGTAGTCTTTACCCAGGTACTTATTGATAGTTTTTGCCTTTGCGGGAGACTCTACGATTACTAGCGATTTGCCCATAGCTGCCTATTTGACTTCTGTCTGGTTGTTGCCCTTCATTGGGCGCGATTAAATATAGGTATATCCACAAATACCTATTGTTACAAGCTTTTCATTCGATCTTTTCGCCAAGCAGTGATTTTATGAACAATTGTTGCTGTTAATTTACCCAGGCGTATAGATTGCTTGATGGAAAGGGCGAATATAGCGGATATAAAAGGAATTTCAAGGGGTAAAGGAAAAGGGCCAATGATTTGGCCCTTTTTTACGGTGATTAACCGGCGTCTACAACTTGCATACTTTTAGAGACAATCGTCGGATCTTGTCCTTCAAATGGTGATGGAATAGTAAACGTAATCGTCAGATTACCGGTTGTCTTACTGTTTGCAGCCGTTTCTCGGGAGACCTTCACCACGGCTTTTTTGATCCCGTTGGTGTCAGTTGAGTTCACAATCGTATTGGCTTCACTAATCGAGATTTCCCCATTGTCTGCTGTGATACTGACCGTGGTTCCTGTTGGAAGTGCATTACCGAACAAATCTGAATAATAGATCTCAACATCAGCTGTCTCAACAATGGTCAAATCAATGGCACCCAAATCACAGTACCCATCGTCCTCCGTTGCTTCAAGATCTCTGAAGCCGTTAATCGTCCCAGCACAAGCAGCGCCGCCAATTAAGTCGCTATCGATGACGAAGCGCGCATAAGGCACATCACCCGCAATGATCAACTCCAGATCTCGACGTACATCGACCAAATCACGCGTACAATGGCCATCAGTTAACGCTTTTTCGCCACACAGCAGACCATTGTATTTATTGTCTTCACTGGTATAAGACAAATCGTTGTTACCATCCAGGTAAGTCTCATTGTGACCGCCATCACTGAACCTGAAAGTACATTTGTGCGCTTCAGCCGTGTCATTACAATCTATGGCATCAAATGTGCCATTTTTGTTGTGATCGACAAAAGCTTCTGGTAAGTCAAACGAGCTGAAGAACTCACCTTCATCAAATATCCCGTTCGTTCTGCTAATATCTGCACTGCTTTGCTTGTCTATAAAGCTTTCCTGACCTTTAGCAGTGGCTAATACAGTGATCCGTCCACCTCTGACCACAGGCAACTCAGCAGGTAATGTAACACCATCTACTACCTCGGTCATATCGTTACCATCTTGATCTTGCAAGAAATTACCATCAGCATCGGTATAACGATAGACAGATGGGAAACCATTGATACAGGGAACTGGTTGCCCACCATAGGTATCACAGACATCGCCAATGGTGTTGCGCCATGTGTCTGAGTCGTTGTATGGGAACTCACCTTGCTTGCGCCATTGCACGGTACACACGCCATCCACAATCGCACACTGATACGAAGGAGAACCGCCGGTACCATCAATACTGCCAACCACGCCTGCTTCTGCCGTGACACTTGCGACCAGGTTGTCGCCAGTTAGCTGGTTGAACTGATCACCAAAAAATACGGAAATATTGGTCGTCACTCCTACGTAGTTTAATGCGTTTAACACTAGGTTATCAGCGGCAATATCAAAGCTATTCTGATCTGGTACACCCGACGATAATACGATACCTGAAGAGACAGCATTGACCTGATCTGCAACGGGGATCAAGCGTAACGTCAAGTTATCTTCAACATCTGGGCATCTTGGGTGAGTATTGTCTGCAGCACATTGATCTATAACAGATTGCCAGCAAGTCGGGTACTCATTCGTAGTGGCATAAGACGCAATAATCTCATCAGAGATATAGCAGGCTTCAACCACGATGGCACCAGGCACAACACCAGATTGCACAGTGGTCTGAGCAAACCCTTCACTGTCTGTGCTACCTTTATAGTTAGTAAGATCTGCAGAGCCAGTCAAATCCGCAAGTCTAAACTCTATTTGCTTTTGCTTTAACGGTCGGTCATCCGTATCCAGTAGCTTAAATTTCACCGTTGAGGTGGTGGGTGTCGCACCCAGGCCAGGCGGTAATGCAATAAAGGCATTAGATGCTTCAATAAACTGGATAGCTTGCACCGGCGCATCGTCAACCGTAAACACATAGCTCTCCGGGTCATTAACACCGCCGCCAGAAGTCACCGTAACCACAATCGTATCATTGCCGCTACAGCCCTGGGCACGGTATGTTGAAGACGCTTTACCGTCTTTAGAACGCACCTGTCCATCTATGGTTGCCAACCCTTCATCAACACAGGTTGAGGTGAATTCAACGTCAACTGGCTGACTGTATATCGAATTATCCGGATCTGCTTCATCAGTAAAAATCGTCGCAGTCAGAATAAAGCTGTCACCGGCTGCCAAACTATCTCGATTGTTACCGGAGTCCAGTTCACTGCTCAGACCTAAGTACAAGTCCTGAATACCAACAGAGAAGTTCTTCGTGTCGCTTTCATTTAAGTAGCTCGCGGTGATCGTTCCCGCACCACCTGAGTCACCTGGTTGCAGTTTCAGTAAACCAACGCCTTGTAAGTCAGTCAGAACTTGGCCAGAAGAAGGCAGGATTTGACCCTTGTTGGTTTGAACACTCACGATCGCACTATCAATACCGTTATCCGGGTTCGCTGTGGGGGTTAATTTAACATACACTTCAGCCAGTTCAGTTGAAGGGACATTAGTCACTTCGTCACATTTTGCCAGATCTGCGTCTGTTATCCCTGTTGTATCTCGGTTACTATCCCAATCGTCCTGACAATTGATCAGGAGCCGGACAACCATCTTATACTCGCCCTCATCAACGATTACTGCACCATCAGACGCAAAGGTGACGCGAGGAGTTGAGAATGTCAGATACTCTGCATACACCTCACCAATTCCTGATGTGCTCGTCGCTAGCAGCTCAACACTTGCTAAGCCATTTTCATCCGTAACAGCACGACCACTCTGGGGATTCATAGTCGCAACCGAATCAGTGGTAAAGGTGACTAACTTTCCAGATAGCGGCAGACCATTTTCGATGAGCTGAACAGTAGCAATACCATTCTTATCTTCCGCGAGTTTATTCTCACCTGATAGCTGAGTAGAAATGGCATTTCCATCATCATCAAGAATGCTCACAATTGAGATGTTAACGCCGCCATCTCCTGCACTATTGAAGTTAAAATTCTGGGTAATGACGAATCCATTATTCGCTTCATATTGAGCGCTTACTCTCCCGGCTCCGGATACAGAATTATCCAACAACTGGATAGTAGCAATGCCTTCACTATTGGTCAGTACCGAGCCTGACTCAGGGTCCAAAATACCAAATTCATTCACACTCAACTGAATATTCTGGTTGGCCTGTACATTGCCGTTAAAGGTTAAGCGCGCTTCAATGGTCAGCGGCATTTGTGCTGATAAAGAGTTTGACTCTGCACCCTCGGCGTTTTTGCCGACCAGAGTCAATTGATAACCACTGGCGCCAAAATTAGGATCACCACTTGAATAGTATCGGGCGGTTTTGGTCACCGCTGCGCCACCATCACCAAATGAGGCTGTGACTTCTGCCCACCCTTCTTCTTTATTAGGGATCAGATTTATTTCAGCCACACCGCTTGCGTTTGTGCTCTTTACACCGTCAGAAGGAGAAGTAATTGCCTTTAGCCCCCCCAAAACGGTGATCAATTCATCGCTCAACGCTTGCCCATCTTCTTCTAAAGTGACAACTACCTTACCGGGGTTTGTTGCACTTAGCGGGTTACCTTCATTTATTGCGTTATTCTGAGCGTCCAATACAGTCACAGTTAACTGAACACCGGCCCCCGCAGCAATACCGTTTGAGTAATAGCGACCAGAGCTAACAGATGTGTTAGTAGTTCCAGTTTCCGTATACGTCACCGTAAACTGCTCCCACCCACGAGAATCGTTTACGGTCATTGTCAGCGCAGCATCGCCATTACTGTCGGTCACAGCGGTGCCATTGTCGGTGATGTTGGCGAGCACCAGTTCACTCACCGTAACCAGCTGATTAACCAGAGGCTGGCCGTCTTTTTGCAGATTAATTTTAAGAAATCCTTCATTACCCAGGCTCAAAGGGTTCTCTTTGTTTATTTCTGCATTCAGAGCATCTTCAACACTCACAGTCATCTGAATACCACCGTCACCCGCACCAACATAGCTGGCGACTGTTCTTGCCGCTTCATCACCTGCTAACATATAGGTGGCAGTAAATGCATCGAGTTGCTGTGCTACAGTCGCTGTACTCGTTGCAAAGAGCTGAATTTGAGCCTGACCAGTGGCGTCCGTTCGGACTGATTCCGTCGGCTTGGCAAAACGTGCACTCTCTTCTACCTCTACCAAAATGTCGGCATTCGCGACTGGCTGTTCGTTTAAAGTCAGCTGAATTTTTGCCGTTAATGGCGTTGCCAAAGAGAGGTCTGAAGAGGCTTGTTCACTGGCATCAACCAGCTGTACGCTCAGATCATAGATTTCTTTGTCGTAAAAAGGGTTACCGGCGGACTCAAAACCAATACGCGCATTAATGTCTTCATTATAAGTAACCTGAACATAACCGGCCCCAACTTTGTCAGTGGCCAGTACCAGTAAACGGGCAGCACCATTTGCGTCCGTTTGCACGTTAGAATTGCCATTGGTGACCAGCAGGTCCTCACTATCCGCTTCTTTAGAAAACTCCAGTACCTGGCCGGTTAAAGGCGTACCATTATCCGTGAGAATCGCAGTGACAGTAGCCATTTCTGAGCCCGCAATTGGATTGCTCGCATCAATTGCCAGTCCGTCTGACCCTGTGATGGTCATCGCTATCTGAATACCACCGTCGCCCTCGGCTGCGTATGGCACTGAGCCAGTTACGGTATTTTCACCCACATCGGCGGTGGCGGAAATGGTACCTGCGCCCCCTGCCCGGTTAGCGATAATGGTTACCTTGGCTTCACCGTTACTATCAGTTAATTGAGAACTGACAGAAGCAAAATCTGAAAACTCATCATTCGTGAAATTAACCAGGTTGTTTGCAATGGGCGCACCATCGTTAGTGAGCTTTGCCGTAATAGTAATGGGATTACTGATACTCAGGCTCCCCCCACTTGCGGAACTGGTAGTGAGTACCAGTTCATAGTCGGTATTTGTACCGCCACCTCCTGAGGTGTCTTTTTCAATCGAACCACCGCCACCACAGGCGATCATCAGCAAGCTGAGCAAAGTAATACTAAACCAGCGCATCAGAGACATTTTCGATTCTCCCTTGCAATCTAATAATTTTGAGTTATTTTCACCATGTTAACCCAATTGTGGATCTAAAATCACAAATTTTTAGCGGCCGTCATCGATTTTTTCTGTTCATCTTCAACTATCCTGTTAGGCTATAGCGATTTTGTAAATTAGAAGTGTTAGGACAATGTCAAAGTCTATGTCACAAAACAAAAAAATGAGCCTAACAACCCGTATTATGCTGGGCATGATATTGGGTGTTATTCTGGGTCTGTTAATACAATCCATACTAGGCGATCAGCCTGAAGTTGCAATCCCTCTGGGCCTGTTTGATTTACCGATCAAAGGCTTTTTCGTTGATGGACTGTTCCATATTGGTGGACAAATCTTCATAGCCAGCTTAAAAATGCTGGTTGTTCCTCTGGTCTTTATTTCTCTTGTAGTCGGCACCTGTAGTCTGAGCGATCCAAAGAAACTCGGTCGCCTGGGTGGTAAATCTATTTTGCTATATTTATCCACTACGGCTATCGCAATTACGGTTGCTATCTCTCTAGCTCTGCTCGTTAGCCCAGGTGGTGGTGTTGAGATTCCAACGACAGCTACATTCAACGCACAGCAAGCACCTACACTGACTCAAGTCATTATCGGGATGTTCCCAACCAATCCAATTAACGCAATGGCCAGTGGCAATATGCTTCAGGTGATTGTGTTTGCACTGTTGTTTGGTATCGCTATGGCGTTAAGTGGTGATGCAGGTAAGCGCTGTGCGAAGGTATTCGAAGACTTAAATACCGTAGTGCTAAAGCTGGTTACTCTGCTGATGAACCTGGCACCCTATGGTGTTTTCTGTCTGATGGCCAAACTATTTACCAGCATTGAAATGAGCCTGATTGTTGAGCTGGGTAAATACTTCCTCGTTGTCGTTGCAGCCCTGCTGATCCATGCCTTTGTCAACTACAGCATTTTACTCAAAGTGCTGACAGGTCTGAGCCCACTCACCTTCCTGGCAAAAATGAAAGATGCCTGTATGTTCGCATTCAGCACATCAAGTTCAAGTGCCACTATGCCTGTGACACTGGAAACGGCAACCAAAAAGCTAGGCGCTAATAACTCGGTGGCCTCTTTTACCGTGCCATTGGGTGCAACCATTAACATGGATGGCACCGCCATCATGCAAGGTGTAGCAACTGTCTTTATCGCGCAAGTTTTCGCTGTAGATTTAACCCTGAGTGACTACCTGATGGTCATTCTGACCGCCACTTTGGCTTCAGTTGGTACCGCAGGTGTGCCAGGCGTCGGCCTGATCATGCTGGCTATGGTTCTTAATCAGGTTCTGCCAGTTGAAGGGATCGCCATCATTATGGGTGTTGACCGTCTACTGGATATGACGCGTACTGCCGTAAATGTTACCGGAGACTGTATGGTGACCTGTGTGGTAGCAAAGTCTGAGGGTGAACTGGATACCGAAGTATTCAATGATGCTGATGCAGCCAAGGCACTGGAAGAAGACATTGATTTAGACAAGCTGTCGAAAAAAGCTTAGCTAAGTAAATAGATAAAAAAGGCAGGTTGCATAAGCGCCTGCCTTTTTTATTTGTCAGCCTCGCCTCAACGAGACGACAAACTACTTCTTATCGTGAATAGCATCAAGGCGCGCTAACAAGCTCGAGGTATCAAAGCGACCACCCCCGAGTGCCTGTACATCAGCATAATATTGGTCGACCATGGCAGTCAGTGACAATGAAGAGCCATTGCTGCGCGCTTCGTCCAGTGCAATACCCAAATCTTTACGCATCCAATCGACAGCAAAGCCAAAGTCATACTCTCCCGCGAGCATGGTTTTGTAGCGGTTTTCCATCTGCCACGAGCCCGCTGCTCCTTTGGCAATAGTCTCAACCACTTTTTCACCGTCTAGGCCAGCCTGTTTCGCAAAGTGAAGTCCCTCAGCCAATCCCTGTACCACACCAGCAATACAAATCTGATTCACCATTTTGCACAACTGACCTGAGCCCACTTCTCCCAGGAGCTGGCTAAAGCGACTAAAGGCTGCCATTACGGGTTGCACACGTGCAAATACTTCAGGATCACCGCCTACCATCACGGTTAATACCCCATTTTCAGCGCCAGCCTGGCCACCTGATACAGGCGCATCCAGGAATGCAACGTTTTGCTCGGCCGCTCGCTGCGCAACCTCACGTGCCACCTTAGCCGAGGTTGTCGTGTGGTCAATCAAAACGGTATCAGGCTTCATACCAGCCAAAACCCCATTATCGCCGTACACAACGGATCTCAGGTCATCATCATTGCCCACGCACATAAATACCAGCTCAGCATCTGTAACGGCTGCTTTGGGTGTTGCAGCGAATGTCCCCTGATACTGCTGCGCCCAACGCTCTGCTTTTGTGGTCGTACGGTTGTAAACGGTCACCTGATGACCCGCTTGTTGTAAATGACCGGCCATGGGATAGCCCATCACCCCCAATCCGATGAATGCAACTTTGACTGACATAAATTTGTCCTATTTGGCTGTTAAGCTAGAAAGATGGAGTTGTTATACCTGAGCCATCTAGCCATGGCAAATGAAAAATACCAGCTATGAATCAAGTGATTAAAAAGAAAAAACATCAAGGAGCCTGACAGGATGGAGAACATTTATCGTTTCAGCGTGAAACTACTTAACGGCGAGACGCTGGCACTCAGATCCTTACAAGGCAGACCCGTGTTGATCGTCAACATTGCCAGTAAATGTAGCTTTGCCCCACAGCTGAGCGCATTAGAAAAGTTATATAAAAAGTACCACCCTATGGGATTGGAGATTGTTGCCTTTCCCTGCCACCAGTTTGGCCGCAATGAGCCACTGGAAAACGAAATGTTAAGGGAATTTTATCAGTCGCACTTCAATCTGAGTTTTCACATTTCAGAAAAAATACTGGTGAACGGCCCGGATGCCCACCCACTCTTTAATTACCTCAAGGTAAATACACGGGGGATCGCGCAAAACCGCGCTATTAAATGGAATTTTACTAAGTTTTTAGTAAACTCAGAGGGCGTTTTATTGTCCCGTTATGCACCCAGGACAAAGCCCGAAACCTTAAAATCGATTATAGAGAGTCAAGTGTCCAATGAGAGTCGCCCTATTCAGTTCGCAAAAGTATGAGCTGCCATTTTTTGAGCATGCGCTTACCCAGTTTCCTGATATTGAGTTTGAATTTTTTGAGCAAGCACTGAACGATAAGACTGTTGCACTAGCGCAGGGGTTCGATGCAATTTGCGTGTTTGTGAACGATCAGGTTGATGCCAATGTGTTGGCTGAACTGGCGGAGTTAGGTGTTCAAAGTATTGCACTACGCTGCGCAGGCTTTAACAATGTCGACATAGAGGCAGCGCACGCATTGGGGATCAAAGTAGTACGTGTCCCTGCATACAGCCCTGAAGCCGTGGCCGAGCATTGTATTGCCCTAATGCTGACACTGAGCCGTAAAACCCATAAAGCCTACAACCGGGTACGTGAAGATAATTTTGACCTCAACGGCTTGCTGGGTTTTAACCTGCACAACAAAACCGTCGGTATCATCGGCTGTGGTAAAATTGGTCAGGCTCTGGTGGCCATTCTCAACGGCTTTGGCGCACATGTGCTGGTGTACGACCCGAATATCGGGGAAGGCTCGTATACGCAAGTATCATTGGATATGTTGCTTGAACAAAGCGACATCATCACCCTGCATTGCCCACTCACCGATGCCACGCATCACATGATCGATGATGCTGCGTTTGATAAAATGAAGCAAGGTGTAATGCTGATCAACACCAGCCGGGGTGCACTGGTAGACAGCAAGGCCTGCATCCGCGCGCTGAAATCAAGAAAACTCGGCTACCTTGGCCTGGATGTGTATGAGCAGGAATCTGAACTGTTCTTTAAAAACCGCAGTGATGAAGTGATTCAGGACGATGTCTTTATGCGCCTGGCCAGCTTTCAGAATGTACTCATCACCGGACACCAGGGCTTTTTCACCAAAGAAGCCTTAACCGAAATCGCCCACACCACATTGACTAACCTCAACGCCATCCGCACGGGGCAGACGCTGGAAAATCAGGTCTGATATTTACCTCAAGTTACAGGGTACAACAGACACAAAAAAGCCCGGCAAGCCGGGCTTTTTTGTGTCCAACGATGGTTACTTAAAGAACGCCACATTGGCAAAGACGGCGGTCATCAGCACTGGACAGACGAAGCGTACATACTGGGCAAACCAGTACATCTTACCACTACACTCCAGAGCAAGCTGGTTACCACGACGCCATACCCAACCTACAGTAATAAAATAAAACAAGCCCATCAGCGGCAGCTGGTATTGTGTGAACACCTGAATGACCAGACCAAATAACCAATCAAAGTTCATAATAATGGTGCCCGAGCAGACAAACAGTACCAGGGTTACCATCCAGGTTGCCTGTGAGCGCTTGAAACCATGGTTTTCGACCAAAAATGACACCGGAATTTCGGTGGATGAAATGGTTGAAGTCAGTGAGGCTATCGACATCAGCACAAAAAAAGTCAGTCCGACGAACAAACCTATCTCGCCCATGGTCGCAAATAACTCTGGTAGAATTGCAAAAATAAGCCGGCCCTCGCCAACCAGTTTACCATTTTGGAAAACTTCAACCCCGTTGTTCTGCGCGATAAACAAAGCTGGGATGATCAATAATCCGGCCAGAAACGCCACACCGGTATCCAGCATTGCCACGCTGAAAGTCAATTTAGGCAGGTTCTCATTTGGTTTCAGATAAGAGCCATAAATCATCATGCAGCCTACGCCCAGGGACAAAGAAAAGAATGCCTGCCCCATTGCTGCAATGATTAATTCAGGATCACCAATTTTGCTGAAGTCTGGCACCAGATAGGCTTTGAAGCCTGCCGCAGCGCCTTCTAACGTGCCCATATAAGCAATCAGCGCAATAAGTAACAGCAGTAACAGTGGCATTAAACGGCGAGACCAGGCCTCGATACCGGACTTCACCCCCTGCAAAATAATCGCAGCGGTCAACAGCAGCATCAAAGGAGTAAAAATAAAGTTCCGTAAGGTTGAATCGCCCGACAAAAATTGGCTGGCGGCATCCCAGCCAGTCAAACGTGCGATCGGCTCAAGTGAATGCGCCAACATCCAGCCGGCAACAATAGAATAGAAACTGAGCATAACAATGGCACCGGCAAGGCCGATATAACCTGCAGAGGCACCTATTTTAGGCTGTTTTTCCTGCCATGCCTGCTTAAGCGCTTTCACCGGGTTAGCTTGCGCCTGATGACCCAGGTACAGCTCCGTATACAAAGCAGGTAATGCCAGTAAGAATATGACAATAAAGTAAACCAGCAAAAACGCGCCACCACCGTGGTTCGCTGCCTGAGTGGGAAATCCCCAAATATTACCAAGTCCGACTGCCGCACCGGCTGCCGCTAACACAAAGCCCAGACGGCTTTGAAAACCTTCACGCACTTGAGCCATAATCGAATGCCAAGTTAATTATTGTTGTAGACTGGCGATTATACGCACTTGTAATCAAATTGCGAGCGTCAGTTCAGGCAAATCGGAACAGCCAACAGTGACAAGGGTTTACGTGCTCGGTTCAGAGCTGACTCGCCCGCCCTAACCTGATAACAGCAAGCCCGAACAAGGCTCAGCGAGACTTAAAAACTCGAACTAGGCGTTTGTAAAAAAGCCAGTTCTTCAGCGCTCGATTCCCGCCCTAAAATAGCATTACGATGGGGATAACGGCCAAACTGCTCAATGATTTTTTTGTGCGCCAGCTCGAATTCATAGTTTGGTAACGATTTAAACAGGGCATCTGCCTGCTGATGTACGCTCAGGCTTTCACTGTGCATATAAGGCAAATACAAAAAGGTGCGCTGGGTTTTCTCTAGTTGCCGATCAAAGCCCTTTTCTACGGCGTGCTGTGCTAAACACAAAGCCAGCGGGTCGCTGGCAAACGCAGCTGGCGTGTCGCGGAACATATTGCGTGAAAACTGATCAAGCACAATGATTTCACACAGCGCCCCCACCGCAGTTTTTCGCCATTCAGCCAATTCTCCGGCCACAGCCTGCTGGTGTATGTGGGCAAACCGCGCCGTGATTTTATTGTCGAACTGCGTCGACTTTTGCCACCAGTCTTGTTCCTGACATTCGACAAACCAAAACTGATAAATTTCCTGATATTCCATGGACACACCTGTGAGTAATTGATTTCGGTATCAGAGCGAGTATTACCCGCTCGTGATAAAGTGTCCAGTCTGACTTCCCAGACCCCTGAATTATGCCGCTTCCAGTAACCGGCTGTGGATCGCTTGCACCACGGCGTCCGATTCCGTTTGCTCAACCAAAAAACACAGGTTATGGCGACTTGCGCCGTGACAGATCAGGCGAATATTAAAATCAGCCAGTACTTGCATCAGACTCGCTTCACCATGGCGCAGCTGGATCTCAGAGCCAATCATAGCCACCAGAGTCAGGTTGTTTTCGACACTGACCTGACAAAACTCTCCAAGCTCATCCAGGCAAGCCTGTGCCAGCTCGGGACGTGTGGCATTTGGCGCATTGTCCAGCGTCAATGCCACACTGATCTCAGAGGTGGTTACCAGATCAACCGAAATATTGTGCGCACTTAGGATGGTGAATATGCGTGCCAGAAAACCACTTGCAAGTAGCATTTCCGGGCTTTTTAGTGTTAACAGGATCTGGTTCTTGCGTTGAGTAACTGCACGGATCCCAGGTTCCGAGCGATTATTCTTTTCAATCCAGGTCCCACCAGCATGCGGGTCTTTACTTGAGCCCACAAACACTGATATTCCACTGCGGCTGGCAGGCAATATAGTGGCCGGGTGTAGCACTTTAGCACCAAAGGTTGCCATTTCTGCAGCTTCATCAAAACTCAACCGGGCGATTGGCTGCGCTTTTTGGCACAAACGCGGATCTGTACTGAAGATACCAACCACATCTGTCCAGATATGTACACTGCGTGCTGCAATTGCCTCAGCCAGTAGCGCCGCACTATAGTCAGACCCGCCGCGTCCCAATGTGGTGGTTTGTCCCTGATTATCACTGCCTATGAACCCTTGAGTGACCACCACCTGCTCCTGCAACAAAGGGATTAAATGAGCCTCGGCGGCTTCACGTGTTGCGTCAATATCCGGCACTGCCTTGCCAAACTGGCGGTCTGTTTTAAGCACCTGCCGCACATCAAATCGGCTACTGGCGACGCCCAAATCTCTCAGCACCTGAGTAAACAAATAAGACGAAAAGCGCTCACCAAAACTCAGCATTTCGTCACACTGCTGTGCATCCAGCGCAGGTAATTGAGCAAGTGCGTGAAAGGCATCCCGTGTTTCAGTAAACCCTGCTTCCAGATCAGCATCGAGCGTAAGACATGCCAGAATGCTCTGTTGAATATCCATCACAGACTGAAACAGTGCCTGGCGTGCCTCTGCGTCGACTTTTTGCTGCGTCAGGGTTACCAGGTGATTCGTCACACCGGCACTCGCGCTCACGGCCACAACACGGACATTCGGATCATCGTGGACTATCGTGGCGCATCGCTGCATGGCTTCGAAGTTTGCAACACTGGTGCCGCCAAATTTAGCAACGATATACTGGGAATTCATTTTATCTCCTTGGGATCACACTGGGCGATCAACATCAATAAGGAGAACTTGGCAATAGGATGGACTAACCATAAAGAAATGACCTCTGCCAGAAGCTCTCCACCTGAAAACGGTGACAGTCCCGAGGATTCAACCTCAAGGACCGAAAAATCACGCTGACGCAACCTGACTTTTCTCGGCGAGTACTTCCCTCACTGATGGTCACGGGTAATCGTCACCTCACATCAGCTACCTAAGCATCGCGCCTCTTCTGTTTATTTTGCCGGGATTTAACTGAATCCTGGCAAAATAAAAGCCCGCATTTTAAGCGGGCTTGAAAAAGGTATCTTTTAGACGTCTAGGTGTCAAGTACAAAATTGTCCCTGTCACCAAAGTTTAAATAAATTGCCCCATAAAATAGGCACCGGCATAGCCTGCCGTATAAGCAATTAACAAATACACGCTCATTCTTAAGTAACTAGTAAAGGTTAGAGCTTTTACTTTACTCATGGCGATGATCCCCGCAGCAGAGCCGATAATCAGCATAGAACCACCGACACCCGTTGCATAAGTAAAAGTCAGCCATTGCTGAGGGCTCATGACAATGTCCGCCTTTAACAGCGCTGCCGTCAGAGGTACGTTATCTACCGCTGCACTCATCAGGCCAACCAGGTAACTGGCATACTGAGGATCAATGAATTCATACAACTGGGTGAACATATTCAGGACACCTACCTCTTTTAGTGCGCCAACTAGCAATAGTACACCGACGAAAAACAGCAAAGTGTCGTACTCTATCTCACGAATATAATCGATGATCTTTTTGTTCACGTCTTTCTTGCGCATCAGAAACTGCGCCATCAAAAACATCACCGACAGGCCACACAGGAAAGTCAGCATAGGTGGGACCTGATATTGCACGCTCAGGTACAGCGTGGTGAGCACGGTGGTCATGAAGATAACGGCAATCGTGATGTCCGTTTTCTCTATCCGACGCAGCGCTTGCTTTTCGAATACCAGTTGATCTTTCATGCCAATGGACAACAGTGTAGCCAGCAGCAACACACTGACAATCGAAGGCGCAACCAACAGCAGGAGATCAGGAATGGTGACCTTGCCAGCTAGGAAAATCATCAGTGTCGTTACATCGCCAGTGATGAGCGATACACCGCCAGAATTAACACTAAAAATGATCAGTGTGGCATACTTAATCAGTTTCTTCGGATCGAGTTTGAGTGACATGACCACAGCCAGCGAGATAAGTGTCGCAGTAATGTTGTCAGAAATCGAAGAAAACAAGAAAGCAAAACCGCCAACCAGGAACATCATTTTACGTTCGCTGATCTGGGTTGGCATCACACGGTGGACAATGTTTTGTATAAAACCTTTGGAGTTCAGATAAGCAACAAAGGTCATCGCAGCCATCAGGAATAACCACAATGTGGCGATTTCCAGAATGTTATGATCGAGCCGATGTTGTATAGTTTCTGAGCTTTCGCCGTAGATCGGAGAGATAAATAGGATAATCCAACATAAAGTGCCAAAAAAAAGGGTCGTTTTGGCCTTGTTTACATGGATAATATCCTCTATAACGATAAGCACAAAAGCGACCGCTATCAGGGTTAGGATAATGGGCGTGACCATATGCGTAAACAACCTGTAATTAAAAGTAAAAATTGTGAAGAGTAACGTAATCGGCGCGGAGTCTAACACTTAGCAGCACACTGTGCCATGAGTAGTTACACATTATGACAATTTTCTTACCTGATACCGTCACAAAATTGATACACACTGGAAAGCTATGATCCCAGCCAAAAAAGTATTAAATACGCTGAATGAACACTGGGGCGTCCTGGAGCTGCTTTTTAAACGCTTTAAGATGGCCGATTTCAGCCTTAAAGATGTGCAAAACATCATCAAATTGAAAAATCCGAACTGGTCAAGTGAACGTATTTATAGAGAAACCAATCGGTTACTAAACCAGGAAATAATTATTCCTCTGGCCAAATCATCGCAACTCGAAATTAACCGAGCCGTAGCCGACTTCGCCAGCTTTTTGTTACAGGAAGAACACCTTGGCCTGGCTGAAGAAATCACCGTATTAGTTAAAGATTTGCAACGCCTGGGTGAACGCCTGGCCCAGGCAGGCGATGAAGGTGATCACAGTGAACTGCGTCGTTTTAGTCGCATTATGGATGAGCGTGTGCGTAAAATCGTCAAGCTGTATCATCATAACGAAAGCGCCATCATGAACCTGGTGGAACAGGCCAAATCAGATCAGGGTAACCTGTCTTTGCAAAAACGCTACCGCGCCGTGATTGAAGCATTTGATGAGTATATAGAGCCCATGCTGGAGATGGTCGATATCCACGGACCGTTCCAGGCCTGCTTTACCACCATAGAGCATCAGATCAGTGAACAGATCGCGCAAATCGAACAACTTGGCCGTGGTGCACAGGACAAACGAATGCTCGAGCAATTGCGTACCCGGATCCTCGATATGCACCTGATCGGGCGTGAAAGTTTAGGCAAAAGTTCCGATATGCTAATGCCGCTGCGCGAAGAGCTCAGACGCAATACGCTCATTACCCGCCAGGCTGCAAAAGTGCTGGGTCTGATCCGCAAAAATGGCGTTGACCGTATGCTCAGCCCGGTGCAACCTTACTTTGTCTCAGACATACAGCGCTTCAGCCTGGGTCAGCAGCGTCATATGGTGGCTTATATGGCCAGTCTCAGCGAGTTCGAGCACGAAGAATACCAGTTACCTGACCAGCAGGATGTGCCTGCGTATCAAAGCCCTAATATTCCGGATTATTCTGACGTCCGTAAATCATTTAAAGGATCTGGTAAAAAACGCACCGCTCTGCTTGGCTTTCTGAACGAACAATACCCGACGCTGGAAGCGGATGAAATGCTGTTCCTATACCAGAAGCTGATCAGCGACCCCGAACTCGATATTGCCCAGGACGAGCAACAACAAACGATGCAAATCGCCAATACCCGCATTCGACTTTATCCGTTCAGTGCAACGGACAAGCAATCAGATAACCAGAATTAGTAAACACCATGACACACATTAATCTAGACGAACTCAGCCAGTTACAGGCGATCAATAAAAAATTGGTCAGTGGCTACCATATCAGCGAGCAGGACACGACACAGTGGCAAGAGCTGGATCAACACATAGAGTCCTATCAGGCACTGTTCAGCGCCCTTGGCCATGACCTGCAACACGACAGCCGCGGCTTTTATTATCTGGCCAGCGATGAAAGCACGCCTAACATGGGCAAGATCTCCCGTGCCATTGCCCTGACTGTATTCATCCTGATCGAACACTTTGCCAACCAGGGTAAAGATCCGCTGCGCGCTTTGTTTGATGAAGTACTGGATCTGGAGCTGATGCAGACCCTAGTTCAACTTAATAAACACCTGTTTGACCAGCTAGAAATTTTCTCAGGGTCCGATCTTCGCAAAGACGTTTGTCTGCGCATGGTTCGCCTGGGCCTGGCCCGCGAGGTAGAACAAGGTTTCTCGTTACTGGCACCGGTATATCGTTATATCGACGCGCTAATGGAAGTAAATGAGGAAAATTACGACACACTTGAGGAAGAAGTATGAACAAGCTGTATGGTCTCAGTAAACTCGCCCTGCTCAATACCGCAGGTTATGCCAAATGTGTGATCCCACTGGATAAAAGTGCCTCTATCTGTGCCCCGAACAACACAGGTAAAAGCTCAGTCATCAATGCCTTGCAATTCCCGCTAATCAACGATTTGCGCCTGACCGAATGGGATGGTCACGACCTGGAAGAAACCCGTAAGTTCTACTTTTCAAGTGATCAGTCTTACATTCTGCTAGAAGCGAATCTGCCTCATGGCGACGTCGTCATCGGCGTTGCGGGGCTAGGTAAAATTGCCGGTTACGCGCATCAGTTCTTTTGCTATAACGGCAAACTCAACCTGGATGACTTTACCCAGGGAAAAAGCATCATTAAATACACCAAGTTGTTCAATCACTTGCAGGAAAAAGGCTTTAAGCCCGTTGAACTCAAAGCGGCCGAACTCAATGCCTTGCTGACAGGTGGAGCAACGCCGTACGATGGTGACATCAACCTCAAGATGATCCCGCTGAACAACGTCCAGGATGCCGCGGTATACAAAGAGATCTTCCGCCGAATTCTGAACCTGCATAAACTCGGTGCCCATGATGTCAAACGCTTTATGCTTAAAGTCTTTGAGCGTCATATGTCCAACTCCAAAGTAGACTTTTATGACGTGTGGCGCCGTGCGTTTGATAAAGTTAACCGCTCTCGCCGTGAGCTGAATGCACTGGAGTCCATGCAGGAACCCATTGCTGCGCTGGAACAAATGATTGAAGGCGAAGCGACCCTCAAAGGCAAACTCGCCGCCTACGCACCTAAGCTCGATAAAGCTATAGTGGAGTTCGATGAGTATCAGCAGAGCCAGATTGGCGAGCTCAATGATCAGCTTGAAAATATTGAGCAGGAAAAACGCGAGTTTGAAGAAAAGCAGCAGCTCTATGTGCAACAGTCACGTGATATTGAGCGAAAGCAAACACAGATAGAGCAATGGTTTACTGACTACCACGCACTTAAATCCGAGTTTGAGCTCACCAACCACGCAACGCTAAAGACTAACCTGACGCTACTGAAAAAAGAGTATGAACAGCTGTCGTTCTCCATTAACAGTGCACAGGGCCAGAGCCTTCACACACTGGACTATCGGATTGGCGAAACGCAAAAGCAAGTCAAAAGCCTGAAACTTCAGCTGAAGAACCTGGAATTCAACCTCTTTACCCGAATGCGTGAAGACCTGTCACTGAAAGAAGTAGAAGAGATCTCGCGTATTTTGAACCCGGATATTTTGTCTTTTGCCACGACCGGAAAGGGCGAAGTTGAGATCAGTGATGACGACGCCTTTGGCGACTTTCTGGCGCAATTATCTGCAGCAGTCAAAGGCGGTGAACTTAAGCTTCCTGGTGCCACCATCAAGCTGAAAAAGCTGGCACCTGTACAAATGCAAAGCGGCGAAAACAAAACCCAGTTGCAGGCGCAGCTGGAGGCACTACAACAGTCACTGCAGGAGCTGAAACAACAGCGCGAAGTGTCTGCCAATGTGGCCGAAAAACAGCAAGAGCGCGATGCACTCTACGATGAATTAATGGCCACCGAAGCGGCATTAAAACGCTTTGAACAATTCCAGACCATGGCGCAATCGGCTGAAGCCCAACAGGCATTGCAGGAACAGCTGCAAGCTGAGCGCGAGCAGGTAGACGATTATCTGCAGGATGTGCAACGTAATGCCGGGTCAATTTCAGATCGTCGCTCCATCATCAAGAGCAAACAAGATCTGATCCTGCGACAGGCGGATCGCCTTAAGCAAGTAAAGTCTGAACGCATCGATCATACGCTCGACTTGTATAGCGGCAAGCAAACGCCCTACCCGGTTGAGATTAAGTTAGACTTTGATAACCTGGCCGAAGTGATCCATCAATTCAACAAAGACTGTCAGGAACTGCGTAACCTGGATGTCAATGTGCGCAATACTTATCTGCACATCTACAACGCCGGGATTACTAAGTTCGACAACGAAACAGACGATGCGACTAAGTACGCTAAGCTTATCAGCGCCTATCACAACCTGGATAATGAGCGAGATGCAGTAGAACGTCAGGCCCGTGTGGCACTGACGGAAGTTGCCGCAACCATCAAAGGTCTGCGTGAAGACCTGGATCGCTTGCGCCGGGAAATGAACAGCTTCAATAAGGGGATCAGTCAGCATCGCATTTCTAACCTTAAAGCATTTAAGATCAACGTGATCCCAAGAAAGATGCTGGTTGAGAGTATAGACACTATCATCGCAACATCCGACTTGTATGAGCAAGGTGAGAGCTTTGACTTACTCAGCGAGCAACCCGCCGACAGCAATGCAGTCAACGAAGCCAAAGATCACATTATTAAGCTGGCCAGCGACAAAGCAGGCCTGACACTCACTGATCTATTTGATATTCGCTTTGAAGTAGTAAACCGCGCGGGCGATACTGAGCACTTTGATAAGATTGACTCTGCGGGCTCAAATGGTACCCGGATCACCATTAAGCTCCTGTGCGGCATGTTGTTTATCCGTTATTTGCTATCGGATCAGGAGCAGGCTATGTATCGCATCCCTATCTATATTGATGAGGCAGCCGATATTGACCCGCAGAACCAAAAGGCGATCATCGAAACCGCCCTCAGCTTTGGTTTTGTGCCGATTTTCGCCTCGGTTAAACCGCAAATAAGCTGTGATTACCTGGTGCCGGTCCGCAGCGTCAATCAGGGCAGTCAAAACTGGGTTGACGAAAAAGACTGGATCGAAGTCGAACACAATTAATATCAAAAGGGCACAATTGAGTGCCCTTTTTTGTGCGCCTCGGTTAAACCGCAAACAAGCTGTGATTATCTGGTGCCGATCCGCAGCGTCAATCAGGGCAGTCAAAACTGGGTTGACGAAAAAGACTGGATCGAAGTCGAACACAATTAATATCAAAAGGGCACAATTAAGTGCCCTTTTTTACGCGCCTCGGTTAAACCACAAATAAGCTGTGATTATCTGGTGCCGATCCGCAGCGTCAATCAGGGCAGCCAGAACTGGGTTGACGAAAAAGTCTGGATCGAAGTCGAACACAATTAATATCAAAAGGGCACAATTAAGTGCCCTTTTTTACGCGCCTCGGTTAAACCACAAATAAGCTGTGATTATCTGGTGCCGATCCGCAGCGTCAATCAGGGCAGCCAGAACTGGGTTGACGAAAAAGTCTGGATCGAAGTCGAACACAATTAATATCAAAAGGGCACAATTAAGTGCCCTTTTTTACGCGCCTCGGTTAAACCACAAATAAGCTGTGATTATCTGGTGCCGATCCGCAGCGTCAATCAGGGCAGCCAGAACTGGGTTGACGAAAAAGTCTGGATCGAAGTCGAACACAATTAATATCAAAAGGGCACAATTAAGTGCCCTTTTTTACGCGCCTCGGTTAAACCACAAATAAGCTGTGATTATCTGGTGCCGATCCGCAGCGTCAATCAGGGCAGCCAGAACTGGGTTGACGAAAAAGTCTGGATCGAAGTCGAACACAATTAAGATCAAAAGGGCACAATTGAGCGCCCTTTTTTGTGATGATCTTCGTGCTTTAACTGTCGTATACTAAGGTAAGCGTTAGATTTTTGTTTTTAAGGAGTAAACCATGCTGAACCAACTTAAAAAGCACCTTGTCAGCACCAGGACCTTTGCCGTCGTGGCAAGTTTACTGATGCTCAGTGCCTGTGGCACCACCCCGGACTGGGACTACGACAAGTCTGTTGAATTTACAAACTACAAGACCTTTGCCTGGTCGGCTGAAGCCAACCTGCAAGCTCGTCCGCAAAATTATCAGGTCAACGGGTTAATGGAAAAACGTATTCGTAACGCCATTACTGAGCAAATGGCAAATCAAGGGTTCAAGCTGGTTGACGCCACTGTGGCTGATATTCTGATCAACTACCATGTGGCAGTCGACAAAGTGCCCTTTTTTACGCGCCTCGGTTAAACCACAAATAAGCTGTGATTATCTGGTGCCGATCCGCAGCGTCAATCAGGGCAGCCAGAACTGGGTTGACGAAAAAGTCTGGATCGAAGTCGAACACAATTAAGATCAAAAGGGCACAATTGAGCGCCCTTTTTTGTGATGATCTTCGTGCTTTAACTGTCGTATACTAAGGTAAGCGTTAGATTTTTGTTTTTAAGGAGTAAACCATGCTGAACCAACTTAAAAAGCACCTTGTCAGCACCAGGACCTTTGCCGTCGTGGCAAGTTTACTGATGCTCAGTGCCTGTGGCACCACCCCGGACTGGGACTACGACAAGTCTGTTGAATTTACAAACTACAAGACCTTTGCCTGGTCGGCTGAAGCCAACCTGCAAGCTCGTCCGCAAAATTATCAGGTCAACGGGTTAATGGAAAAACGTATTCGTAACGCCATTACTGAGCAAATGGCAAATCAAGGGTTCAAGCTGGTTGACGCCACTGTGGCTGATATTCTGATCAACTACCATGTGGCAGTCGACAAAAAGCTAGAAGTGGACACCTTTAAAGTCAGTTATGGGGCGCGCTGGAGCTACTGGGGATGGGGTGTAGATCACCACACTACGACCAGGGAATATAAAGTTGGCACACTTGTCGTAGACATTATTGACCGAACTTCCAACCAGCTGGTTTGGCGCGGTGCCAAAGAGAGCCGTTTACGTGCGAAGCAAACTCCAGAACAAAGAACAGAATCAGTGAATAAAACCATCACTGAGATTCTCGCCAACTTTCCACCAAAAGTGCAACATTAAGCACCCATATTTAGGGGCAAGATCGTTCTCCTCGCCCCTTCAGTTTTTTGCAATCTCCTGATCTTAGTTCGCGTCTAATACCAATATTGCGCTCAATCACCAGAAATAAAATTCTCATTTTAACTTCATAATTACATCATAATTTTTCTAAAGAAATATCGCATACCACTCTCACCTCCTCTAAAATCTGCGTTCGAATCTGTCTGAGCACCTTGAGAAACACACCCCCATTCAACCTTTCAAAATGTTAATAATAATAAAAAACGCAATATTTAAATTAACAACACAAACACACTATTGACACCAAATACAAACACGATCAACAATATGCACAATATTACCGATATTGATACAACTTAGGTGACTGTAGTAAAGGAATGAACATAACACTAAAGACCTTTTGCTCACCAAAGGACTAATACAACTTGTAAAAACGCATACATGATAAGGATAAGGAATCCAATGATTGTTTACGACGAACAGAGCAATGAAAAATGGCATCGCCTTTTTCATGATTGCAAAGACTCGGGCCCAACCATTTGTAATGAACATTGGGAAGGCATTGAACTTTTGAACATGCCTACCTCTCAACTTCCCGGCTTGGAAACACTGAATGTTCAGTTGCGACAAGTCAGTAACTGGGAAGGCTTCTTTAGTGAAGGTTTAATCGAGTACCACCCTTTTTATCAGGCCATGAGCAAGAGGCAATTTCCAGTAGGCAACTTCCTTCGTGATGATCTGTCTTTCACACCATACCCAGATTACTTTCACGATGTTTTCGGCCATCTGCCCATGCTGACGTGCACGATCTTCTCTACCTATTGTCAGGAAATGGGTAAGTTAGCAATCCAATACGAGCATAACCCTGAGATTGCGAGACTCATTAATCGATTTTCCTGGTTCACAACTGAGGTCGGTGTGGTGAGACAGAACGGTAACCGAGCCTATGGTGGTGCACTTATTTCTTCCTCGAAAGAACTCACACACATGTCAACCACCCCCGGGGTTGTTAAGGCCTTTAAATTTGAAGATGTCGTGAAATCTAAAATCGATGATAAAACCCTGCAAGAAGTATTCTATGCCGTCGAGAGTTTCGATCATTTAATGGATGAGTTCCTCAGATTCAAGTCACACATTACCTCAAAATTAATCCTGAAAAACCTTGCAGCTTCGTCGACAGACGAGGTTCTGTAGTAACTATAAACATATATTGACAACACAAGGAAACGTTATGAATGCCAAAAAAACAGCTATCGTTACGGGTAGTTCACGCGGTATTGGCAAAACCATTGCCATCGAATTAGCTAAAGTTGGCTACGATATTATTGTGGTCTATTTCAGCAACCAAGACGCAGCAAAAGAAGTGCAATCCATTATTCAAGACAACGGACAGCAATGCCACATTGTACAAGCTGATGTCACGGACCCACTTAGCGCCTCTAATTTAGTCAAAGAAGCTATTAACCAATTTAAACATATCGATTTGTTGGTCAACAATGTCGGTGACTTCTTCTTTAAACCCATTGAAGAAATGACAATTTCTGAGTGGGATCATGTCCTCAAAAGTAATTTGAGCAGTGCATTCTACCTGTGTCATAGCATCATTCCATTCATGAAAGAAAGGAAAGCCGGTAACATCATCAATATAGGCTTAAGTACCAATAACTTAGTCCGAGCATCTGCCAACGTTTCAGCTTACTCGATTGCGAAAACGGGGATCGCGATTCTTACCAGTTCAATGGCCGAAGAACTCGCTGAATACGGGATCAGAGTCAACTGCGTTTCTCCGGGTCTGATTGATAATGGTCATTTACCTGAGTCACAAAAAACCTGGATGATTGAGCGTGTGCCAATGAAACGTCTGGGACGTTCGGAAGATATTGCAGATGCCATCATTTATCTGGCATCAGACAAATCAGCTTATGTATCCGGTTCTAACCTTGCAGTAAGCGGTGCCTGGGACTGGAACGGCAGACCAAATGTCAATGATGAGCAAGTTCATGACCTTTTTGTTGAGCCTGCATAAATGAGCATTCTCGGTCAAACCATCGAGGATATTTCCTTGCTGGCGAAGGAGCGACAAGCAATAGACCTGGCAATGGGGACTCCTTCTGACCCCATGCCTGGTTTTGTTTTTCAAACACTCGCTTCGCAGACAGATAGCCCATTCCATCAATACTCGGATACTGAAGGGCTTTACTCATTGCGGGCGAAAATTACGCAAGACTATGCAGCGCGTTTCAATTGCCAGTTCAACCCAGATGACCATTGTACTCTGGTTGGCGGCGCTACTGCGGGGATGATGCTCACATTACTGGCAATTTTGGAACCGGGTGACGAGATAATCGTATTTGATCCCGTGTTTCCTCCTTACCTGTCGCAAATCGAAATGGCAGGTGGCAAAGTTAAAGCCGTCAAACTCAACCCGGAAAACTGGGAAATTGATTTTACTGCGCTACAAAACGCAATAAACGCTAAAACAAAAGCCATTATTTTAACAAACCCGCATAACCCGACAGGCAAGGTATTTTGTGAAGATGAGTACGCAGCACTGGCGCACATAATCGACAGCAACCACTTATATTGCATTGAAGACCGGGTTTATCAGGGCTTTAATTATGAAGGCAAGGACACTCCGCCAATGAGCCACTTTTGTCGCACCGATGATAAGGTCATTGTATGCAATAGTTTCTCTAAAAGCTTCATGATCACCGGCTGGAGGATCGGCTACGTTATTCATCCCAAATCGATCAAAGATAGACTCCGGATGATACTGCCCAACTATCAATGTTCATTGCCTTCACCTCTCCTGCACTGCCTGGATGCGAACTTTGACAAGTTTGTTGAACTCAGGACAACCCTTCAGCAAGCGTTTGCCATCAGAAAACAAGTCGTGAGCGACTTTCTGCTGACGCTGGATATGGAAGTGATGCCCAGTCAGGGCGGTTGGTTTTTCATGGCCAAACCCATCATGTCAGAAGGCGTCTATTGTGATGAAGCACTCTGCGAAAGATTACTTATGGAGCACAACGTTGCCACAGTCCCTGGATCTTTCTTTAACTCTATGGGTGAGCCAACCGGCACTGTGCGAGTGAGCTTCTGCAGACAAGACAGTCTTTCTAAAATAAGAGAATTACGAGGTACCAATGTTTAGTGTCGACAAAGCCTTTTGGGACGACCACCCCAGCGTTAAGTTTATTGTGGTGTATGCAAAAGGTGTAAATATACCCGCAGCGGCAGACAATGTCGCGACTTTCGAACGAGAAATTACCGCCAGTACGCTACGCAATTGGCAATATGAGAATGCACAATCTCACCCGTATATCAAAGCCTGGCGGGATTTTTTGAAGGGAGTTGGATTGCCGGCCAAGAAATATCAAGCTTCCGTTGAACTGTTAACTAAGCGCGTTTTGTCTGGCAAAGGACTCTACAACATTAACCCTTTAGTGAATTTCTATAACGCGGTTTCAATCCGTCACAAGGTCTCTATTGGGGCCTGGGATGTTGATAAACTCTCAGGCCATTGCCTCAGACTCGGCTACTCAACAGGGACAGAAGAATTTATAGAAATGGGCACAACCCAAGCCACAACACTGACCAATGGCGAGATCACTTACTTTGACGATAAAGATGTCATTACCCGGCATTTCGTCTGGAGGCAGTCCGAAATAGGACTGGTCGCAGAATCGAGCAAAAATATTTTCTTTGTTTCTGAAATTCTCGACTGTGTCAAAGAAGAAGACATAGAGGAAATGATGCAAACCCTCAAAGAGAAATTAAGCAATTGGTTTAATGCAACGGTTGATATTGCACTGATTGACTCACGCACTGCGACCTGGACACCTGACAAACTATAATAAATACAAGGAAAAATGATGTATTACACTGATCAAGATAAGTTTATATCCTTACTGGAGCATGGAGTAAACAAGTTAAAAGAAGGATTTACTGACTTACCAGAAGTTAAGGGAAATGTGTACAGCCACGATAAGGCGGCTACTATCATTGGCCAGCTCGCTGAAAAAATGCACGAAAATTACCCTTATTTTCACCCACAGTACGCCGGGCAAATGTTAAAGCCACCAACAGACATTGCACAAATTGCGTACTACCTGAGTATGTTTATAAACCCAAATAACCATGCACTGGACGGCGGCATTGCCAGTTCTCAGCTAGAGAAAGAAGCAGTTGCCGAAATTGCGGCAATGTTCGGTTTTGACACGCACCTGGGTCACCTTACTTCAGGTGGAACAATCGCAAACCTGGAAGCACTTTGGATTGCCCGTAATTTACACCCCGAAAAAACCATTCTGGTATCAGATCAAGCTCACTATACCCATGAGCGTATGTGCGCAGTCATCAATACACCCATCGAGGTTGTACCATCAGATAACACCGGTGTAATGGACGTGAACGCGCTGGAAGAGCGAATTAAACGAGGTGATATTGGAACTGTGATTGTCACTTTGGGCACAACCGGACTGGGCAATGCCGATCCATTGGATAAAATTGTGGCGCTAAAGGAGCAATATGGATTCCGTATCCATGTCGATTCGGCTTATGGCGGATACTTTACACTGAGCAGTAAACTTGATGAAAACGTGCGTGCTGCATACGATCACATTAAAAACGTAGACTCTATCGTTGTTGACCCACACAAACATGGCTTACAGCCTTATGGCTGCGGATGCGTACTGTTTTCCGATCCAAGCGTTGGCAAATTCTATAAACACGATTCCCCTTACACCTATTTTTCATCCGAGCAGATGCACCTTGGCGAAATCACGCTCGAATGTTCAAGAGCCGGAGCGTCTGCCTGTGCTTTATGGGCAACACAGCAACTTTACCCGCTAGTTAAACAAGGGGAATTCGCAGCAATGCTAGACAATTGCCTTGAGGCTGCACAAAAGCTGGCTGATTGGGTAAAACAGCATCCCAAACTCAAGTTAGTCATAGAACCCAAACTGGATATCGTCAATTTCGTCATTGACGCGCCTAGTGCCTCGGTGTCCTCTCAACATGCGCAGGCAGTCTTTGAAATGGCAGAGTCAAAACATCTTTATCTTGCCCTCAATACACTGAATAAATCACTGATGCCAGAATTTGAGAAAGGCTATTGGGATCAAGACAAGGTAATTGCTATCAGAATGTGCCTGATAAAATCTGACCACTCAGCATGGATGGATAACATTACCGACATTCTGGATGCAAGCATAGCCAATCTCAGCACTTAATTAACTCACTGATCTTTAATTACATATTACAAGGAAATTAGAATGATACACGTAATTGAAACCTGGACACTAAAAGAAGAATTCGTCGACCAGGCTCTTGAACTGATGCAACAACTGGACGACCAACTGGGTGAATTGGCGCACGATCACAGCGGCTGGCTGGACCATGCTCACTTTTATCAAAATAGTATACAGCCTACTCAAATCATTATGAGCTATGACTGGAAATCTCTCGAGTCACACGAAAACATGACAGAACTCGAATCAGATATCGTATCTATTTTTGAAGAAAAGTACTGTGCCAAGCCACGTGAAATGAACCGCTTCCATGAGTTGGATGTGGATACAGATCACTAATGAAATTTAGGGGGGTTAAAGACCATTTAGCCCCCTTTCAGGACAGATAGTTATATGCCTATTATTATCCTCTTTTCTTTTTTTATCACTTTATCCCCACTTGTTTGTGCAACCACTATAAAAATCGATGGGACCTTAGATGAACAGCAGTGGCAAACTGCCGCTGTGATGTCTGACTTCAGAAAAGTGCAACCCTACACTGAAGAAGCCACCTCCGAACAAAATGCAACTCAGGTCAAAATATTTTCCGACACGATGGGGATCTATGTCGGATTTATAAACAAACAAAGTAAACATGAAATCGCGGACAAAAAAGAAACTAACGATAGCGATTTCAGCTCAGATTATAATGAAGTGATCATCGATATTTCCGGCAGTGGGCAAGATGTATTTGGGTTTTCAGTGAATGCTGCAAACTCCCGAAAAGACGCAACTTGGTTTAAGGAAACAGAAAATACTGAATGGGATGGAGAGTGGCAATCTGCTACCAAAATCGACGAAACAAGCTGGTACGCAGAGATTTTTGTCCCCTGGAATACGCTCGCTACAAGCGCTGAAGCTTCTTCAGAACTCCCTCCAAAATTCTACTTTTCGCGTTATATTCACGTGCTCTCTGAATCATTGGCTTTCCCTACTACATCCCCTCTAAAAAATAGGTTTATTGATGAGTTTACCCCGTTAAACCTGGAACGCGTAAATGTATCCGAAGTCAATTTTTTTCCCTACGCTTCCTATACCACCAGCAACCGAGCTTCTGATGATATCAAGTTAGGGGGTGATATTTTCATAAACCATAAAGGCCACAGAGCGAATATAAGTATTAACCCGGACTTTGGGCATGTTGAGTCGGACGATCTCGTCCTGAATTTCGATTTGCAAGAGATCATTTCTGAAGAAAAGCGTCCGTTCTTTATTGAAAACCAGACGATGTTTGAAGCGAATAATGCCTTTGATGATGTTCGTCTTATCGAAACACGGCGCATTGGCGTAGATCCATCCAGCGACGCAATCATGGATATTGGCATAGCCACCAAGTATGTATCTAAGGTGGCCGCGGTAAACTTAGGTGCAATGGCAGTGAAAGAACGAGATTTATCTGCGCACACTCTGGGGAAACAGTTTTACGTGCTCAGTGCAAAAAAACCGATATCTGAATCAACTGCAGGTATGCTGATTTCCCGGGTGGAAAACGATTCACAACATAGACAAGCTGATGTCTACGCGCTCGATTTTTCCATTCGTGAAAGTCAGTATTGGACTTTAGACTCGATGTGGTTTACCTCTGATATTTCCGAGCCGACCCTTGCGCGAAAAGGAAATGGAACAACCATCGACTTTTCATACAAAGCAACGGATCACCTGCTGCTTGATATCAATCTCAATTATCTTGATAAAGATTTAGATATCAATGATTTGGGATACACTGATAGAGCAAATATAAAGTCTGTGAATATCTCCCAGGAAATCATAGTGAACGACTTTCCCGACAATGCCATACTTAAAGAAGTAGAGGTGGCAATATGGATGGATCATTACACAGACACCGATAATACTCGCCTTTCGCTAGGCTATTACGCAGCACAAGTCTCATCATCCGTTACAGCCCAGCTGCGAGATACCTCAAAACTGGCGTTAACAATGCGCAAATTTTTACCTGGTGTGGATGACCAAACGGCTTACGATCAACCCTTTAAGCGTCCTGGCGGCGCTGGTTTCAAACTCTCTTATGACAGCCCCAATACAACACGATTCCAGTTCAACGCCTTTTTGGAAACGGAACAGCTATCTACTGTCAGCAATGATCATGTGTCACTGAAGTACAACCTCGGTGGTAAGCTCGCACTCAATCAAAACCATAGTATTCAGGCTAATCTGGATTATATCGACAATAATGCCTGGTTGGTGGAACGTAATAATGCGCTGGCAAGCTATGAAAGAGATCAGTACAACTTCTCCCTGGGCTATGATGCTTTTTATGATGACAGCCACTTTATCAATCTAAAACTGCAATGGATCACTGTTGACGCACGCGGTATTGAGTCTTATCAAGTCCGCGACACACTTGATTACCTTATGTTAACCTCTGTAACAAATAGCAGCTTTGAGCAGACAAACCTTGATATTCAATTGAGATACAGGTACGAAGTGTCATCGCTGTCCAGTTTTTACTTAGTTTATTCTCATTCGGACCTGTCACAAAAGGAAGTCAGAACTTTAGGACTAGACCGACTAAGTAATGACTTAGATCAGAATAGATTGCTGATTAAGTACAAACACCACTTTTAAGGATCCAATATGAGCTATCAGGTAGCAAAAAATTTAGGGATTAAATATTTAACGGCTTATGCAATTTTGGCATCTGCAAAAGATGTATTAGTTGGAAATAAGACACAAACACTCGACGTTTACTATTTAGTTTGTGCGACTTTTTTGTTCTCCACGCTTTTTTTCTTAGCACTAAATAAAGTGAGGCACACAGGCAAAGCAACCTTTTCACTACCAGCAGAAAAGCGTAAAGAAACAATTTCGGGATTTCTAAACCTCAATATCACCACCGCTATATGCTGGATTGGGCTTTATGTCTCCCTGAAATACATTGAGCCGGTCATTGTCTCAGCTATTTTTGGTGGTATTAATCCGATCGCCACTATGCTCATAAACAGAAAACTCAGACCGGGTTCAGGCTTACACTGGAGTGACTGGGTATGCTCCTACGGCATTTTACTGTCATGCGTATTTCTTTGCTGGACGAGTTTTTCCGGCCTGTCTGCCGTTAAAGATGTTTCATCATTAGAAATGACCATTGGCTTCACCGCGTTAATCGTTTCTTCCATATCCGGCTCAGCGACCACTGTATACTCAAAGTGCTTATCTGATTTGAATCTGAGATCCAGTTTCATTATGTGTCATCGTTTCTACATTTTAATCGCGGCAGCATTCATTATGGGTGGGGCATCTCTGAGCTTCATTAGTTTTATCGTTGATAACATATGGCTACTCCTTTTTCTGTCACTATTTGGCGTCATTTTAAGCCTTTACTTTCTGCAAGAAGGGATCAAACACTGTGAGCCGCTGCTTGTTGAAATGTTGCTTGTTTTCCTGCCCATTTTCACGCTACTGATCCAGGCTTTTGACGACAGACTCGACACATCTTATACAACCATCATTGGTACCGCCTCAATGATTTCATTTGCACTGATTAATATATTTTACCAAACAAAAGGAAACTTAAAAAATGGTAACCAATAGAAAGCTATGTGGCATTGTAGACGCCTATTCTTCCGGAAAGCATCTTCCAGCAGAGCTTAAAAAACAAGGCTATGATGTATTCCACATCCAAAGTATGGAAGAGATACTGGCCGTAGATTTACCATGCTTTAAAGCAGAGAACTTCATAGCAAATATTAAGCTAGCTGGGAGCTATGAACAGTTACTGGACGAAGTTAAAGCTTTGGGCAACATCGACATCATTATGGTGGGTAGTGAATCTGGCGTACACCTGGCCGATAAGTTATCTGAAGATCTGGGGTTAAAATCAAATGGTACACAACTTTCAGACGCTCGCAGAAATAAATACACAATGGCTGAGGCCCTGCGCAATTCAAATATTGCAGCACCAAAGAGTTTTCTAATCACGACACTGAGCGAGCTGGAAGCCGCAGTCAAAGACATCACACCCAATGAAGTTGTAGTGAAACCGCTGGACAGTGCCGGTTCAGAGGATGTCTACTTCTGCTCGAACTTAGAGCAAGCTCAATTCGCATTTAATGAAATTATTGGCAAAGTCAACTTAGTCGGATCACAGAACACGGCCCTGATTGTTCAGGAAAAATTGCAGGGTCAACAATACATAGTAAACACCGTCAGCTTTGAAGGACAACACTATGTGACCGAAGTTTGGAAAGATACCAGACGGTATATTGAACACGGTATCGCTTATGACCACGAAGTGTTTTGCCTCGACTGTGAAGAAAGGCAAGAACTCGAAGCCTACATTAACCAGGTTTTAAACGCACTTGGTATCGTATACGGCCCTTGCCACTCGGAAGTCATTATGACTGACGAAGGGCCAGTCCTGATAGAAACAGCCGCCAGAATGCAAGGCAGCATTGACTATTTGGCGATTGACGATGCGCTGGGATATTCACATGTTTCTATGGCTATCGCGTCGTATCAGGACAAGGCTAGTATAGAGCGGTTGTTAAATGCCAAGCCCAGAAAGAAAGCGCTCATTTGTTACTGCCTGATCTCAGAAAAACAAGGCACCATATCAGAGCTTATCAATATTGAGACTGTTCATTCTCTCAAAAGCTACTACTCTTTAGAGCTTTGGAAAAATAAGGGCGACATCCTGAGTAAAACGGTGGATATCTACACCAGCCCGGGTATAGGTTACCTTGTTCACGAGGACTTATCTCAGGTCCTTGCTGATATGGAGACAATACGTACCATCGAACAACATGAAGGTTTTTTTGCCGTAACCGATTAAATGGCATGAAAAAAGGCTTCATCTGAAGCCTTTTCTTTTCACTTACTTAAAACTGATATGAAAACTTCATAAAGATCTGCCGGCCCATTGCACTATGCGTTTTGTTATCAATCCCCATAGATTCGGAAGGCGCAAGCGGTGCCTCCTCATTCAGCAAATTAGAAGCCCCGACTGACACAACCAATTGCTCAAGGCCCACATAGCTCACGCTGGTGTCCAGAGTTGTCCAGGAGTCAATTTCATACTTGTCTCCATTATTGTCAGCCAGATCAAAGTTTGCATCGACGTAGTTCACACTCAAATTTGCTACGATGTCGTCGAGCGACCAGTCAACACCGGCTTTCCAACGGTATTTTGGATGTTGATATTCGCCGTTTAGATCCTCTACCACCGCAACAGAAGTGCCTGACTCATCACTTTCAAAGACCTCTTCCTCAAAATTAAGGGTATAGGTCAAATTGTAATTAAAACGAAATTCCCCCATATCTGATGTACGCAGCAAATACTCAATATCAAGGTCAACCCCATCCGTTTTTCGTCCACCGATGTTAACAAACGTATCGTTTATGGTAATAATGCGACCAAGGGTACTTCCCTGACTCGCCTGTCGGGTTACCAAATTAGGATCTGTGCCACAGCAATCAACCAGTTTTTGCGCACCAATTCGCTTGATAAGATCTTCCTGATCGTAATTCCAATAATCTACCCCGACACTAAATGTGTCACTGGCTTGCCAGATCAGGCCCAGGTTATAGTTTTCAGACTCTTCTGGTTGTAGAAGCTTATTACCAGCCACTATCGTTGGGTATTCAGTCGGTGAGCAATCCGAGATAGCGCCGGTTTGATTACAACGCTCCTTATCTATCACACGAGGGGATTCATCAGTGCGCCCAAGATGAAGTTGAACCAATGATGGTGCACGGAATGCGGTTCCCCATGAACCTCGAACGACAATAGAGTCAATGGGCGTCCAGCGAAATGCGACCTTCGGATCTGTCGTATTACCAAAATCACTGTAGTCCTCATGACGCAGCGCCAGTTGCAGCTCAAGATTATCCATTAACGGAGCACTGAATTCTGCAAAAATAGCCGTGTTATCACGGTCACCATTAGCCTGGGTGGCTTCCGTACCAAAAATTTCTCCGCGAATATACTGATTGTCCGGGTTGTCTTCTATCTTTTCATAACGATGCTCAAAACCGAACGCCGCAGATACATACCCATCACCGAATTCAAACAATTCACCGGAAATAGTGCCATCTAGTGACTGCATGGTGGATGAACCATATCGCGTTGTTGTGGTTTCAAAGAAGTCTAACCCAGCCTGTGTGTTAGTACTGGGCTCAAACGGGTTCCAGAGACCTTCATCAATAGCTTGTTGAGCCAGGCGTTTATTCGGGAAACCATCAAAGCCTTTTTCAACGGCACTGGAGCGGATTGCTGAATATGCAAACTCCCATTCCCAGTCCTGCCACTGACCACGCATCCCCATCACAGCGCGATAGTATTCCGAATCGACATCTTTTTTGCGATTACCAATGTCTACGGTACGGCGCCGCATTGAGATATCCACACCATGCAGAAAGTGACCTGGCTGACCCGCTAAGGGGTGATTTGGGTTATCACCAGCCATGTTCAACTCCGTAAAACTAGGGCTGCCAGCGCCCTGAATGAAGGTAGAAGCGTGCTGCGCTGAAAACTCTGCAAAGCCTTCAACGCCATCCATGATCTCCTGAACGCCATTATAGTTAAACGTGATCCGCTCTGTTGAGGGCACCAAACTCATATGTGGCGCATAGTCATAACGACATACTTCGCCAATGATCATCTCCGTTGGACAAACATCATTGCCCCAGACATCAGCAAACAAGGTTTTACGAACTTTAGTACCGTCATCTTCAACTCGAACAACAGGCAAACGCTCCCATTCCTCATCACTCAACATGTCACGTACAACTTCAATACTACCCGGAAAGCCTGACGAGCTCAGTGAATTGTTACCGCCCCGAGAGGTTTGGTCAGCCGTAGCAGCGTAGTCTCTGTCAGAATAGAAAATGTCACCGCGTTTAAAATAATCCAGAGTAAAGTTATGATGACCTTTACTGGTTGAACTCCCCCACAATAAAGTGAAATTTTGTTCCTCACCGCCGCCATCTGAGGTATCGGATACTTTGGCAGCCACCTCAAAACCATCGATGTCATTGCGCAGGATAATATTAATGACCCCCGCAACCGCGTCTGACCCATAGGTTGCCGATGCCCCGTCTTTTAACACATCAACACGCTTTACTGCTGAAACCGGTATAGTATTTAAGTCAACAAAAGACGTTTCAATGTCCTTTGCAAATGGACTGACAGCAACCCGTCGTCCATTAATCAGTACCAAAGTGGATGATGCACCAAGCCCACGAAGCGCAACACTGGAGCCGCCATTGGCCGTGTCATCACTTGAGTTACCTTGGGTACTGAAAGTCCCCGTGCCTGCCACGGGCAGTTTTTGCAGAGCACCTATCAGATCGGTTGAGCCTGTTGCGGCCAGATCAGCTGCAGAGATGCTTTGTACCGGTGAGGGCCCTTCCATATCAGAACGCTTGATATGCGAGCCTGTAACCTCTATTCGTTCGACTTCGCCTTCTTCTGCCATGGCAGTTTGTAAATTACCGGCAAGGACAGTTGAGACCGCCAGCGCAGTGAGTGTAATCCCCTTTTTCATTCTTCCTCTTCTCCATAGTGTTATTTATATTTGTAATTGCCAAACATTTTATAACATATGGAAAACACATTAAGAACATATATGTAATACAAAAGAGAAACAAATTAATGCAGAAGTTACATTTGAACAGGTGAAAAATATTGGCGCCCTTCCGGTGGACCTCATATAGTATGTGTACAATAAGATCAAAAAAACCCGCATTGCGGGCTTTTGTTGCATCCTTCGTGGATACTTAAATAGCAGTATTATTGATGTGTTTAATAAACTGCTTCACCGGTACATCATTGCACTTCAGGTTACGTGCCTGATGGCGATATTTATCCAGGCTTGATAGCCCCTCTTTAGCAGCCTTAAGGCATAACTCAGTCGCAATCGACCCATTTTTAGCAATCAGTTTTACTTTTGCTTGTTCATTCGCAGACTCAGCTTTAGCTTGCTTGGCAAATGAACGAATGTCTTCACCGTTACACTCAAGTGTTTTAGAAAAACGTGATACGAACACACCGTGCTTGGAACCATACGCGCGTGCAGCACTCAGACCTTGCTCCGCCGCGATAGCACATACTTTAGATTCTGGTGATGCGTTACCGCTCACAACCTGTGCCTCAGAAGCAGCAGAAAAAGATGCAATCGAAATCAGTGTAACAAGAGAGAGAGACTTAAACATAATTTACCCCAAATGAACGAATTGGTGCGCATTATATATACAAGTTTCCCCGTGTAAATGGCAAAAACAAACTTTTCTGATCATTTAATAGCCTATTCACAACTCCCTAATCAGGCGCTTTAAAGCCGTTACAATTTTCGCGTTCATTAACAAATTTTCGCTCTATAAATACCGCTTTATGGAACACATAAAACGCCTGCTACTTACCAACTTCGGCCTCAAACGCAACCAGGTAAAATCTCACTACCCTCTCCATTCACGCAAACATAAATGATAGACTTAGCACCACTTTATTCCGCACATTAAAGAACAACAACTATGAAAGTTATCTCATTCAATATAAATGGTCTGCGTGCCCGTTTGCATCAGCTGCAGGCTCTGATCGACAAGCATCAACCTGATGTCATCGGTTTGCAGGAAATCAAAGTTCATGATGAAGCCTTTCCGGTCGCTGACGTTGAAGCGATGGGCTATCACGTCTATTTTCATGGCCAAAAAGCCCACTATGGTGTCGCACTACTTTCTAAAAAGCCGGCTAAACAGATCCAAAAGGGATTCTCAACAGACACAGAAGAATCGCAAAAGCGCATGATAATCGGGACCTTTGAAAGCGAGAGCGGTGAAGATGTCACAGTTATGAATGGTTACTTCCCACAGGGTGACAATATTAACCACGAAACCAAATTTCCATACAAGCGTCAGTTTTATGCGGATTTGATGACTCACCTGGACAGCACTGCCGATAACAATGAGCATTTGATTGTAATGGGTGACATTAATATTTCTCCTGTCGATCTGGATATAGGGATCGGCGAGCCTAACCGTAAGCGCTGGCTTAAAACGGGTAAATGTTCATTCCAGCCCGTAGAGCGTGAATGGCTGCAAACCTTGCTCGACTGGGGCCTGAAAGATACTTTCCGTGAGCTAACTCCGGATGCGAGCGAGAAGTACTCGTGGTTTGATTATCGCTCTAAAGGGTTTGACGACAATCGCGGCCTGCGTATCGACGTTGTCCTTGCGACTGCCCCTTTGATGGCAAAATGCATTGAAAGTGATATCGACTATGAACTGCGCGGTATTGAAAAGCCTTCAGATCATGCGCCAGTCTGGGCGACCTTTGATCTGTAACTGATATGTTCACAGTACTCATGGCCATGGGCTTATTTGCCCTGAGCTTCAACAAACAACAGTACCAGGCATTGCTACACACACCGGCAAGACAAACCGGCGTATTGGCTTGTGCCCTGGTGCTGGCGCTGCTTTGGCAGATCCAGGCAGGTATCTTGCCACACCTGTCTATCCATATTTTGGGGATCACCGCTGCAACACTCACGCTCGGCTGGCACATGGGCCTGTTATGTGCCACGCTCGCGACTTTGCTCAGTTATATCTTTGGCCCTATGCCCATCGAAAACTTATGGACATTCTGGCTGTTTACCGCACTACTCCCGGTTTATCTCAGCTACGGCCTGTTTTTACTCTGTTATCACTTTCTCAGTCGCCATTTTTTTGTCTATATCTTTGTCTGTGCATTTTTGTGTGGCGGCCTGGTTGCAGCCAGTAAAATTGCGATAAGTGCACTGTATTACCTAAGCATTGGCCTTTATGACTGGCCTGTACTGGTCGACAATTATATCTTTTATGCGATCATCATGTGGTTTCCGGAAGCCATGCTGAATGGAATGGCCATCACTTTATTGATCACTTACCGCCCACACTGGGTCAAAACCTTTTACGATAGGGATTACTTAGATAAATGATGCTACATTATCGCTGCCCCATTTGCTCAGCACCTTTGACTGAACAAGATAAAACGCTTCGTTGTGAACACAATCATCAATTTGATGTAGCGAAAGAAGGGTATGTTAATCTCCTCCCGGTCCAATTTAAGAAGTCCCGCCAGCCGGGTGATAATTTAGACATGGTTCAGGCCCGACGCAACTTTTTTGCCACCGAGCACTATCAGTTTTTACAAACTCACCTGGCACACACCATAGCCACATTGGCCAATGAGTCTGTTATCGACTTAGGTTGTGGAGAAGGCTTTTATACTCAGGCAATTGCTAACACGCTGCCAGCAACCAGCCAGGTATTTGGTGTAGACATCTCAAAACCGGCTATCCGTTATGCGGCAAAACGCTATCCTCAGGTCCGGTTTAGTGTTGCCTCAATTAAAGATACACCGTTTGTCGAACACCAAGCAGATGTGTTGCTGAGTGTGTTTGCGCCGGTATTTGCTGACGAAATGGCCCGCTTACTCAAGCCTGAAGGCCAGCTACTGGTTGTCAGCCCTGGTCCTAAGCACTTGTACGAACTTAAAACACATATCTACGATAAAGTGAGATTACATGATGCACCTGACTGTCCAAAGGGCTTTACTGAAGTGGCTCAGGAGCATCTTGAGCAGACACATAAAGTCGCGACAGACGTCATTAAGCACTTGATAAAAATGACGCCCTTTGCATGGAAATTCAAAGAAAGCCACTACCAGGCATTAGATCAAGCAAGCCATCACGAGGTAACCTTTTCGTTTCTGATCACACGCTACCAAAAATCTGGTCTGGTAACTGATTAGTCCGTATGGCCCATAAAAAAACCTCTGACTTATCAGAGGTTTTCTTTTGCAAATGCTTTGTCCATTTTCTCAAACATATCGTTCAGCAGTTTCGCCAGTTCACGATACTTAGGATCTCGTGCAGCATCGGCCTGATACCCATTGGCCACCATTTTGTGATAAAGCTCTTTATACCAACTATTCAAGGCCGGATTCAACCGAGTATCCGCCCGCTTCCCCAACCAAAGTAAACCCTGAACAGGCAAAGACAAGAAGAATAGCGCAATCGTAATGGCCTGAGGCAAATAAGCCATTCCAAGGTACGACGTCTGGACAAAAACCGAAATAATCGCCAGCGCAGGCATCACCTGAAGGGCAAATTCAGTGGCTTTGATCACTCTGAATTCGGGAAATAACAGCGTCAATTCCTTGCGCATTGGCCATTCTTTGGCGTACTGACGTCCAAGTTGCACTTGTGAAATAAGACTTTTCTGCATCATAACTCCCGGGTGCGAGGGAAAACTCTCTGCGCATTATATTGATTTAAAACCGCAACGGGCAACTTACATTTAGTCAATTTCAGGATACCAAGCAACACCATTAACCCGTTGCTTACCTGTCATCGACCCGCGCCTGCTTACCAACCAATAAAACTCGCAATAAAACACGATAAACCAATATCGATGGCCTAACGTTTCTCAAAAAAATCGGGTAAAATTAACTTTATACTCGTCAATTATACCTTAGTCTAATATTAAGCTAAATGCGCCTTTTCATTTAGCTTAATACGCAATAACAGTTATTGTCAAAACGGATAGTCATTATGTCATCTACCCATGTTCTGGTACTCAATTGTGGCAGCTCCAGCCTCAAGTTCGCAATCATAGACCCAAACACCGCTCAGGAACACCTTTCTGGGCTCGCTGAGCGCCTTGGCGAAGACAGCCCACAAATTAAATATAAGCACGATGGCGAAAAACACATCATCACGCTCAATGCTGGCGACGCACACCAAATTGCCATCGACAAACTTGTCGAACTGGTCAAATCCCTCAACCTCGACAATGAACTGGTTGCTGTGGGTCACCGTGTCGTACATGGTGGCGAACACTTCACACAATCAGCACTGATAGATGACACCGTGCACCAGGCTATTGTTAAAACAGCAGATCTGGCGCCATTGCATAACCCGGCTAACCTCCTCGGCATTGACGCTGCTACCCAGGCATTTAGCCACTTACCCCAAATTGCCGTCTTTGATACCGCGTTTCATCAAAGCATGGCCCCCAGTGCCTACCTGTACGCGTTGCCTTATGACTTATATAAAACCCATGGTATTCGTCGCTATGGTTTCCATGGGACCAGCCACTACTTTGTATCGACTCAGGCCATCAAAGCATTAGGGCTTGAACAGAAAAGTTCTCGTATTATTACTGCACACCTCGGCAACGGTTGCTCAGTGTGTGCGATAAAAGACGGTAAATCAATCGATACCAGCATGGGACTCACGCCACTGGAGGGTCTGATCATGGGCACTCGCAGTGGCGACATCGATCCGGGACTTTTCTCCTATCTGGTTAATCAGCTAAATTACAGCGTTGAGCAAGTCGACACATTACTGAACAAACAAAGTGGCCTGCTGGGGATCAGTGAACTGTCGAATGACTGCCGCACCATTGAAGAAGCGGCAGCGGACGGACACCCACAGGCAACGCTGGCATTGGAGATGTTCTGTTATCGCTTAGCTAAACAAATTGCCAGTTTTGCCGTACCGTTGGGTGGCGTAGATGCCGTGGTGTTCACCGGAGGGATTGGCGAAAATTCAGATGTGATCAGGGCTAAAGTTGTCGAACAACTCGGGTTCTTGGGTATGGCCATTGATGCAACAGCGAACCTGGATGCGCGCTTTGGCAAACAGGGCGAAATTACGCGCCCGGGTACTGGCCCTAAGGCACTTGTCGTCCCAACCAATGAAGAGTGGGTGATTGCCCATGATGCCGCGCAACTGGCACAGGAGCAATAAGCCATGAGCCGTCGTATTATGTTGATCCCTATTTCCACCGGTGTTGGCCTAACGTCAGTGTCAGTTGGGATAGTTCGAGCGCTGGAACAAAAAGCCGTTGCGGTAAACTTTTTTAAACCGATTGCACAACCACGAAAAGAAGACACCGGCCCTGAAAAATCAACTTTGATCGTCCAACAAGGTTCTTCGATTTCTCCTCCAAAACCGTTTGAGCTCAGCTACGCAGAACAAATGATAGGTGACGGGAAAGGCGACGATTTGCTCGAAGAAATCGTTGAGCGTTTTGAAAGCGCCATCAACCCAGGGGAAGTGGCTATCATCGAAGGCATGGTCCCTACCCGTCGTCAGCCTTATGCAGGTCGTGTTAATCGGGAGATCGCACAAACACTCGGTGCGGATATTGTGTTTGTGCTTACCCCGGGCAATGACAGCAACGATCAACTCGAGGATCGTCTGGAGATCGCCGCTGGTAACTATGGTGGCGTCGAGCATCCGCGGGTATTGGGCTGCATCTTTAATAAGGTAAACGCGCCACTGGACGAAGATGGCCGAGCACGTGCAGATTTAGTTGATCAACATGAGCCCGAGCAGCTGGAAAATGAACTGAACAGACTCGCCTCGTTGCCTGTCTTCCGCAAGCACCCATTTATGTTGCTGGGGGCTATCCCCTGGGACTTTGATCTAGTTGCGCCACGTGTCGTTGACCTGAGCAATTACCTCGGTGCTGAAGTCATCAACGCTGGTGACATGGCACACCGACGTTTAAGACGAGTGACCTTTTGTGCCCGCACAGTGTCAAATATCCTGAATCATTTCACGCCAGGTGCACTACTGGTTACGCCAGGTGACCGCTCTGATATTCTTGTTGCTGGCTGTCTGAGTGCCATGAACGGTACTAAGCTCGGTGCCATTTTGCTCACCGGTGGATTCAAACCCGAAGCCAAAATTATGGAGCTGTGTGAGCAAGCAATGGCAACGGGTCTGCCGATCTTAGCGACCACAGCGGATACATGGCGAACGTCTTTGTTGCTGCATAACTTCAACATGGAAGTCCCTGCTGACGACGAACAGCGCATCGACAAAGTAAAGCAGCACAACGCCGATCACATTGATGCTGACTGGCTCGATTCTTTAGCTCAGGGCGTGGCCCGGACGCGAAAATTATCGCCACCCGCTTTTCGCTTCTTGCTGACAGACTCAGCGCGAAAAGCAAATAAGATCATAGTACTGCCGGAAGGCAATGAACCTCGCACGATTAAGGCCGCGGCAATCTGTGGTGAGCGCGGTATTGCTAAAACGGTATTACTGGGAGAGCGCGAAGAGATAGAGCGTATTGCGGCGCAACAAGGGGTTGAGCTCAACGACAATGTCACCATTCTTGACCCGCAAGAAGAAGTTGAGAAGTACATTGCACCTATGGTTGAACTGCGCAAAAACAAAGGCCTGACTGAAGTTGTCGCTGCCGAACAACTACAAGATAACGTGGTACTGGGTACTATGATGCTGGCCGAGGACAAGGTCGATGGTCTGGTATCAGGCGCAGTCAACACCACTGCAAATACGATCCGCCCGCCACTTCAGCTCATCAAAACAGCCCCGGATTCATCCCTGGTCAGCTCTGTATTCTTTATGCTGCTGCCCGATCAGGTCCTGGTTTATGGTGACTGTGCTATTAACCCTGACCCAACCGCGGAACAACTGGCTGATATCGCGATTCAATCAGCAGAGTCTGCCGCTGCATTTGGCATTGAGCCAAAAGTGGCCATGATCAGCTACAGCACGGGTACCTCCGGCCAGGGTGCTGACGTAGACAAAGTACGCGAAGCAACACGCATTGCGCAGGAAAAACGCCCGGATCTCGATATTGACGGTCCGCTACAGTACGACGCAGCTATCATGGAAAATGTGGCACGTAAAAAAGCGCCGAACAGTAAAGTGGCAGGTAAAGCGACAGTATTTGTATTCCCGGACCTCAATACTGGTAACACCACCTACAAAGCTGTTCAGCGGAGCGCCGATCTAATCAGTATTGGCCCCATGTTACAAGGTATGCGCAAGCCCGTGAACGACCTTAGCCGTGGTGCATTGGTTGATGATATCGTGTATACCATCGCACTGACTGCAATCCAGGCAGGACAAAACGACCAGTAACACCCCGGTCAATCTGTCGTCTAATTCGGGAAGTATGCCCACTTCCCGAATTATAACCTGACAAGCTGTGCAGCCAACGGAAAAAGGTTTCTTTTAGCTATGCTTGACTATACTATTACAGAGTCGAAGATGTCGGGACTCGGATATGTCGAAGCAAACATTACAGGTATTGCCACACAATTTTACCATCCATAGTTTGGATAGTGATCAGGCTGTGCCCGCAGAAGTAATGTCAGCCGAAATCTTTTTCATCGCCAAAACCTCTGAAGAGCTCTCAATTGTCTGTCCCAGCGACCTGGTGTTTAATAGTTTCGCCACTGAGCCACACTGGCGCGCACTAGAAGTCATTGGCCCACTTGGGTTTTCACTCACTGGCATCATGGCCAATATATCTGGCGTCCTGGCCAGTGCTAATGTCTCCATTTTTTCCATTTCCACCTACGACACTGACTATATTCTGGTTAAAGAAGCTCAACTACCTGACGCTATTAAGGCGCTCAAAAAAGACGGATACCTGTTTGTCTGATGCATTTATCACAGCAAATTAATTACGCCCCCATTGCGCAAATTGCCAACCCGATTATGCATATTGCCAGCCCCTTTACGGGTAAAGTTCACCCAGCGAGTCAACATCCAGAGGCATTATTTTCTAGCGGTATGCTGGGCCCCGGAGTTTGTGTGAAATTGAATTCGGCGATGATGCTGGCACCCTGCCCCGCCAAGGTAGAAAAAATCAGTCAACACGGTTGTGAGTTTGTCCTGAGAACAAAATCGGGATTGCTCCTGCTATTGCATCTACTGATCCCGGCAGAGTACCGAAGAACTGAACACCTCATTCAGCACAGCTATGGTAAAAAACACGTCGCGATGGGCGATATCTTGTGCTACTTCGATGTACCGGGCGATGTCGATGTGCTGGGCACCCTGCTATTGCTCAATGCAGACAAACTGGGACCGTGTTATTATCCTTTAAATCAAGTCACTGCGGGTAAAGATCCGCTTATCACATTATCCAGAGCATGTAATTTATGACCACCATTATGTACGGTATCAGCAATTGCGATACGATTAAAAAAGCAAAGAAATTCCTTGAACAAAACGACATCAGCTACACCTTTCACGACTACCGCAAAGACGGGCTCGATGCGCAAATGCTGGCTGAATTTGTTGCGGCACTGGGCTGGGAAAATGTACTGAACAAACGTGGTACCACCTATCGTGCACTCAGCGATGAAGACAAACAAAACCTGAATGCTGACAGTGCACAAACACATATGTTAGCCGCCCCTGCCATGATAAAACGTCCTATTCTGCTGCACGCTGGCCAATATCACCTGGGCTTTAAAGCGCCACAGTATCAGGAAATTTTCTCACTATGAGTGAGACACACAGTGAAGTAGTCGCCCTGGCCAGGGCACTTATACAGCGCCCTTCCGTCACGCCTGAGGATGCCGGATGCCAGGCAATGATCAATGCTCGCCTGAGTGCACTGGGGTTTAATGTCGAAGAGCACTTCTTCGTTGATACACTCAATACCTGGGCACGCAAAGGAGATGAAGGGCCACACTTTTGCTTTGCTGGCCACACCGACGTGGTACCCGTTGGCAACGAACGTGACTGGCACTACCCGCCTTTTTCGGGTGAAATCCACGACGGTATGCTGCATGGCCGTGGTGCTGCCGATATGAAAGGGTCACTGGCTGCTATGGTGGTGGCGACTGAACGTTTTGTCACGCGTTTTCCAGACCACAAAGGGTCAATCAGCTTTTTAATTACCTCTGACGAGGAAGGCCCCTTTATCAATGGCACCACCAAAGTGGTGGATTTACTTGAAGCAAGAAATGAAAAAATAGACATGTGTCTGGTTGGCGAGCCCTCATCCAGGGATCAGCTTGGTGATGTGGTTAAAAACGGACGTCGTGGTTCACTCACGGGGCATCTGACCATCAAGGGAGTACAAGGCCATGTTGCCTATCCGCACTTAGCCAAGAACCCAATCCATCTCAGTACACCCGCGCTGACTGAACTCAGCACCACCCAATGGGATCAGGGCAATGCTTTTTTCCCGGCTACCAGTTTTCAGATCTCGAATATCCACGGTGGCACCGGGGCCGGTAATGTCATCCCGGGTAGCCTGGATGTGCAGTTTAATTTTCGTTTTAGTACCGAAGTGACCGCAGAGCAACTCAAGACGCGTGTAACCGAAATACTCGACAAACATGACCTCGACTATGAGCTTCACTGGACACTCAACGGTCTGCCCTTTTTAACAGAGCCTGGTCCTTTGCTGAGTGTTACCCTAGACGCCATCAAAACAGTCACCGGGATTGATTCGAACCCGGAAACCACTGGCGGAACCTCTGATGGTCGCTTCATCGCGCAAACCGGTTGTAAAGTGATTGAACTGGGCCCGGTGAATGCCACCATCCATCAGGTCAATGAGTGTGTGAGCACTGAATCTCTCGACCAGCTTGCGGCAATCTATGAATTGATCCTGGAAAAACTACTTACATGATCCAACTCAGCACGCTTGCCTCGCAGGCATCAGGCCTGTCCACCAGCCATTTGATTGCGGTAGAGAATGTGATGGTCCATAGTGCGGTGCAACGTGACCTCTGCGCGCTTAGCAAAGCGGCCGAGCGCGCCGGGTTTACCTTCAGTATCGCCTCGGCACATCGTGACTTCCATCGTCAATGTCTGATCTGGAACAACAAGATAAACGGTGTGCGTCCAGTATTGAACAGTCAAAATGAACCAGTTGACCTGGCTTTGTTATCACCACAAGCACGAGTGCACGCAATCATGCTTTACTCAGCGCTGCCAGGCGCAAGCCGGCATCACTTTGGCACTGATCTGGATGTTTACGCGCGCAATTGTCTGCCTGACGGACAGCAGCTTCAATTGGAGCCCTGGGAGTATGAGCAAGATGGGCCTTTTGGCGAATTTAATGCCTGGCTGAGCGAACATTTAGCAGAGTTTGGTTTTTTTCGACCCTATCAGCGTTACCAGGGAGGCGTTGCGGCTGAACCCTGGCACATCAGTCACCGCCGTTGTGCCACACAAATGATGACGGCATTGTCGTTGCAAACACTGACAACCGTGATTGACGCTCATGACGTTGCAGCGAAGGACACTATCTTGGCTATGTTGCCAACGCTGTATGATCAGTACATTGACAACATATGTGACTAAGTCAGCAATACAGAAATCGTTATTGCTGGCGATAGTGTTCAAAAAATCGCTGCATTCGCGCCATAGCAGGCTCCAGCTCATCCATATGTGGTAAAAAAACCAAACGGAAATGGTCTGGCTGAGGCCAATTAAACGCTCTGCCGTGTACCAGCAAAATTTTCTCTTCACGCAACAAATCAAGCATCATTCGCTCATCATTTTTCACATTGAAATGTTGCGTATCAATTTTGGCAAACGCGTATAACGCCCCCATAGGTTTGACACAAGATACGCCCTGCATGTCATTCAGCCCTTGCCATGCTATCTGCCGTTGCTCATATAACCGTCCACCGGGTTGGATCAATGCATCTATCGACTGAACCCCACCCAGTGCCTGCTGAATGGCAAATTGTGCCGGTACATTGGCACATAAACGCATAGATGCCAGCATGTTCAGGCCATCAATCAGATCTTTCATGGCGGAGACTTTGCCACTTAACACCATCCAGCCCATACGTAAACCGGCAGCCCGATACGTCTTAGCAAGGCCATTAAAAGTGATCACCGGTAGATCATCGCACAATGAAGCAATTGACCAATGCTCGGCGCCATCGTAGAGGATCTTTTCATAGATTTCATCGCTGAGCAGCAACAGGTTATGCTCTCTGGCAATATCAATGAGCCCTTCCAGCAAAGCTTTGCTATACACAGCACCGGTTGGATTATTCGGATTGATCAGTACCAGCGCACGCGTTTTTGGGGTAATTTTAGCCCGTATATCAGCCAAGTCAGGGAACCAGTCAGCCGCTTCGTCACACAAATAGTGTACCGGCTTCCCCCCCGACAACTTAACAGAAGCGGTCCATAACGGATAATCGGGTGCCGGGATCAATACTTCATCGCCATCATTTAATAGCGCCTGAGTGACCATCTGGATAAGTTCACTCACCCCGTTACCAATAAAAATGTTGTCTACGCTGATATTTGGCAGATTTTTTTGCTGATAATGCTGATACACCGCTACTCTGGCAGAATATAGCCCTTTAGAATCACAATAGCCCTGAGCATCCGACAAATTGCGAATGATGTCACGGTGCATATCTTCAGGCATATCAAAGCCAAAGGCAGCTGGATTGCCGATATTCAGCTTGAGTACCTTAGTCCCTTCGTCTTCCATTTTCTTTGCCTGTGACAACACAGGACCACGAATGTCGTAGCACACCCCATTGAGTTTGCTGCTTTTAGTAATTTTTATCATTATTTCTCCCCATTCAGACTCCTAGAATAGCGCCCCAATGACAGGAAGAAAAGGAGATTTCTTGTTGAAGATAAAAAGGAAAAGCGGATTGATTTTTCAGTAAAGAATAAGCTGTCAGTAACGCGAAAATTAACAGCTTGTCATGCCTGTTGAACTGCCTAATTGAGCAACGCTCGCACGTGAGCGTTGCTCATCGGTCTAAGCATTGGCCATCAGCCATTGCTGCAATTTTACAGTAGAGCCAGCTACCTGTTGAGATAAGTTGCCTAACGATTCTTTGGCAGAATTGACATCTCCCTCCAGCAGAAACAGTTCAATCTCACGGGCACTGTCTGACAAACTCATTGCGCCAAACTGTGCAGCATTCGATTTCAGGCTGTGCGCATTACGTGTCGCTGCCTCCAGGTCTCCAGGTAACGACTCGCGGACTTCACGTTCCAGTCGTTCAAATTCACTGATGCAGAATACCAAAGTGTCTGAAAATTGCTCACCTAACAGGGACTGCATCGTGTCCAGGCAAGCTTCATCAATTATTACATTCATATTAGTCCTTTTCGTTATCAGGCTAACAAACCCAGCAAAAGCCTCTCTATATCGTTAATGCTAGCTAAGAGGGTCCTAAACTGCAAACTATGATATGATCTGTGACAGAAAAAACAGTTAAATAATGCGATGAAACGAGCCCTTTGCGATCACTGCCACTTTCCACTTCAGACATGCGTCTGTCCATTTTTGGGTAGCACCATTCACAATCGCTGTAAAATAGTGGTCTTACAACACCCCAGTGAGGCCAAAGTCGCCAAAAACACGGTCCGATTACTGTCTCTGCAACTCAGCAATATCGAGGTCATTCAAGGGGAGTCGGAAGCCGACTTTAGCGATATCCGTACACAGCTACAATCACAAGCCTGCGCACTGCTTTACCCTTCTGACAACGCACTGACGCTCGATGTCACAAGCTATCAGCAAGACCTGCCACACATTGAAACACTGGTGGTATTGGACGGAACATGGAAAAAGGTACATAAAATACTTATGCTGAACCCCTGGCTGATGAGTCTGCCACATGTCTCGTTCGCGAACTTACCAGAAAACCAGTACTCTATTCGTAAAGCTGAGCAAGCATTCAGTCTTTCAACTCTGGAAGCAACCGCCCATTTTTTACACCTTTATGAGCAGATCCCGCCTGCCCCTTTCTATCAAGCGCTGGCTGGTATGATTGCACAGCAGACCAGGCATATGCCAGATCATGTAAAACTTAGGTATCTGAGTGACGAATAGGCGCTCAACTAATCGGTTAAAACGCCAGTTTTTCCGTGATGGCCCAGATTACCGGTTTGGTGATCAAACCAGTTTTGATGAAATCAAAGAAACTTTCGGTTTTAAAACCATTACCTTAGGCGCCTGGGTAAGTAAGGAAGAGCAACATATTGCGGCTAATTTACTTTACGATGCGCTGGCTGACCTCACTCAGATCTTGTCACTGCCTCCTGTTGCTATTGGCTTGCGGGGTACATTAAATCTGGCCTTCGGCAGTGGTGGACAGGCCGGTGTGCAGGCACATTATGATAGCAACAAGCGTACCCTGGCACTGGCTAAGAACGCGGGGGGCGGTGCACTGGCGCACGAATGGTGGCATGCTTTTGACCACTACATTGCCAAACACATGTTCCGTGAGGCTCGCGCACACGACTTTGCATCCGCACTGTGGCTGGTGCAGCCGCCTGTACTGTCACACCCGCTTAACCAGCAACTTGATACATTATTTCGCTTGTTATTGCTAAGCAGCAGCGCTGACGAGCCGAGTGATTATTTTAAGCATGCAGTGTTACTGGATAAAGCACGTGGTGGCCAATATTATGCGAAACCACAGGAACTGACCGCACGTGCATTTGAATGGGTCATAGCGAATCATCCTCAGATCCGCAACGCTTTTTTGGTAGATGACGTGCTCGACTCCCCGTTACAACGCCAGGGCGGATTTCCCGGCCCCGGCATCGCGGCAGCGACGCTCACAACCACAACTAACTATTTTCAGATGCTAGGTGCTGCGTTATATCGTCAAGCGCAATGAATTGCGTTAGCCACGCCTTATATTCTTCAAACGGGAGCGGCCTGGAAATATAAAACCCCTGGCCAATATCACAGCCAAACGCTTTCAACATTTGGTAGCAATGTACGCTTTCTACGCCTTCAGCAACCACCATAGATCCCAGGTTGTGTGCCATATCACAAGTCGCCTTACAAATCGTCTGGTTGGTCGCTGAGCTGGCTATATTCATTACAAAACTCTTATCTATCTTTATCTCATCAACCCCGAGCTGGCTGAGATATGCCAGGGAAGAATAGCCAGTGCCAAAATCGTCAATGGCCATTTTAACGCCCAGGCGCTTAAAGCCATCAATGATCTCATTCAGATCTACTTCATTAGCGAGGGTAACAGACTCTGTGATTTCCAGCATAAGCTGGGATGGTGCCAAATTTAACTGACTGATCAAAGTGATCAGTTGCACCGCCAGATCTTTTCGGCCAATGTCTTTGCCAGACACATTGAGTGACAAAACATGATGCGAGTAAATGCTGCACAGCTCGGCTTGTAAAGATAATGCCTGCTCGACCACCCAATCGGTAATTTCAGGGATCATGCCAGAGGCTTCTGCAATCGGAATAAATTCGTCCGGCGGAATAACACCCAACTCAGGATGATGCCAGCGCAATAACACCTCTGCGCCAAATACTTCCCCTTGCTGCAACTTTACCTGAGGCTGAAAATACAAGGTAAATTGATTCTGTGAAACCGCGTATTTCAACGAAGACGCCACCTTGATCCGTCGCTCCAAATACAACGAATCGTTGTGATCAAATAACTGCCATTTTTGCGTGCCAAGTGGTCGTGCCGATATTGCCTGTAAAGCGCGCTGCATTAACGCCTCAGTTGTTTGCGCATGAACAGGGTTACTGGCTACGCCAATTTCAAGCTGATCAACAAGTAACTCTCCCTTAAAGTTGATCCCTTCTTCAAAAATAGAAGCCAGCAGACATGCGTACTGCTCAACCTGACTTAGCTCTAACTTACCACGCAAAACAATAGCAAACAGGGTGTCATCCAGCCGATAGATCTGAGTTTTACTGGTCGGCTCAGCTGCAATCGTTACCCGACCATAGGTGTCCAACTGCTCTTGTACTTTTTTCAATAACGATTTGAGCTGAATCGCAGCATAATCCCAGCCCATATTCAGCCTGATCACACTCAGCACCTTAGGTCGAAACATCACCAGTGTGTGATGCTGATGCGTGCTTTGCAAACCATCAAGGGCTTTTTGTAACATATGCCGGTTTGGCAGCCCGGTTTCTTTGTCATGGTTTGCATACTGGAGTAACAACAGCTTTTTCTGCCTTTCATGCCAGTAAACAAAATAAGCCAGCATCAGCACATGCCCCGTCAGCAAAGCATGATTAAGCAAATAGTAGCGTGCACTGGCAACTACGCCCAGCTGCCCCAGCATCAGGATCACCAGTAACACCAATGCGGGCGCAAAAACAAGCGCAAGCAAACGCGCTTCGCGTTGATGTTGAGGAGGCTGTACGCACAGTAGATAGGCCACATAAGCGGTCACCACCAAAGCAGCCATCACCTGAAACAACAGCTGGTAACTGGCATGTAACGGCGCACTGATACACACAACCAGCAACAGGGCCCACAGCAAACGCCAAAGATAATACTTATGCTGCTCATTGAGACGCTTTTGCGCTGCAAAATAATGGAAGAAACACAGCACACAGGCCAAAGCAAGCAAGAAAAACTGGCTACTATATGTCACCAACGCGCCACTGATCACTGTCGGGAACAACAACACATTTATCCCGCTCTCTGCGCCACTAATCAACGCAATAAGCATGACGTATCCCGCAATGGCCAGTAACCCGGGCCGGAACTGAGAAACAGCCATCATGACAAGAAAAAAAGCAACAAAATAAATGCTGCCCGTCTCAACACCAAACAAGAATACCCTGTGGCTAAATAATTGCACAAAGTCGGCTTCTGACACCATGGAAATGGATAATACCTGGGGGTGCGTGCCCTGAGCCTGAATAAAGAGCTGCGCGTTAAGATCACTCCGTGGCACTTTGATATGCGGCAGTACCGCCTGAGCAGGTGAAGCAAGCTCTTTAGCCGGTGCAATCAGTGTGTATTGGATTAATTTACCAGCGCGCTCAAGATAGAACTTAAGAACCCCCTGAACTGGCTGAGTATAAATGACTTGTTCACCTTGTGTGTTGGCCGGGATCTCGACGCGCACCCAAGTTGCGATGCCTCGCTGCAATTTAATAGCCTGCTCTGATTTTGACATTTGTGCCGTCATTTGACGGAGTTCCGCCAGAGACAGTTGATTTGTCGCATCATTATAAGCTGAGAGCGACAGCGGAACCTGATCACCTGCGAAAAAATCACTGCGCTGAGCATGGCTCTCAAAAATCAGGCCAGTCGTTACAATCAACAATACTGCTATCACGCGTATCACGCCTGACCACATCCCAACCTCCTTGAGCAAGTGGTATAGCTCGGCCAATCAGCGAAACCATTGCAGCAGAGGCTTGTTTCACTGGTTTCGGATTAGTGCCGACACCGCAGTGCATATATCTATTTTGCACATTACGATGTAGCGGTAATGTTAAGTATGGAAGCTGAAGTTTGAATTGCCAGTATCAAGTTAAAAAATTCTCACTGTTGCTGGCGCAATGAAGGAGGAATAAGACAGCGGTACGTGGCAGTTTTGATAGTCGCCACATACTCGCAGGTAGATTTAATGTGTGCTCTGTGTATCAGCGATTATCATCACTGATCCGGCTTGCAATTGCGCTGTTTTGCCCTTTGTATTTGGCATCTTTTCGCATATTGTAAGGGGCTTCAGCAGGACTGCTGAGGGTTTCAAAGCTCAGTGCACCAATCTTCATCTTAGGTCTCAGTGCCAGTGGTAGCTTGCCCGAATTATAGAACTCCAGCACGATGTTACCCGACCAACCAGGATCAATACGGTGCGCCGTTACATGCACCATCAAGCCAAGCCGGGCCAGTGAAGAGCGCCCATCCAGCCAGCCCACTAAATCCGCAGGTAACGTCACTGATTCATAAGTCATGGCCAACGCCAGCTCACCTGGGTGCAGGAAAAATGCCTGACCATCCTCAAGCACAATTTCATCACTCATAATGGATTCCATTGCAGCATTGATCTGCTCTTTAGGTCCGCTCAGGTCAACGTAAGGCGCAGCATGGTCCTGAAACACCCGAAACTTGTTGCCCAGACGCAGGTCAACGGTAACCCCTGAGATCATCTCATCCGCCGGTGATGGCTCGATTTGAATGTGTTGTTTTTTTATAGCTTCTTTTATATCTCTGTCGGAGAGTCTCATTAGTTAGTCATCCGTTATTAGAATTTCGACCCCTTGAGTCGATTGTGATTGTAAATACAACATGCTGCTCATCAACTGCGCACAATATATGTAATGGTCTTTTATCGCCAGCGACTGGGTTGTGATGTTCGCGCCCTGTTCCGAGTTTTCCCGGATCCCGGTATCAAGCGGAATTTCAGCAAGTAAAGGAACACCGTGACGTGCAGCCAGTTTAGCCCCCCCTTCACTACCAAAAATCGCATTTTTACCACCGCAATGCTGACACGAAAAATAGCTCATATTTTCGATCAGACCAATGATAGGCAGGTTCACTTTATTGAACATTGCGACACCTTTTTGTGCATCGGCCAGAGCCAGATCCTGCGGCGTGGTGACCACAATAGCGCCGCTGGCAGGCACTTTTTGTGTCATGGTCAACTGAATATCCCCTGTTCCAGGCGGCATATCGACTATCAAATAATCCAGCTCACCCCAGGCTGTTTCATTCAGCAATTGCGTTAATGCTTGCGAAGCCATAGGCCCACGCCAAACCGTTGCGTCGTCCTCTGGTACCAAAAAGCCAATGGACATCGCCCGAATACCGTCTTTTTCAAACGGTTTTAAAGTCTTTTCATCGATTGCCTCAGGCTGTTGCCCGCTCAGCCCCAATAATGAGGGGATTGACGGACCATAAATATCCGCATCCAGAATACCGACTTGTGCCCCCTGGGACGCCAGTCCGGCAGCCAGATTAACGGCAGTAGTCGACTTACCCACTCCGCCTTTACCTGATGCCACCAAAACAATATGCTTGATTTGCTTAAACTGGGCACTGCCCGCTATTTCGCTGTGGCATGCAACCTGAATGTCTGTATTGAGAGAGTCACTCAGATGTGAGGACAAAACAGTACCCTGCCCTGACGCCGCAAAAGGCAGCTTCAGTGACACTTGCCAGGACCCATCCTGCGATTTTCCAGAGGTGATCTCTGTGATCCACTGCGGATCAATTCCCATTGGAAATATTGCACTGCGGTAGTGCTGCAGGTGAGTTTTTATCTGTTCTTTGATTGGGTCCTTCCTGGTAAATAGTTTTTCAATACCAAACATACAAATAAAACGCCTTGAGATGATGAAATGGGCGCTGGAATTATGTAACATTCACTTCATTAAAACCAGTCAAATTCGCGTCTGCCGGGATTTTCCCAGCCGTTCTGGTCAGTCTTTTATCAATATTAGACGCGCTGACCGGTCCGAAGTTTTTGTTCTCTGCCTAGATAAGCACCGAGCGTGATGCCAGCCGCCAGATCTACAGAGCCAAACTGAGCCGCTCTATATTCGTGGAATAACTATGACAAAGAGAAAAATTCTCATAACAAGTGCATTGCCTTATGCCAATGGACCGACTCACCTGGGTCACCTGTTGGAATATATTCAAACTGATATCTGGGCGCGTTTCCAGAAACAACAAGGCCATGAAACCTATTATGTCTGTGCCGATGATGCACACGGCACCCCTATTATGCTGAATGCGCAAAAGCAAGGCATAACACCAGAAGAGATGGTTCAGCAAGTCAGTATCGAAAGACAACGTGATTTCGCCGACTTCAACATTGAATTTGACAACTATCACAGCACCCACAGTGATGAAAACCGCGAGCTGAGTGAATTAATTTATACGCGTCTTAACGACAAAGGTCATATCAAGAAGCGTACTATTTCACAGTTATTTGACCCAGAGAAAAGCATTTTCTTGCCTGATCGCTTTGTCACGGGAACCTGTCCAAACTGTAAAGCAGAAGAGCAAAATGGCGATAGCTGTGATGCGTGTGGCGCCACCTACAGCCCAACCGAGTTGATTGAGCCTAAATCGGCGATGTCCGGTGCAACGCCCATTTTAAAAGATTCTGAGCACTTTTTCTTTGATTTACCAGCATTTGAAGACATGCTGAAAACCTGGCTACGCTCAGGCAGCTTGCAGGCTGAAATGGCCAACAAACTGGACGAGTGGTTTGCAGATGGCCTGCAACAGTGGGATATCAGCCGTGATGCACCTTACTTTGGTTTTGAAATCCCAGGTGCCCCGGGCAAATATTTCTATGTCTGGCTGGATGCACCAATCGGCTACATGGCCAGCTTCAAAAACCTGTGTGACAAGCAAGGTCTGAACTTTGACGAGTTCTGGGCTGAAGGCTCAGATGCAGAGCTATATCATTTCATTGGCAAAGACATCATCTACTTCCACAGTCTGTTCTGGCCTGCGATGCTGGACGGCGCCAACTTCAGAAAACCGAACAACGTCTTTGCCCATGGCTTTGTCACCGTAAACGGCGCAAAAATGTCTAAGTCAAAAGGCACCTTCGTCAAAGCGCGTACCTACTTAGAGCATCTGGACCCAGAGTATCTGCGTTATTACTATGCAGCTAAACTGAACAGTGGTGTAACTGATCTTGATTTAAACCTGGAAGATTTTGCACAGCGCGTCAATTCAGACCTGGTTGGCAAGGTCGTAAACATCGCCAGTCGCTGCGCAGGCTTTATCACCAAGAAATTTGACGGTAAGCTCAGCAGCACAGTCATGGACGAAGCATTGCTAAACAGCTTTGTCGCAGCCAAAGACAGCATTGCCGGCCATTATGAGAACCGCGAATATAGCCGTGCTGTTCGTGAGATCATGACCCTTGCCGACAAAGCAAACCAATTCATCGACGCTGAAGCACCCTGGGTACTGGCCAAAAATGAAGATACCCTGGAGCGTGCGCACCAGGTGTGTTCACTGGGTCTGAACCTGTTCCGAGCTTTGCTGACTTACCTCAAGCCTATTCTGCCTGGTATGGCAAAAAATGTTGAAGCATTCCTGAATACGCAGCTGTTATGGGAAAGCCTGGACACACCGCTGGTTGACCATGAGATCAACAAGTTTAAAGCCCTGATGCAACGTGTTGAACTGGATAAGGTGAATGCTATGGTTGATGCTTCTAAAGAAAGCCTGGAGAAAAAAGTCGGTGGTCAGAGCGCTCAGCCTGCGGCGGACAGCCCGCTGGCCAAAGAGCCAATCGCGGACGAAATCGAGTTCAGTGATTTTGCCAAAGTTGATTTGCGCGTGGCTAAAATTGCCAACGCAGAGCACGTAGAAGGCGCAGACAAACTGCTGAAACTGACACTGGACTTAGGTGGCGAAACCCGCCAGGTGTTTGCAGGTATTAAGTCTGCCTATGCACCCGAAGATCTGATCGGCAAACTCACCGTCATGGTTGCCAACCTGAAGCCTCGCAAGATGCGCTTTGGCATGTCTGAAGGCATGGTTCTGGCAGCAGGTCCTGGTGGCAAAGAAATTTATATTCTTAACCCGGACGAAGGCTCACAACCGGGCATGCGCGTGATGTGATCAGCGCGGCTGTTAAGCTAGATTGAACAAACGGGCCATCAGGCCCGTTTTGTTTTTAAGTGTCCTGCGACAACCCGTCGCGCACTGCCATTAGCGCATAGCCCAGCAGATTTAGTCCTTTCCATTTTTGAGGCACACTTGCAAATTCGTGGTCTTCTGCCAGGCCAATCCCCCAAATTTTATCAACCGGACTGGCTTCGACCAGGATTCTTTTGCCAGTTGAGAATAAAAATGCCTTCAGTTCAAGGTTTTGAGCAAACTTCAGCATGTTTGCACTAACCACAATATCGAATCGCTTAGCGTTCCAGATGGCTTCATCAAAACCGGTGACAGCTCTGCCCAGCTTTTTAGCCTCGCCAGGATGACTGCATTCTAAAATACGCCGAGCCACATCATAATTATCAAATAGCATCGCCTTGTGGTACATCATGTAATGCTCAGCGGTTTTAAACATCAACCCGTGCTGCTCAAAGTGAGCCGGATACCATTGACTGAAACAAGACTTGGAAACACCTGATTTGGCTTTTTGGTGACCCCAGAAAAAAACAAACTTCGGCTTTTTTGATTTCGCAATATACTCAATTAATTGCGCGTTACTGCTTATTGCCACAAAGACTTCCTATGTATAATGTGTGTCACTCATGCACGGAGGCTGTTCAGCGCCTCTGCGCACCTGATTACTCACTAAGTTAATGTATGTGCCATAATGAATTTCTGTCCGTCCATATCAACGACACTAAATCCATGAGATTCATATAATTTCACCAGATGAGCCTCACAGCGAAGAGACAGTGCAGGCAACTTGAGCTTGATTGCCTTGGCTATCGCAAACTCAACCAAAGCCGTTGAGATGCCTTTGCCACGATGTTCGGTCGGCACATACACGCCGTCTAGCCAATGCCGATAGCCTGAATCATCAGAGTCGATTTGCTGTTTGATTTCGCCCGCACCAACCAACTCATTGTCAATATATGCGGCGAACCCTATGCGCGAATCAGAGGACGATATTTTATCAATCACACTCTGTACTGTGGCATGCGGGTCTTTACTGTCCCATTGCTGGTAATACCAATCGGCGATGAGCTCAATGTCTGAATGGTCGCTCGATAAGTCTGAGACTTTCATTTGGACTGTCCTGGTTAATTGTTATTGTTTTTAAGTCCATTGCAAGTTCAATGCTTCTTAAATCCATTGAAGTGCGGACATGATATAAAGGTTTAAGATTGCCTGCTGCACTGAAAAAACAATTAAATTGAATGTATTGTACAGCAATTTAGCCCTCTTTGCTTTTTACGTTTCACCTTGCGTAAAGGCCGCGCTAAAGCACGAATTTGCACGATAAAGCGTTCGGCGAGCTGCGAAGCGTTGCTTCGGTCTCAAAAAGGTACGAGTGGACACATATCCCTATGGAGGGCTCCCGGCTTTTCATCCATGAAAAGCGTTCGGCGAGCTGCGAAGCGTTGCTTCGGTCTCAAAAAGGTACGAGTGGACACATATCCCTATGGAGGGCTCCCGGCTTTTCATCCATGAAAAGCGTTCGGCGAGCTGCGAAGCGTTGCTTCGGTCTCAAAAAGGTACGAGTGGACACATATCCCTATGGAGGGCTCCCGGCTTTTCATCCATGAAAAGCGTTCGGCGAGCTGCGAAGCGTTGCTTCGGTCTCAAAAAGGTACGAGTGGACACATATCCCTATGGAGGGCTCCCGGCTTTTCATCCATGAAAAGCGTTCGGCGAGCTGCGAAGCGTTGCTTCGGTCTCAAAAAGGTACGAGTGGACACATATCCCTATGGAGGGCTCCCGGCTTTTCATCCATGAAAAGCGTTCGGCGAGCTGCGAAGCGTTGCTTCGGTCTCAAAAAGGTACGAGTGGACACATATCCCTATGGAGGGCTCCCGGCTTTTCATCCATGAAAAGCGTTCGGCGAGCTGCGAAGCGTTGCTTCGGTCTCAAAAAGGTACGAGTGGACACATATCCCTATGGAGGGCTCCCGGCTTTTCATCCATGAAAAGCGTTCGGCGAGCTGCGAAGCGTTGCTTCGGTCTCAAAAAGGTACGAGTGGACACATATCCCTATGGAGGGCTCCCGGCTTTTCATCCATGAAAAGCGTTCGGCGAGCTGCGAAGCGTTGCTTCGGTCTCAAAAAGGTACGAGTGGACACATATCCCTATGGAGGGCTCCCGGCTTTTCATCCATGAAAAGCGTTCGGCGAGCTGCGAAGCGTTGCTTCGGTCTCAAAAAGGTACGAGTGGACACATATCCCTATGGAGGGCTCCCGGCTTTTCATCCATGAAAAGCGTTCGGCGAGCTGCGAAGCGTTGCTTCGGTCTCAAAAAGGTACGAGTGGACACATATCCCTATGGAGGGCTCCCGGCTTTTCATCCATGAAAAGCGTTCGGCGAGCTGCGAAGCGTTGCTTCGGTCTCAAAAAGGTACGAGTGGACACATATCCCTATGGAGGGCTCCCGGCTTTTCATCCATGAAAAGCGTTCGGCGAGCTGCGAAGCGTTGCTTCGGTCTCAAAAAGGTACGAGTGGACACATATCCCTATGGAGGGCTCCCGGCTTTTCATCCATGAAAAGCGTTCGGCGAGCTGCGAAGCGTTGCTTCGGTCTCAAAAAGGTACGAGTGGACACATATCCCTATGGAGGGCTCCCGGCTTTTCATCCATGAAAAGCGTTCGGCGAGCTGCGAAGCGTTGCTTCGGTCTCAAAAAGGTACGAGTGGACACATATCCCTATGGAGGGCTCCCGGCTTTTCATCCATGAAAAGCGTTCGGCGAGCTGCGAAGCGTTGCTTCGGTCTCGCCTCACCCAACCATTTCTTCGCCTTTGGGCGGGGAATATGGGACCCTGATGGTCACTTCAATGCCCTCGCCCGGGCTTGAGTTCGCTGAGATTTCCCCTTTGAGCAGTTGCGTGACCAGGTTATAAACGATATGCATGCCCAAGCCACAACCGCCCTGACTCCTTTTCGTCGTTACAAACGGATCAAACAGGGTTTTCAGGCCTGCTTTTGGCATGCCCACGCCATCATCGCGATAGATCAGTAACCAATGCTCTCCGGCCATGCTTGTTGATACCTCAACCTTGCCCTGAGGATGAGCTTCAAAGCCATGGATCATGGAATTGTTGAACAAGTTCGTCATGATTTGATAGATGGCGCCCGGGTAGGTATTCACCAGCATGTCTTCGTCGCCCGTAATGGTCAGGCTGATCTCTTTGCCTTTGCTCAGTGGTAACAAAGAGCTGAAAACATCGGCAATATAATCCTTCACGTTGATATCTCGTTCAACTTCACTGGACTGATCCACTGCAACCTGTTTAAAGTTGCTGATCAGCATTTGTGCCCTGTCCAGGTTGCGTAAAATGAGCCGATACCCTTCTTCCTGCTCGGCATTAAAACGCTCTAAATCCGTCTGGCGTAGTTGCTTTTCCTGAAGCTTTTCGTTGATGTTGTGCAGACACTCCTGATTATAGGTCAGCGCCGTAATGGCCACGCCCAATGGTGTATTAATCTCATGGGCGATGCCTGCTACCACATTGCCCAGAGAGGCCATTTTTTCACTTTCTATGAGCTCTTGCTGGGTACGTTTAAGCTCCATCATCGCTTGTTCTAGTTTCTGGTTTTTCTTATATAGCTCATCCGTACGCATTGCGACTTTGATTTCAAGTTGTTCATTGAGCGTTTGTAACGCATTTTGATGCGCCTTCAGCTCTGCGATATCCTTTAATGCCCCAACAATACGTTGTGGCCTGCCATGATGGTCACGGCTCACCACCTTGCCACGCTCCAATACCCAGCTCCACTGGTCTTTTAACGTTTTCACCCGCATGGCGATTTCATAGGTATCCAGCTCTCCTTCAAGGCATGATTCGATCTTTTCTTCCCAGGCGATACAATCTTTTGGATGCACAAACTGGTCAATGTCCTCAACTGTCATGGTGGTTTGGTTTCTGCCGTAGTCAATGCGCGGTTTTACGCAGTAGCGATAGACTTTTTTGTCTTCCAGATGCCAGTCCCAGAGTTCGTCGCCACTGGCCCACAAGCTCAGCTCAAGGCGCTGCTGCAGTTCGTTCATGACTCTGTTGTCATTCACAACCTGACGATAACGTGCCTGGCGTTGCCTGAACCACAAAGCGAAGCTGAGTGTTAAGGCCACGATATAAAACGTTTTAGAGTACCAGTCCCACCACCATGGCGCCTTTATCTGGATTGTAAAACGATGCACAGGGGACTTCTGATTGAAGCGATTCACCGTATAAGTCTGTACCTGATAATTACCGGGTTCCAGTTTCAGCAAATTTATTTGCCTGACACCATCTGCGAGTTTCAACCACTGGTCGCTCAGTCCAACAATACGATAAAAGAAATTCAGCCGCTCAGAGCCATAATCCAGGCTGGAGTAATGTAAAGAAACGATATCCTGATTGTAATTAAGCACCAGTTTTTCAGTCAGCTCAGGCGCCAGTGTCAGCTCGCTACTGGCTTCAGGATGTAAGACTTCACCAAGCAGCTCAATATTGGAGATCAGTAAGGGACGGATCCCAAACGCAATACGTATCTGTTCAGGATAGAACTGGTTGAACCCTTTGGCGCCGCCAATAAATACCCGGCCATCAGGGGCTAACCAGGCAGCATTGTAGTTAAACTCATTGTCCTGTACACCGTCTACAACCAGAAAATTATCGATATTATGATCGTGGATATTAATCCGACTCAGACCACCACTGGTTCCGAGCCAGATATGTTCCTGCTGATCAAATATCATGGCCCAGACCGCTTCATTGGCCAGTCCATCGGTCACTTTGAGTACTTTGTTCACTTCGAACTGCTTGTTGATAATGCTTATACCGGATTCACTGGCCACCCAGACTGCGCCGAGCGAGTCGCGGGACAGCATGAACACAATATCTGACGCAAGCCCATTGTTGGTCGTGAGAGATTTGATATTCTGTCCATCGTAATGAAACAAACCATCACCAACACTCCCAAAGTAGAAGCCATCGCCGTCTACCAGGAGTGAAGAAACATGATTGGGAGCCGATACGGATGGCGCAAAGAAGGGCAACAACTTATTCTGGGCTTCGTCGTAATAAAGCAAACCCAAAGTACGCGAGCTGAGTAAAACCAACTGTTTAAATACGGTGATATCATTAAAACTCAGCTCGGGTCCGTTGCCAAAATCAGGCATAAAATAGGTGACTTCCCCGCTTATCAGATTTAACCGTGCGACTCCGGCACCACGTGATGTCAACCAGGCATGCTCACCGACAATCTGTATCTTAGTGATAAAAGTATTGGAAAAACGGGCTAGCTGAGGATAAACCTGCTCTACTTTCACAAACCTTTGCTGCTCAAAAATATAACCACCACTGGAGGTTGCGACCCACAGCCTGTCAGACTCATCCAGCGCGAAGCTGCGCACATCTGAATTAGTTAACGGAGAATGTGGATAATTGTACTCGCCCACATGACCAAAAGTTTCACTGAGCTGACTAATAAAATGCAAGCCCCGAGTCTCTGTCCCTATCCACAGGTCACTGTTACTATCGCGAAATACCGAGAGGATACTGCTATCCTGTAAACCCGATTTATTATTGCCACGTTTATACCAACGCTTTTTGATTTCCCCTTTCATATCGAGCAAGTACACGCCGTGGCTGGTTGCAACAAAAAGCTCGCCGGCAGATGCAAAAACCGAATGCAGCACCAACTTAGCGTCGGGTGAGATTGCGCTTTGCCATAACGCGCGCTCAAACAGCGTATCATAGGCGGTAAGCTGGTTATCTTTACTGATTAGAAAAGCGCGCTCGCCACTGACCATCAGGGATTTATAATCGCCCGCCAGCAACAGAGTTGTTATGCCCGTTTGACGGTTATTGACCATCAACCCTTCGTCAGAGAGATAATAAACCAAGTTCTTATACACAGTTACATAACGTATGAAATCCCCTTCCAGCGCCACTTCCTGCGGCTCTAAAGTGGTCTTATCAATTACATAATAAAACCCATCTTCTGTGGTCACAGACACTGCGGCGCCCTGGCAACCTATTGATTGCACCCGATCTGATAGGATCAAAGGGCTAAAATCACTCAAAAAGCTTTGGAATCGACCTGTAACCGTGTGATAGACACTCAGCCCGGTGCTGGTGCCAATCCAGAGAGATTCTCCACTGTGGCACAGTGCAGTAATAAATGCCCCGGCCAGCGCAAAGGGATCTTGCTGGCGGCTAATAAATTGTTTAAAAGAATGACCGTCAAATCGATTCAGGCCAGCCTGAGTACCTATCCAGATGTAGCCAAGTTGATCTTCTTCAATGGCGGTAATACTGACCTGACTGAGACCTGATTCATAATCATAATGACGCATCACCTGTGCAGTATCCGAAAACACAGGGACGGCAAACGCGATTGCAGAGTATAGCCAGATCATGAGCGATATGAGGATACTGGCACCTAACTTTGTTTGTTTTATCTGCTGCTGATACAACCCTATCACCTTTTAAACAGGCTCTTTGTTGTAACTATAGCAAAACTTTACAATCCGGCTGAGATGTCGCTTGCTGGGTTAGCCGGGTGCATCGTCATGTTCAGACAATGAGAACTCGGTCATTTGACCATCCCCACGTAACAACCGACAGCGACTTAAACGTCCCTGCTCCAATTCAACCAGACTAATGGCGGAAGCACTCACCAGATAACGCTTGCCGGGGCTATCACTGTGGTGTTTACGGACCGAGAGTTGCCAACGTTTAGTAAATAAATTAAACGGGCTCCATGGGGCAAACAACCAGGTATCCAGCTTTTCCAGAATATGTAGCAGGCGTTTCGGAAACTCATTTTTAATCCCCGAAGAAGTGAGCTGCCAAATACGATTGTCATGGCGGCCAAATCGCGCGGCAACCGAAAAGCAAAATGAATAGTGAACATCACCCGAGAGTATGATCGTCTCAGAGGGTGTATCTTCACGTTTAAAAATATCGATCAGTTTTTTCGCTGCACCCTCATGGGCCATCCAGTTTTCAACATCGACCACCAAAGGTTGACCACATGCATTAAATACCGCCTGGATGGTCTCAATGGCCTTAACCCCAAAAACCGGTGCCGGGCTGACCAGTAATACACTCTCCTGCTCCAGCATTTGCTCCTGCAGTTCCATCAGTGTTTCCCAGTCCATGAGTCCACTGGGTTCGTTAAAGTCCTGTTCGTTGCGCCAGCGGTGCGTGCGCGTATCTAACACCACCACTTTCGGTTGAGTTTCAAGGCAATAATGCCACTGGGTAAAGCGGTGCAAAGTTTTATCAAAGCTGGTCAGTGCCCATGTGTTGTGCGCGGTAAGACTTTGCGTGAAACCGTCAATCAGCTTACCCGAGGCCGACAGGGCATCGTTCCCCAGTCCCTGGAACAACCAGTAAGCGATCAGGCCATTGGCAATGATCCGTCTGCTTGCCGGCGAATTGGCTATATTCTGCTCCCAGCGTGCGGTCAAATTCCAGTCATCAGTCACATCATGATCGTCAAACATCATCAGGGTCGACACATTCGCAAACAGGCGCTGCGCAGCAGGCAACGTCTCAATAAAGCCCTCCAGCGCGCGCTTATCGGCTGCAAATTCGAGTGCTTGTGAATGGCTCAGTGACTGACCATGTAACTGAGATAAGTCAACCAACTGCCAGGCCTGATAACTGAAATTAAGCAAATAACAGGCTATAAACTCTTCAAGTGTAATGAGGTGATTGCCCGCCTTAACACTGGAAAAATGGGCCTCATCTTTTTTCAGCCAATGGCTAATTGACCACTTGCTGCGTTCCTGCCAGGGGGTTTTAGGTAACCAGTGATGACGCTGGTACAGTTGCTGCTCAAGTGACTCAGGTAAGCTCAGAGTCAGATTATCCTCAGGATAAATTTCCAGCAGCGAAATCAGCTTGTGAACAGCCAGCAACATCGGCCCTGCCACATCGTCCGCGTAAATTTGGTCGCCAGACATCAGCAATAAGGCGGGTCGTTTGGCGCTATCATCCAGAGTTTGATTCAGGTAGTCGTCGGCGCTTGCCAGGCTGTCGCGACTGTGATGATGTGGATTACGACATGAACCATGCAACACACTGCGCAATGTGTCAGGTATCAGTAACTGAGGCGCATCCGAATAACTCAGACTGCTCATATCGAGCCATTGCCCACCAGCTTTAACACGATAGCTCAGGTTGGTATCGCACTCGAAGCGACCCGTTTTAGGTGTCACCAGTACAAAGCACAGATACAGATAGGTGCCCAGGCGTATTTCACTCAGCTGTGACGACACCTCGATGCCTTCTACAGTGACTTCAAACTCAGGCACGTCCGTGGTAACAAACTGCAGGCAAATTTGCGTGGGCTCTGCCCGGCGCACCATAGGGCCGAGCAATACATAGGGAAGCGCAGAACGATTAGCTGGCATTACCACGCTGAGCCAGACCAAACAAACGGTAGAAGTTCTCCGTTGTCGCGCTAGCTAACTCCTTGTAACTAATACCTTTTAAATCCGCAATAAAATAAGCCACGTCCTGTACATAGGCAGGCTGATTGGTTTTACCTCGATGTGGCACAGGTGCCAGATACGGTGAATCCGTTTCGATCAGCAGCCGCTCAAGTGGCAGACGCTTTACAACCTCTTGCAGCTCAACGGCATTCTTAAAAGTCACAATCCCTGAGATGGAAATATAAAACCCCATATCAATGGCTTGTTTGGCCATTTCCCAGTTTTCAGTAAAGCAATGTAAGACACCGCCACACTGCTCTGCCTGATGCGCGCGCATAATATCCAGCGTATCCTGTCTGGCATCGCGAGTATGGATGATCAAAGGCTTATTGAGCTCATTGGCAATATCGATATGCTGTGCAAAGCTGTCTCTTTGTACCTGATGCGTATCTTTTGAATAGTAGTAATCCAGCCCCGTTTCACCAACCGCGACTACTTTTGGGTGCTGCGCCAGTTCTTTTAATAGTGCAGGATCCAGTGCGTCTTCCTGATTGAGCGGGTGCACGCCACACGATGCCGAAACATCATCAAAGGGCAGAATTTTTTCCAGCATGGCAGGAAACTGTGCCAGCGTCACGCTCACACACAGAAAGTGTTCAACCTGTTTAGCTCTGGCATCGCCCAGGATCTCGGGCAACGTTTTTCCAATTTTATCAAAATCCAGTCTGTCCAGGTGACAGTGAGAATCTACAATCATAACAACTCTTACATGGTGTAGGTGGGTTTGCCTGAATTCAGCTTAGTACCCAATATTTTTACTATTTTATCATTCAGCAATTCGTCTTCGGTCTCGAAGCCTACCCCTACCCCTGGTGGGTTGGAGTTCTGTGCGCCCTGCGGTGTTATCCAGACCACCTTGCCCGTGACAACATCTTCTTCCAACGCATCAGGTAAGGTAATACGCAACGTCAGCGCCTGACCCATTTCATAGCGGCTATTGGTTTGTACAAATAAACCACCACTTTTTTGATAAGGCATGTAGCTACGATATAGCTCGTCAATGTCTTCAAAATCAACTAATAACTCTTGCACCTTGACTCCTATCTTAAGGTTTGCTGCAACTGATAGCACAATCGTGACAGACTCAGGGACAAGTTTAAGCCTAACACAGTGTGTTGGTCTACTGAAAACCGCTTGAGCGTGACAATTGCGGCCTGCGCTTTGTCGAATGCCAGTTCACCCCGCGCTATTTTAGTGTTGATTGCCGCTAGTGCAAAGCCACATAATACCTTGACCAGGCTGGTGTCGGCTTGTAAAGCTTTGGCTAATGCTTCGGCGTCAGCGCCTTCACCAAGACGTTGAGCTTCCTGCCACAGGTTATCAATAGCACCCAGCTGCTGCGCTTGCGCCCATCTAAGTAATAATAGCGGCTGGGAGATAAAGTGAGCGACCCAAGGGTATTGTCCGCTGTGGATCCCTTGCTGTGCCAGCCAGGCTTCAGCGCTATTAACATCAGCAACCCCCACATTCATTTTGTTACAGCGACTCAAAACGGTCGCCGTAACACGCGCAGTATCGTTGCATAGCAGCAGCAAGTAGCGCCCTTTTGCGGGTTCTTCGAGGGTCTTCAGTAACGCATTAGCAGCAGATTCTGTGAGCTTTTCTATGCCATCAATGACCACCACTTTATTGCCCCCCTGCTGTGCAGAGTGGAATATGAAATCATTTAAGCTGCGGATCGCCTCTACACTGATGCTGTGTGATTCAGCGGTAATCAACAGTTTGTCCGGATGATTATCCGCTTCGACCAATAAACAGCTTTTACACTGCCCACAAGCGCGCAACGAAGTACCTGCCTGCTTGCACAACAATGCAGCTGCGAGCGACTGCGCTAGCTCAAGTTTGCCCACGCCAGTCATACCATGGAACATCTGCGCATGATGAAAGCGCTGTTGCTGAAAACTCATCTGCAACTGCGCAAAAACCGTTTCTAACCACGGGTACATATCAACAGACCTGTCAACGATTTGTGTTATCATGGCGACTGGCCGCAATCACAGAATCAACGACCTTCAGGCAGGCTGACAATACAGACTGTTTATCTTCCGACGCATCAATCACACTAAAACGCGCCGGTTCAGCCTTAGCCTGAGCAAGGTAGCCCTCTCGTGCACGATGCAAAAACTCCATTTTCTCATCCTCAAGCCTGTCGAGCCCTTCGCCTCGTTGATTGACGCGTTGCAGCCCCAGCTCAGGGTCTAAATCTAAGATGAGATTCATGTCGGGCTTGAATCCGCCGAGCGCCAGTTCATTAATGGTCTTTATGGTCTCAAGATCAATACCGCGCGCGTAATGTTGAAAACTAAAAGTTGCAGCGTCAAAACGGTCCGAGATAACAACCTTGCCGGCCTCCAGGGCTGGGCGGATTTTTTCTTCTACGTGCTGTGCCCGGGCTGCACCAAACAGCATCAGCTCGGTCATTGAGCTCATTTCTGGTGTACTGGGATCCAATATTACGCTACGGACCTTTTCACCAATCGGCGTGCCACCGGGCTCGCGGGTCAGTACGACTTCAAATCCCTGCTGCTCGAGATAGTCGGCAATGCCCTGAATCACTGTTGTCTTGCCAGCACCGTTACTGCCATCACAAACCAACATAAAACCTTTACTCATACACTCTCTCTGACGTACCGCTCGGTACCCTGTACCGTTATCTAAAAAATAACTGACATTATAGCGGTTTCACGTCGCTATCAGTAGGATTAATTCTTTGAATAGTGTACCGTTTAGTGCATCAATCGATTTTCGCAGGGATTAAAGTAATGCAAATTGATCTCCATCACGCTATGACCTGGGTGGTTGCCAGAGACGCCGGGTTCTCACCAGCTCAGGCCACCACCATAGCTCATGCGGCACAATATGTAGACGATGCCACCAACTATGGTCATATCAAGTTTCATAATGGTGCTGCTTACGAGCGCATTGCGACTGCCCATAAAATGCTTGAGTATCGTAATCTGGATAGCCTGAAAAATATGAAAGTATGGGTGCCGTTTCATTTTTTGCCTGGCAACGGAGGGTTACCTGCTGGTGAAAACCCTGCGGGCAGCTTTATTCAGAAACTTGTGTGCCGGCCACATTCATTTGTAGCGAAAGACATGGTCGCAGAAGTGTTAGCAGATAAAGACCGGCCTCATTCATTACATCGGCTTGGGATCACCGCACACGTCTTTATCGATACCTGGGGACATCGGGGCTTTGCAGGGGTCGACCACCCGGTCAATCACGTTCGTGACATTAAAGATCATAATGGTCAGAGCCATGAGACGCTCATCACAAAAGTCAGCAATTACTTTGCCAATATCCTGCAGGACAATATTCCCAGTCTGGGCCATGGCCAGGCGCTGTCCCACCCTGATCTGCCACATCAGCATTGGTCTTATCAAAATGGTCTTGGTGAAGCTGTTGAACGCAATAACCCGGTTGACTTTTTGCAGGCAGCAAACGCGCTGTGTAAAGTATTTCAAACTTACCTTGTCAGGCCTATCACCGGGTTATCACCTGACGTAGAGCGAGAGATTGCACGGTGCTTTAGTCAGTTTGTCAGTGATAACGGCGCAACACGCCACCAGCAATGGTTGGATGCTATCGCCGCCGATCGCTTTGGCCTGGGTGCACACCAACTGGCTTACATCGCCAAAGGCCCGGGTTCCTGGAAACATCAGGCGCTGGGTACCACGCTGGCGGATGGCGATGAAGATTGCTATCAGTATCACCCGGACTTTCTGAACAGTGACTGGAAGCACTTCCATGATGCGGCGAAAAAACATCGCCAGAGTATCATCGTCGATATCCTACCCAAATACGGGATCTGTGTCAGTTAAACCCGTTGGCGCCGTAATCAGGTTCTGATACGGTGCCAACGCGACTAGTCTTGTTTTAGTGTAACAGGTTGATCTTTAACGCCGGCGTAGAATACCACTATCTGCGCGGCTTCTTTACCCACACTTTTCCCCCAGTGCCAGGTGTCAACGACCTCAACCAGGGTATCGCCCGCTTTGATGTGGATCGTCTCCCCGCTTTGTGTCTCAACCTGAAGTTCTCCTTTTAACAACAATCCGGCATTGATGTAGGGATGTTTGTGAACAGGTAAAGTCTGGCCGGAAGGAATGGTAAAGCGCATGATCCGCACCTCTGGCTGGCCTTTTGGGTAAGCTGGCAACACTGCACCATTCCAGCTATGTTGCTGCTTTGTCAGCGTTTCAACCTTGATCTGTTCGGTACTGTGCGCTTGCGCTGTACTGATGTTCGTGAGACTCAATACCCATAAAGCCGATAAGGCAAATACAGTGCTGTTCATAGGTGATAATCCATAAGAGTTTTACGTATCCTAAAACGTTAATGTGTTTTAATTGTGGATCTCTGTCGACGCTGCAATGTCGCGCTGTGGCGACAGTTGTAAATGGACATCACACTGAGCGGGTAAAGTTTCCAGCCCCCATTGTGTCAGACGCTGAAAAAACTGGACAAAGTGTGCAACCTCTTGTTGCGACATACGGCGGGACTGTGTGCCAGATAAGCTAAGCGTCTGCTCTTGCTCAAAGCGCCAGCGGGCAACATGAGAGAAACACCCTGCGTTGAGGAATATGAGCTTATCCATTTGTCTAAACAGGCTCTGATAATCCGCTTTGAGAAATTGATTGACGGCATGCCGATAACGCCCATCCGGATCCTGGTTTTGTTCCAACAGATTGACCGGACAGCTCAGTTGCTCAGCGGTTTGCGCTTCAACTCCAAGACACCAGCCTTCCAGGATCAATACATCCAAAGTGCGGGTATGGCTCCACAGTTCAGGTGCAAACGGTTCATCCATGGATTTGTCGAATCGGGGTAATATGAGCGGCTGCCGGGCACGGAATTGCGCCAGGATCTCTTCAGCCAGTGCCATATTATGTGTACCAGGTACACCCCGGGTTTGAAACAAGGGATGAATATCAGCGGCACGCTGTGCACGTTCCGACCTGCTCAGATAGAAGTCATCCAAAGACACGCTGTCAGCACGCAACCCGCGTTGTGTCAGGTCAGCCTTTAAATACTCCGCCAGTGTCGATTTGCCGCTGCCCTGAGACCCACTAATCCCCAGACACAAAGGTGTCTGGTGTGCGACCTGTTGCGCCAACCAGTCTGTCACAAGCGCCAGCGACTGAATATAGTGTGCTGTCAGTCCATGCTCTCTACAAAATTGGCGTTGCCAGGGTGCAATAACAAAGGCGTCATTCATTGAATTATGAATTGTCTGTCAACTCATATTTATAACCTGCGCCATAAATAGAGTGGATGAACTCGCTGTTCGGGGACAATTGGGACAACTTTTTGCGAATTTTTTTGATATGACTGTCTATCGTACGATCACTGACGATGCGGTCATCATCGTATATATTGTCCATCAAACGCGAACGGTTATAAATTCGTCCGGGATGGGCGACCAGAGTTTGCAATAACACAAATTCCACCTGTGTCAGTTCAACAGAATTGTTTTGGTAGGTTACAAACAAGGTGTTTTCATCAAGCAGCAGCTGCTCTGATTGAGGAGCACTCGCACCCACCCGGCGCAAAATGGCTTTAACCCGTGCCACAACCTCTCGTGGGCTGTAAGGTTTGCACACGTAATCATCGGCCCCCACTTCAAGACCAAGCAAGCGATCTATCTCTTCAACTTTGGCAGTCGTCATGATAATGGGCACCATAGAGTTGCGCCGAACTTCCCGGCAGATAACAATGCCATCGACATTAGGTAACATCAAATCGAGCAATATGATATCTGGGTCAAAGTTCTCTACAGCGGCTAACGCCTGGGCGCCATCATGGACCATCTGTAATTCATAGCCCGCCTGAGTGACATACTTGCCCAAAATAGTCGCAAGCTTTTTCTCGTCTTCTATGATCAGTACTTTTTGCATCTTAGGCGCTCACTTTCACCTTGGGTCTTCTCCTCCCCAAAATTAAGTGAAATCGCTTGAATTTACAACCCTTTTAAGAAAATCGCATCACCACAGCTAAACCACCAAGTTCACTTTCGCGAGCCTTAATCGTGCCATTATGCGCCTGCACGATACTGGTACAGATTGCCAGCCCCAGGCCTGAGCCACCCGAGGCGCGATCTCTGGACTGTTTGACCCGGTATAATCGGTCGAACAACTTGTCTAACAACTCAGGTTCGACCCCAGGTGAGCTATCCTGCCAGACTATCTCAGTTTGCTTCCCATGCTGTTCAATCGTCACCAGTATTTGGCCAGGGTTGTCCTGATCAGAATCGGTATAACGCAAGGTGTTTTGCATCAGGTTGCCGAATAGTTGTGCCATGCGCCTGTCATCACAATCCATCAAGCTCTGCGTGTTTCCTTTAAGCTGATATTCAAAATGACGATTGGCAAGCTGTGCCTGATGATTGCCAAAGGTTTGCTCGACCAGCTCGCCCAGACAATGTGGTGCCATTTGATAGCTTAGCGAGCCCCTGTCAGACATGGATAACTGGTGCAAATCATCCACTAACTGAGTCAGCCGGCCAATCTCCTCGTGCAACGACTGCAACTGCGCGGGATCCGTTTCTATCACACCATCGATCATGCCTTCTAATTCGGCTTTGAATACAGCGATTGGCGTGCGCAGTTCATGAGAAATATCGGCGATCCACTGCTGTCTGGCTTGCTGGTTTTCTCGCAAGGTCTCGGACAGGATGTTCAGATCCCGGGCGAGCATGCCCAACTCGTCGTTACTGTCCGTGTTTAGAGTGCTTTGATAATCACCGCTTGCCAGGTTTTGTGCTGCACGCCGCAATGCCAGCACAGGGGCAACCAGATAATGACTAAATGGAATGGCCAATAAGCTCGACGCAATCAAAGCGGTGATAGCGATGTACATAAACCAATTTTTTTGACGCTCGGCAAATAAGCTATCGAACCGGTTGCTAACCACCAGGCCGTCCTCAAGCCCTACATACCCAAGCAAAGGCGCATCGGCCTTGTCAGACTGATGAACAGGGACCCAAAGAGTGGTTCTGGTTGTTGTAAGTGAGCCAATCACTTGCTCTCCGGCCGCATTTTTATACACCAGACGACCGCCCATACTATCTGAGCGCCCTCTGGGGGGTCTGCGCTTTTGATGAGGATGGGCACCGCGCTCGCCTCTGGGTGGGCGATCAGCGTCGGGCTTTGGACGCCTGTCGGTTTGATACTCCTCCTTAGGGCCCTGCTCATTACGCATGCCACGACCATCCCGACCCGGTTCAGATCTGCGCGGCCGCTGCATGGAGGGACTGTCGTAACTGTCATAAGAAGGAGTCGCAGCGGGCGAAGTGGCACTTCGCCCGTTTCCTCGAAGTTCGCTTACCAGCTGATGCCAGGCCGGATGGCGAGTAAACACCCAATCCTCGCCATAACGTGCGTAATTATCGCGAATAGAAGGCATTAATGCGACCAAGCGGGCACGGCTATTTTGCTGAATATAGTCCTGGAAGCTCTTTTCGAAAGCAGTCTGATTAGCAAAGTAGATCGCCATGATCAATACGGTGTTGACCAACAGCAAAATAGCCAGCAGCTTGTGCCGTATTGTCAGTTTCATGATGTAGCTACCCCTGTGAACGGAATTCAAAACATGGAATACCAATTGTACTTAATACCAGGTCAATTTGAAGGAGCAAATATGACGCTAACGGTGTTAAAGAATTCTTATTTAGAACAACTAAATAGCAAAATTTTTGGCTACTTATCGATCCGCTTTTCTCGCCTCAAAATAGAACTTTTAATTAAGCCAATTGGTATAAGACCCGATGCTAGTCAGTATGTAAGGTTAATGTGCAAATAGTGTGGAAGTAGTGACAAAATTTACCAAAGCAGGAACACGCTCATGCAACTGCTCAGTGTGAGTGGCCCGCCAAAAGTCAGGCGAGCCGGGTTTCTAACTCAAGTAGGATGACTAATTAAACTGCACAATTTCCAGGCCAAGCATGTAGCCCTCGCCTTCGCTGTTATTACCACACCGGATGACTTTAACATGCGCGTTGAGCGGTGGAACTGATCCGCCGTGGCTGTCAATAAACACATCCAGCATTTCATTGATCTCCAGGGGTTCCTCAACAATGATTGATAATCCCGTGGCACTTAAGTCGTGGCAGGTACCGTGCAGTTTATGCCCCGAGGACAACACGGTTAACTGTGCCTGGGTATTGACCATCATGCGCATAAAGCGCCGTTTATCCTCATGTATCATGGCGTGCTCCACTCTTTGTTATCATTGCTTGCCTGCAAAAAATTACCTTGGAATAATTTGCACCATATTTTTTATTTTCTCTGATAAGGATTGCATGGAAAAGGGCTTAACCACATAGGCATCACAGCCGGCATCAAAGCCCGCCTGCTTCTCCTGCTCCGACTCCAGGCCCGACACCATGAGTACCGGAATATCACGAGTTTCCGGCGTATTTTTCAACATTCGACAGGTATCATACCCATCCAGCCCAGGCATACACACATCGAGCAGGATCACATCTGGTGGATCGGCAATCGCGTTCGACAGGCAGCTCTTCCCCGATTCAGCATAGCTAAATTTAAATGCGTCTGACAAAGCCATTGAAAGCATCTCAAAATTGAAATACTCGTCGTCAACCACTAGCACATGCGGCGTTTTCATCCTGCTCCCCTGTGTGGACATAGTCAATGCCGCTTCCTTTTCACAATCCAAAAATAGTTTCCTCTTAATAAGGTAATTGCCCTAATGCAAATTGCAAGTCAAAACACACTATTCGATCTCATTTAACGCATTGGTGATCCGTTTTGCTGAAATCGGATACGGTGTTCCTAGTGTTTGAGCAAACAATGACACCCGAAGTTCCTGTTGCATCCAGAAAATCTCATCGAGTGCTGTCGGCATCGGGATCCCTTTCGGCTGTTTGTTACACTTATCGGCATAGGCAGACGCCACTTTTTCAAGCTCCAGAACACATAACCGGTCCCGGTTAGGGTCAACAGGCAGCTTCTCCAGACGCTTTTCAATGGCTTTCATATAACGCAGCAAATCCGCCAGCTTATGTGCCCCATGCTGACTAACGAATCCTTTAAAAATCAGGCTTTCAAGCTGAGATTTAATATCACCATGCGCCGTGATCATGGTCAAATCCACACGTCCCTTCATGCGCTTATTGATACCATGTGCAATGCTCAGCACCTGCTCAACCGCAGACGCGATTTCCACCACTTTATCGCCGAGTTCAGCCCGGACATGTTCTTTGGCCTGTTCAAAGTCCTGTTCAGAACGAATCGCACTATAGTCACCCAGCAAGGCATCAATGCCCGCCGCGGTACAATCATCGATTAAATCGTTAATCTTACCGAACGGATTAAAGTAAAGTCCCAGTTTGGCTTTGTTGGGCAAATGCTGCTGTAAATACTTCACCGGCGAGGGCACATTCAGCATCACCAGTCGGCGTAAACCAAGACGATGTGCCTGCTGCGCCTTCAGAGGGTGATCAAACAAGCTGATTGATGTACTTTGCTTGTTGTCCACCAGAGCAGGGAATGCTTTGATCTCATACCCTCCCTGCTTTTTAGTGTATTCACTGGGCAAGTCACCAAACGACCACTCGGTGAGCCCTTCCTGCTCTATGCCCTTTTCGGCAACCTTAGACAGCGTTTGTGTTACTTTGCCTTGTAACTTGGCTTTGAGCACATCCAGATCATAGCCATGAGCAATGACCTTATTATGTTCATCCAGTACCTGAAACTGCATTTTTAAGTGAGATTCCAGTGCGCCTAAATCAAACGCTTGTGCGTCAACCTTAACACCCGTCATACGCAATAGACGATTAGCCAACGCTTCCAGAAAGCCCCCTTGCATCGGCTCAATCGCAGCCAGCACTGCATCAGCATAGTTAGGTGCAGGAACAAAATTACGCCGCAGGCTTTTTGGCAGGCTCTTAATCAATGAACAGATCAATTCATGGCGCAGTGCCGGAATATGCCAGTCAAAGCCCTCAGAGGCGACCTGGTTGAGCAACGGCAAGGGTATATTCACCGTTACACCATCCACCGGCTGACCCGGTTCAAAGTGGTAGCTCAATGGCAACATCAGGTTACCCTGCTGCCATACATCGGGATAATCTAACGCCGTAATATGCGACGCTTCATGTTGCATCAAGGCATCCCGATCCATGTGTAAAAATCGTTTATCGGCTTTTTTCTTGTCTTTCCACCAGTGATTGAACGCAGCACGGTTATTAACATCAGCCGGGATCCGTTCTTCATAAAAGGCCTGCATCATATGCTCATCAACCAGAATATCTCGGCGACGGGCTTTGTTTTCCAGATCCTGAATGTCTTCAATCAAGGCTTGATTGTGCTGTAAAAAGGCTTCGTTCTGCCCCAATTGCTGAGCAACCAGCGCTTCTTTGATAAATAATTCGCGACACAGTACAGGTTCAATCTGACTATACACAGTGCGCTTTTTACCCACTATGATCAATCCGTATAGGGTTTGCTGCTCAAATGCGATGACACAGCCCTGTTTCTTTTCCCAGTGTGGTTCACTGTAACTGCGCTTAACCAGATGCTCCGCCAACGGTGCCACCCAGTTCACATCAATCTTGGCATTAATACGGGCGTACAGTTTACTGGTTTCCACCAATTCGGCTGCCATCACCCATTTAGGGCTCTTTTTAAACAGGCCTGACCCCGGGAAAATATGGAACTGGCTATTACGAGCGCCCTTGTAAAATTTCTTCTCGTCTTTTTGACCAATGTGACTCAGCATCCCGCTCAATAATGCCTGGTGAATGGCCTCGAAGCTCGCCTCATTACCAGACGCCTTTAATCCCATCTCAGTGCAGACTGTGGTTAGCTGGTAAACAATGTCCTGCCACTCTCTCACCCGCATATAGGCCAAAAAGTCCTTCTGACACTGCTTTCTGAACTGGCCACGACTCAGCGCCTCTTGCTGCTCTTCCAGATACTGCCACAGATTAAGAAACGCCATGAAATCTGAGTCCGCATCTTCGAACCGACCATGCTTTTCATCCGCTGCGCCCCGTTTTTCCTGCGGTCGCTCTCTGGGATCCTGGATAGACAAAGCGGCTGCAATGATGATCACTTCACGCAGCGCACCTAAAGGCGCGGCAGCCAGCACCATACGCGCAAGGCGAGGATCGATTGGCAAACGGCTTAGTTTACGGCCGGTCTGAGTCAATGAGGTTTGTTCACGTCTGGCTGCAGGTTTAACCGCCCCCAGCTCTTCGAGCAAACTGACACCATCTGTGATGTTGCGGTTGTCTGGTGCCTGAACAAACGGGAAACGCTTGATGTCACCCAGACCCAGCGCCAGCATTTGCAAAATAACCGATGCCAGGTTAGTGCGCAGAATTTCGGGGTCGGTAAATTCAGGACGACCCAGGAAATCTTCCTCTGAATAGAGACGGATACACACACCCGCAGCAACCCGCCCACATCGACCCATACGCTGATTTGCGCTGGCCTGAGAGACAGCTTCAATAGGCAGTCTCTGTACTTTGGTTCGGTAACTATAGCGGCTGATCCGCGCCGTGCCCGGGTCGATGACGTAACGGATCCCGGGTACCGTCAGAGAGGTTTCTGCAACGTTGGTTGAGAGAACAATACGGCGGTGACTATGCGCGGCAAAGATACGATTCTGCTCTGCATTCGACAAGCGAGCATACAAAGGTAATATCTCAACCCCTTTGAGATTACGCTTGCTCAATGCGTCCGCGGTGTCGCGGATTTCCCGCTCACCATTCATAAAGATAAGAATATCACCGGGACCCTCAGCGCATAGCTCATCAACAGCATCAAAAATGCCCTGTAATTGATCGTTTTCAGCTTCGCTTTCATCCCCACTGGCATCAATCACCGGTCGGTAACGCACTTCTACCGGATAAGTACGGCCCGAGACTTCAATGATGGGGGCATTATTAAAGTGTTTTGAAAAACGCTCCGGATCTATCGTTGCTGAAGTAATGATCACTTTCAGATCGGGGCGTTTAGGCAGCAGGTTTTTCAGGTAACCGAGAATAAAGTCAATGTTCAGACTGCGCTCGTGCGCTTCATCGATAATAATTGTGTCGTACTGATTCAGATATCTGTCTTGCTGGATCTCAGCCAGCAAAATACCATCGGTCATCAGCTTGATGTAACTTTTGTCAGAAACCTGATCGCTAAAGCGGATCTTAAAACCCACTTCCTGACCAAGCTCACAATTAAGCTCTTCAGCTATACGGTTGGACACGCTGCGTGCAGCCAGACGACGTGGCTGAGTGTGGCCTATATAACCATCAACGCCACGACCCAGCTCCAGACAAATTTTAGGCAGCTGAGTGGTTTTACCTGAACCAGTTTCACCCGCCACTATGACGACCTGGTTTTCAGCAATGGCTTTTTTAATATCGTCTTTTTTCTGACTTACAGGCAGTGCTTCGGGGTATTGCACACTAGGCAGGCCAGCCAGACGCTTTACTCTAAGCGTTTGGCTGTGCGCTATATCATGCGTTATCTGAGTGATTACCTTTTGCTGTTTCGCTTCGTCTTTTATTTTTTTGACGCCCTGAAGACGCTTTTTAAAGAGAAACTGATCCTTTTTGAGGCAATCCGCTATGTTCGAATACAACGACTGCAAATCCACTACACGACACCTTGTTACTGAGAAAATCGTCGCGTAGTCTAGCAAAAAGCATGAGTACAGCCCAGTCCCTTTGACAGGGGCTGCGTACTAAATACCGACAGGCAGGCACAACCTGGTAAACTATATGGGACACGCTTGCCGGTATACTGAGGCCTGATCAGCGCTTAAACAAAGCGATTACCCGACTCATAGGTATCGTGAAGGTGCTTATCAATCGCGTACAGTACATTAGTCCGGCTGATCACTCCTACCAAACGGCAGTCATCATCGCACACAGGGTATAATTTGGGTTTATCGGCAGTCATTCTGTCAGCCAGTTTCAAAATGCTGTCGTCCGGGCTAACACACAAAGGTTCGGTATTCATCACATCAGCCACAATACTGTGTGATTCGTTCTGATAAGTAGCTTCGAGCATAGTGCGAATACAGTCCTGTTCAGACAAAAATCCCACAACGTGTTGCATGTCATCAATCACGGGGCCTCCGGCCTGACCACTTTGTAGTAACTTTTCCACTGCCGACTCGATGCGCATGTCCGCTTTAAAGGTAACCGGACGATGATTAAGATAGTCTGCTACTTTGACAGATTGCATATTTCATTCCCCTAAAAAAACACCAGCTTCATATTAAATAGTAGCTGGCGTTACAAAAATTGCCCAAGTTTGCAGGCCTTAAGTACATTAATTAGGGTTACTTTGTGTCATCAAAAATACCGACATAGGTAGGTTGCGTGTTAGATTTGCTGGCGCGATACATTCCTTTGGTATTAAAAGGCATGCTGATATTGCCCTGGACATCTAAAATGATCACTCCGCCGGTACCACCAGCCTCAAGCATTGGACCAAAAATAACATCCTGTCCCGCTTGTGCCACTGTTTTTCCCTGATACTGTACCCGGGCGCAGATATCCGCCGCGACGTTATAACGAATAAAATACTCACCATGTCCGGTCGCAGAGACCGCGCAAGAATCGTTATCCGCGAATGTACCTGCGCCTATGATCGGTGAGTCACCAATACGACCAAATCGTTTTGCCGTCATCCCGCCAGTAGAGGTGCCTGCCGCGAGGTTACCCTGTTTGTCCAGTGCCACAGCCCCAACAGTGCCCATTTTATATTGCTGAGGTAGCTGTTGATGTAAAGCCTGATAATCCTTAACCCCCTGCTCTGCTTGCTCCAATTTCTTTCGCGCTTTTTGCCATGCCTCATAGCGATGAGGTGTATCAAAATAGTCCTTGTTGACGAACGCAACCCCCTCACGCTTTGCAAACTCTTGTGCACCTTCACCACTGAGCATCACGTGCACCGACTTCTCCATAACCGCTCTGGCTAACTCAATGGGGTTTTTTATCAGTGTCACACCGGAAATTGCGCCAGCCTGGCGATCCCGACCATCCATAATCGACGCATCCAGCTCATGCGTGCCGTCATAGGTATATACCGCGCCTTTTCCGGCGTTAAAGAATGGGGAGTTTTCCAGCACCTTAATTGCGGTCGTAATTGCATCCAGGCTCTCGCCGCCTTTTTCCAAAACCGCATATCCTTGCTCAACGGCTGATTGCAAAGTTTGCCGGTAAGCTTGCTCCTGCTCTGACGTAAATTTGGCGCGCTCAATTGTGCCTGCACCACCATGGATTGCGATAGCAATCGGTGATTGAGCTGGGGCTGAAAAAACGGGGGATGCTGTGCTTAATGCAGCAAGCAAAGATGAAGTAAGTAATAAACGGCGCATGTCGAATTCCTGTTGTTCTTTTATTGTCGAACTAAGCTGCCGGATATAAATTCTGGTTGCAAAAAAAAGCGATAAAAAAAGCGCCCTTAAGGCGCTTTCTTGCAATTCATAGTCACGCGTGACTTAGCTTGCCTGACGCTTTGCTTTCAGGCGTGCCAGACGGCCAACCTGATGTGTAGAAGTCAGGAAAGAGAAGATAGGTGCCAGGTAGCCACGCTTACGCAGCTCAAGGTAAGCTTCGTCGCTCAGTTCGTTCAGCTTACGCTCGTCTACCAGGTAGATACCGTTGATGTCTTTCTTTTCACCAGCGATTTCAACAGTCAGAGTCTGCTGTACCAGCAGGTCTTTCTCAGCCAGGTATTGTGTGAAAGCTTCAGTAACGCGAGAGAACTCGATGAAGTTAACCAGCGCTTCTTTACGACGCTCAAGGTACTCAGTTTCTTTGCCGTCTTCGAACAAAGCATTGCCTTCTTCTTCACCTACCAGCGGGCTCGCTTCATCAACCACGATGCCGTACTGATCTTGCTCTGGGTGTTTAACCAGACCAAATGGGTAACGAGATGCAGCCAGAGGTGCGATACCCGCAGTCCACTCGCCATCTTGTACAAACAGGTTTTCACCTGGCTCAAGACCAAATAAAGCAACTGCCTGATATTGACCGCTCTCTGTATTCTTAACAAATGCCATCGGGAATTCAGTTGCTACACGCGCAAACTCGTGTGCAACGACCGGGATCAAGTGCTGAGATTTTAAAAATTCTACATTGATGCCATTTTTTACTTTAGTGTTGGCATGTTTCTCGTTGTGTAAAGGCTGCACTTGTTGCTCCGCCATAATACTGCTCCGTTTTATCATAAAGTTGTTATTTATATGCGTCCAAGGCTATAGCTTTTCAAGGTAAAAGAAAAGAAATATTGTGGTTAAATTCTTTGAAAGCCATATCTTGCTGCTTTTGCAACCAGGTTGCTGTGTGTCTCTAACATTGCTCCAGCTTTCTGTTGCTGCTGGGCCACCAGCTTCAGCATAGCTTCCTGTTGTGACAGTTTGTGTGGCGACGGGAAATTGCATTGACTAGGGTAATTCATGCCATACAACACGTACAGATGATTCTCCAATCTGAAAACATCCAGACTACTCACAAAGTCATACTCATTAGGAATGTCATTACGCCATAATACCAGTTTATGTTGCAGCGATTCCGGGATCGTTTCTGGCAAACGGTTCATACGCCAAAACTCACTGTCATCGCGATTAGAAATGCAGTAATGCAGTTTGATAAAGTCAACGATTGACTGCCAGACATGTGTCATGTGTTGATTAAACTGCTGTGCAATGGCAGGGATTTCCTGACGTTCACCGGGGAGGCGCTTTGACAACATTCTGGCTGCCAAATCAAACACTAACAACCCTGTCGCTTCAAGTGGTTCAACGAAGCCCTGGGACAACCCAATACCAATACAGTTTTTCACCCAGGCTTGCGCTCGATAACCCACCTGCATTTTAATCAGCCGGGATTCGACGGTGTCTTCTGGTTTTCCGAGATAAGCAGATAGGTCGCGATGCGCCTGTTCGTGGCTCGTAAACTGATCGCTATACACATGACCAACCCCCTTACGGGTTTGCAGACCAATGTCCCAAATCCAGCCTGCCTGCTGAGCGGTTGAAATAGTATAAGGCGGCACCTCATGCTCATTTGCATAAGGAACTTGCGTCACCACAGCATGATTGGCAAAGAGGACGTCACTCTTATCAATAAACGGGGTATTAAGCGCTTTGCCAAGCAATAAAGACTGGAAACCACTGCAATCAACAAACAAGTCGCCTTCAAGCAGGCCTCCTTGTTTCAGCTGTAATCCCGATATGGACCCATCCAGTGCGAGCTTGACCGATTCTACCTCATCCAGCACATGATTAACCTGACGGTTTTTAATCGCATGCTCTGACAGCAATGCCGAAAACTTGCCAGCATCCAGGTGAAAAGCATAATTAATCATGCGCTCATATTCAGCGTTCGTGATCAGCTTAGGCGCCTTGTTTTCGAGTGCGATATGGGCCTGAATGGAAACACTTTGGTCAAAGCGAGCCCTGGCCTCTGGTAGCTGATGCAACCAGTAAGGCAGCAGATTAACCCCGTTAACATTTGGATCGTCAAATGGATGAAAGTAGCAATGGGGTTGTCCGTTAACTGGCTTATTCCAGCCAACAAAATGAATGCCATTTTTAAACGTAGCATCGCACAGGCGAAACATGTCCGACTCACGGATGCCAAACTTCTTCAGGCTATCGACAATCACCGGGACAGTCCCCTCCCCGACACCAATCGTCGGAATGTCTGGAGACTCTACTAATGTAATACTCACATCCTCCGACGCGTCTGCGGCCAAATGATTCGCAGCCAGCCAACCCGCGGTGCCACCACCGACAATGACGATACGCTTAATTTTGGTTTCTGCATTTTGCACAATTCACCTCACAACTACTGTAAAGACCACCACGGACAGACATGCAGCTTTTACTACAAACAAAGTACGCCTGTCTCGATCTTGCCATAAAACAGGCATAAAAAAGCCCCACTATTTAAGCAGGGCTTTTCCAAACAACAAAATTAGAAACGTAAGTTTGCACCCAGTGCAATCTTGCGCTCACCTACATAGCTCCATGCAGGGAAGTTGTGTTTCGTTTCTTCTTTCAACAGACCGTCAGAGCCAGAGATACCAATCTGGTAGCTGTCTTCTTCAAGAATGTTTACAACTTCAAGCGTCAGACTGATATTGTCATTCACCTGGTAGTTACCAGTGAAGTCCAAAGTACCGAAGTCCATGTGCTCACGTGAAGAGTAGAAACCCGTTTCACGGATCATGAACTCAGAACGCCAGTTATAAGCAAGACGAGCACCGAAGTCATCATTCTCATAGTAACCTACCAGGTTAACTGTGTGGTCAGAACTGTCTGAGAAACGGCCGATACGGTCATCGAAGTTTGTTTCTTCAGATGAGCTGTCTGCATACGTGTAGTTAACAATCGCACCGAAGCCGTTGTCAAACGCGTGTTGAAGCTGAAGCTCAAGACCGATTACGTCACCACCGTCACCATTCACACGGTTAACGATGTTCCACACGTCACAGTTACATGCTGGGTCATTAATACCGATAGACTGATTTGGCGTGGTTGATGACGTTACGAATGTCTCGATGTCTTTGTAGAAGAACGTCGCACTTGCGAAGTTGCTGTCACCATAGTAGTACTCGTAAGACACGTCCAACTGAGTTGCCTTGAACGGCTCAAGACCTGGGTTACCAGTTACTTCTTGCTGGTCGTTCGGGTTTTCATTGTCGTAACCACTCAGGCTAGAACGTGCAAACACATCCTGGTAGTTAGGGCGACTGATAACCTGTGCGATTGAACCTCTCAGGATAGTGTCTTCATCCAGGTCATACGCGATATTGAAGCTTGGCAGGATATCTGAGTAATCCGCTTCTTTGTTTGACAGTGTCTTAGATTTCAGTGCATTACCACCGTAGAAGTTACCTGAATCTGTGATACCTGTCACAGTGATGTCTGAACCATAGTAGTCACTGTTTACATCTGTGGAGATGTAACGCAGACCGAAGTTACCACGGTAGTTTTCACCGCTGAAGTCAGCCATTACGTAAAACGCAAAGTTCTCTTCTTCAAGCGCTGCATAACCACTGCGGTCACGTACATATTCGCTGAAGTTCTGCGCAGTGTGGTTGAACATCGCATCCAGGTGTGGACCAGGGATAGTGATGTATTCAAAACCCGCTTCGTTTACACCGTTACCATATAGTTGAGCAGGTGCGATATCAGCAATGTCCGCAATTACGCTAGTTGGGTTATTTGGATCACTTAGCACCGGCGTACCATCTGCATTACGCTGAATGTTTGCCAGGCCTTTAAAGTTGTCTTCTTCAACCTTGTGGTTAGTGAAACGAGCACCAACGTGAACAGCAGTGATGATGTCATGATCAAGCATGAACTTAGTATCAAGTTGTGCGTACGTTTCTTCATCCGTATTCGGCTGATTACGTACTGCCCATGCTGCTACGCCTGGGTTACCCTCATTCCAGTGACCAACGCGATAATCATTTTCTTTCAGCTGGATCTTGATACGCTTGCCCGTCATGTCGATCATGCCGTAGCGATCTTCATGAGAACCAATCAAACCACCATAGTTTGTTTGCGCTTCTGTACCACCCGTTGCTTCTGAACGACCGATACGACCAGAAATTTCGAACGTGTCACGTTTGAATTCAAAGCCAAAATCAACTGTTTCAGATTCCATCTTCGCACGACGTGCAAAGGCTTGTAGCCAAGACGGGTTATCAGTTGGTGTTGCCGCTGTTGCTTCAGACAACATACATACGCCATCCGGGTTTTCGCCCAGACAGTTTGCACCAGCCTGGAAAATCCAGAAGCTGCTGTTGTTGTTGTTCGCTTCTAACTCCAGGTTCATGTAAGTCAGATCGAATGACAGTTCATCATTTGGCGCGTACTGGAACGCTACGTTAGTCGCTGTTCTTTCACGCTCTTGCAGGAAGTAGTTAGCAGAAACAGCACCATTCCAGCCAGCCAGTGATTCGTTACCACGACGAACATAGTCAGTTTCCTGTACTGCTAATGCAGCAAGTACACCAAATGTTTCGTCATCGTTTTTATAGCTTGCAAGGCCACTGTAAGCAGGATCCCACTGCTCAGACTGGCTTGAATATACGCTCTTTACAGAAGCGAAAACGGTTCCGGAATCCAGGTCTAGTGGTTTACGGGTTTTTACGTTAACCGTACCACCAACACCACCCTCAACAATGTTTGCTTGTGAAGACTTATACACGTCGATACCTGAGATAAGTTCAGGCGGCAACAATGTGTAGTTGAAGCTTCGGTCAATTGCTTGCTCGGTGTACCAACCTGTTGAAGCAACGTTCTGACCATTCAGAGTTGTCAAAGTTAGCTGGCTAGACGCACCACGAATAGATACTTGCTGGCCCTGACCAAACTGACGGCTAACCGCTACGCCTGGGATACGACCCAGTGCTTCACCTACGTCACTGTCTGGAAACTTACCGATATCTTCTGCAGATACCGCGTCTACAACGCTGGTTGCAAATCGTTTAGTATTAACTGCTTCAGCCAATGAACGGCGGATACCGCGCACTTCAATGACTTCAACGTTTTCTTGAACGCCAGTCTGGTTATCTTCAGCAAACGCTACGCCTGTCACACCCGTACTTAGGATGAGGCCAACCTTAGCTGCCAGTAAGCTTTTTTTAAAATTATTAGCTAACACAGGATTCCCCTTGAATCATTTTGTTGGTTTTTAAATCACTTCTGCCCAGTGATGATGACAACGCTGTCATCTAATAACAAACCATACACCCAAAATTACAGATTCGCTACATCTTTTTTTATGGCTTACATAAGATTTTTTCAACAAAATCCTAACCCACTGAAATAGATAGAATAAATAATTTTGTGGTTATAGTTTGTTACAAACGAGAAGAATATATCACAAGCTATGCACTTTTTAACAGCAGTTGCGATGAGTTATGTAGAAGAATTGGACCTAATTAATAAACTAATCTAATTTAGGCGAGTTGTGCTATCTGATTATTCCATAAGCGTTCGGGCAGAAGCGGATTCAAGGTGATAATAGATCTCAATGACAACGCTGTCATTTTATCTTTTTCATCATTGCTTTGTCTAGTGTATTTGCATGACAAATTTGCGAAGAAGCCTTTAAACTCGCAGCTGTACGGTATTTGTTCATAGCAAAACAAGTACTTAAACCAAGTAAAGAGAATGAAAATTTGTCACTACTCTTTCTTTTTAACTCAGATATGCATCAAAGCTTGTTAAATCATGTACCCCATTGAGAGCTTTTGCAGCTAAATGTGGCTTTATAGCACCTAAATTGACGGGCTGAGCTGGCACCTAACTATCCAGCTAGCTTTCCGCACTGTTCCTTTAAAGACAACAAAAAGCCCGGTCGAATTACTCGCCGGGCTTTTTTAAACACAATAAAAACTGCGTTAATTTATTTACTCAGGTCAAGCATCAGCTTGTTCAAACGAGCAACAAATCCTGCCGGGTCTTTCAGGCTGCCACGCTCTGCAAGCAATGCTTGATCCAGCAGTACCTCTGACCATTGTGCGAACTTATCTTCGTCCTGCTCAACGTTCAGGTGTTTAACCAACTGGTGCTCTGGGTTAAGCTCAAAGATTGGCTTAGACTCAGGGGCAGACTGACCAATCGATTCCATCAGCTTTTGCATCTGTGAGCTCATGTCGTGGTCATCAACAACCACACAAGCCGGAGAATCTGTCAGACGGTGCGTAAAGCGTACTTCTTTTACTTTATCACCCAACGCTTCTTTGATGCGCTCAACCAGGCCTTCTACCTGCTTTTCGCTCTCTTCCTGCGCTTTTTTACTTTCTTCGTCTTCCATATCACCCAGGTCTAAATCACCGCGCGTAATTGACTGGAATTGTTTCTCAGCAAACTCTGTCAGGTGACTCATCATCCATTCGTCTACGCGATCTGAGAGCAACAGAACCTCAATGCCCTTCTTACGGAAGATTTCAAGGTGCGGTGAGCTCTTCGCAGCTTCAAAGCTATCTGCCACCACATAGTAAATTTTATCCTGACCTTCTGTCATACGCTCGATATACTGTTCCAGTGACACATTTTGTACACTCTCGTCAGTATGCGTCGAACTGAAACGCAGTAGTTTAGCAATCGCTTCTTTATTAGCTGCGTCTTCAGCCGGGCCTTCTTTGATAACCTGGCCGAATTCATTCCAGAAAGTCTGGTAGTCTTCTGCCTTGTTCTTACCCATACGATCAAGCATCTTCAGGATACGTGACGTACAACCCTTGCGGATTGCCTGAGTAACTTTATTATCTTGCAGGATTTCACGTGACACGTTCAGTGGCAGATCGTTGGAATCCAACAGACCTTTTACAAAACGCAAGTAGCTTGGCATAAACTGTTCAGCGTCATCCATAATGAATACGCGTTGTACGTACAACTTCAGGCCTGTCTGACGATCACGGTTCCACATGTCGAAAGGTGCTTTTTTAGGAATGTACAGCAAGCTGGTGTATTCCGTTTTACCTTCCACTTTGTTGTGTGCCCAAGTCAGTGGCTCTTCCCAGTCATGACCAACATGCTTATAAAACTCTTTGTATTCTTCTTCGCTGATCTCTGACTTATCACGCGTCCACAAAGCCGTAGCACGGTTGATCCCTTCCCACTCACCAGGCTGGGCTTCAATTTTTTCACCGTCCGGGCCTTCAGATTCTGGTACAGGGGCTTTAAACATTTCCACTGGGATAGAGATGTGATCAGAGTACTTCGTTACGATTGAACGCAAGCGGAAGTCATCTGCGAACTCCAGCTCTTCTTCACGCAGGTGAAGAATGATCTCTGTTCCGCGCTCTGCTTTTTCGATATCTGCCAGGGTGTATTCACCCTCACCTTTTGACTGCCATTCAACAGCCTGCGCCTCACCCGCTTTACGTGTGCGTACAGTCACTTCGTCAGCAACGATGAACGCTGAGTAGAAACCCACACCAAATTGGCCAATCAGTTGCGAGTCTTTTGCCTCATCACCTGTCAGATTCTTAAAGAATTCAGCAGTACCAGACTTTGCAATGGTGCCCAAAGAGCTGATCACTTCATCGCGAGTCATACCAATACCATTATCAGAAATGGTCACTGTTTTCGCGTCTTTGTCGGCACTGATACGTACACGCAGGTCGGCATCACCTTCATACAGGTTACCGTTTTGCAACGCTAAGAAACGCAGCTTATCAGCAGCATCCGACGCATTGGATACCAGCTCACGTAAAAAGATCTCTTTGTTTGAGTACAAGCTGTGGATCATCAGCTGTAGTAGTTGCTTAGTGTTGGCACTAAATGAATGATTTTCTTTGGTATTTTCGGTAGTCATTTGGTACACCCTAACTTATTTGGTACACAATAGTAGTACATAGTTAATCAGTTAACTTGCGTTATGCTGAGGTATATTGTGCTGGGGAGATTTTTTTCAAGAGTGAGCAGGGAAAAAAATTACGGATTGCATATATTCAGAGCAAGCAGAAAGCCCATTCGGGCGTTCATTAAATTGCTTTTCTGCCGCTAAACGCATGCATCAGAGTCATGCCATCGACCAGTTCCAGCTCACCGCCTACTGGCATACCATGTGCGATCCGCGAGGCAGTCACATTGTGTTGATGGCACATCTCTCCGATAAAGTGAGCTGTGGCCTCCCCTTCAACCGTCGGATTGGTTGCCAGGATCACCTCATTGATGTTGCCATTACTGAGCGTTTTCTCCAGCACATCCATGCCAATTTCGTTTGGACCAATCCCATCCAGCGGAGACAAATGACCCATCAAGACAAAATACAGTCCCTGGTACTGGCCTGTTTGTTCGATTGCCAGCACATCGCTTGGAGATTCAACCACACATAACAACCCGGTATCCTGACGTTTAATGTTGCTGCAGATATCGCATACCGGGGTTTCTGAAAACGTCCGGCAAGATTCACAGTGACCAATTTTATCCATCGCCTGTAACAGGCTCTGGCCTAACTGCGTGCCACCACTGCGGTCTCTTTCAAGCAGGTGAAAGGCGATCCTTTGTGCCGATTTAGGTCCAATGCCGGGTAAACAGCGCAGCGCTTCAACCAAGGCTGAAAGTGAGGGAGATAATTGCATAATAGAGCGTTCTTAATTTGCTGACAGCGTTGCACGATAGCATGCAGACGTCCGATGGCCTAACACCAAGTCGACGGCTATCTATGACACTGTTCGTATTCGTTCAATGGTTACCATCTTACTATGCCTCATGCAGTAGCGACAAGCCAAAGATAAGTCACAAGCCAGGTATCACAGCACATTAGATAAAAAGAAAAAGGCGGGCAATCGGAGAAGATTGGATCTCATGGGTAAGAGTGAATACCCGCCTGAAGGACGCAAATTGTCTCTTTAATTCGTGTCAATTAACTCTTAGCCACCAGCTCTTTGCTTACCTGATCGATACCGACTTCACTGATCCGTGAGGTAATTTCTTTTTGCTTAGCGCTGAGCAATGAGATGCTTTCGGCAACCAGATCATATACCTGCCACTCTCCGGCTTTATTTTTACGAAACTTGAATACAATGTCGATGGTTGGGGCATTCGGCTCAACTATCTCAGACTTTACAGAGGCAAATTTACTGTCGGCACTGACAACAGATTCAATAAAGTTAACCTGCTGACCTTTATAGCTCATTAGCGCATTTGCATAGGTGTTTGCCAGATATTGCTCAACGGCATCGATGAAAGTCACCGCCTGCTCGCGCTTGATCTCACGGACATGTTTACCCAACAACTTAAAAGACACATATTTAATGTCTATATGTGGCATCAGCTGTTCGCGCACCAACTTCTTCAACTCAGCCTTCTTTTGCGCTTCTTCCAGAGTATTGAGCTTGCTGATATCTACAAACAATTGGTCACCAACCGACTTGATCAAGCCGTAAGGGTTACTTTGTGTATCCGTTGCTGCAATGCTTTGTAAGCTGCTAAACGCCAGCAATGCCACCAGCATAAGTTGCATTAGTCTTTTCATGATCCGCTCCGTTATATGTTAATGAGGCAAGTTTAACGCTAACTTTGCAGATGAAAAACACACAAATCAGCACCATATTAGTGCCACTTTGGCATCAATTGATTTTCCTTTAAAAATCAGTTACCTAGTTTTTTGGTGCCAATTTAACATCAATTAGTTGCTATTTAGCGCCTTTTTAATGGCAACTAACACCCAGACAATAGGGATATTCAATTCTACTGGGTTAGATTTCATTATGATCAGAGCAATCGTGTTTCTGCTGTCACTGCTTACTGTTGTTACTGCACCTGTATACGCGCAGCAACATGGCTATGCCGTCCACTACATTCATGGCGAAGGCAGTGTCGACGGGATTAAATTAGCGTACCAATATCATCCTAAGCTGGACTTACCACAGGCCTGGCGTCACTTTGATGTGCACTTCGAAAGCAGTATCAACTTCTGGCGTTATGGAGAAGAGAACCATCATGATGGCAATTTTGTCCTGGCAGTTTCCCCCGTAATTAGGTATCCATTCACTACCTTTAACGGTCACCCGGTGGCTGTGGAGTTAGGCATTGGCCTGGCCTTACTGGATGATACCCTGTTTGCGGGTAAAGACGTCAGTACCCATTACCAGTTTGAAGACAGATTAGGGCTGGTGTATCAGATGGACGATGCCAATGTTGCGATCCGCTATATGCATTACTCCAATGCCGGATTTAAAAGCCCCAACCCCGGGCTGGATTTTCTTTCCCTATCCTATTCAGCGTATTTTTAAGCACTTACCACCCGGCCATACGCCGCTCGCCGGGCATTGCAGCCAAGTAGCAATTGCGAGGTGGTACCATCCCCCCCTTCAGCGCTGCAGCCGGGACTAATAAACTTTAAAAAACTGGGTTAGTTATCACTGACCCAGCAGCGTTGCACTGTTCCCTTATCATCACCAACCCGCCTTGACAAACAGGCAGTTTATTCTAACCTCCAAAGATTAGAGTAAGTTAGTCACTGACCATGTCATTTCAGCGTTTTGATAGAGTAACACGTCATTGGCGCACTACAATGAGTAGGGCCAGGGACAACTTATGATCAGAAAACGACCCAGCCAAACGCCAACGGCGCTCTTGTTAACTTCCATTTTATTCATCAGTTCACACAGCGCAGCACAAGATGATGAACTTGATACATTGATGGAGCTAAGCTTAGAAGACTTGCTCGATGTCACCGTGTCATCCGCCTCCGGCGTTGAAGAAACACTGCGTGATGCCCCTGCCGCTATGGTGATCATTACCGCTGCGGATATCAGGCAGCGCGGTTATACCAGCATTGATGAAGTGATCCTGGATCTTCCCGGGTTTGATAGCACAGTCACCAATGGTAATGGTGGCGTTATCACCTATCAGCGCGGCTATCGTACGCCGCTCACCCAGCGCACGCTAATGCTGGTCAATGGCATAGTCGATAATCACTTGTGGTATCACGAAGCCACCTTGTCAAAAAATTACCCATTGTCGAATATTGCGCGGATAGAAGTGCTGTATGGCCCGGTAGGTGCGGTATATGGCCCCAATGCATTTTTGGGGATCATAAATCTGGTCACATCTGATGCCCGAGACACGCATCAGGGTAATGATTTTTTTAAAGTGAATATTCAATCTGGCAGCTATGACACACAGAGCGTTGATATTGCCGCAGGCGGTAACCATAACAACCTGACCTATAATCTGTCTGCTAAATACTACTCGAGTGACGAAGCCGACATCGATGAACTGGCGCCCTGGGGTTTTGTCAGTAACGAACTATTGAGCAACCGCGATATCTGGGGGCCAGTCATCTATGACACTGCCCTGTCCGCCAATTGTGAGGCGGATGGCTGTCCCCACAGCTCTAAATACAACGAGTTTGGTGCCTATCACGACCCACAAAGGGAATGGGGCATTCTTGCCGATGTCGCGTTCAAAAACTTGACCTTAGGGGTCATAGAATGGGATATGCGTCATGGCTGGGGTCCGCAATATCCGCATGACAGAGCGCAGCCTGCGGCCCAGTGGTATCGTAACTCTGAACAATATTACCTTCGACACGCAGGCACAATTAAAGAAAGCTTACAGGTGAATACTCTGCTGCTAAGCAGAAAAAGTGGCAATGGTGGCTACTGGGTCGAATCTTTCCCCGGCTCCACTGCTTTGAGCGGCCCCGATGTGATATCAACACTGACCATTTCGCACTGGCGAACAAGCAATAAGAGCTGGCTGTTTAAACAAGACTATGAGTTTGATTACTCTGAGCAATTAAAGCTCAGTGGCGGCATCAAATTTGAAGACAAAGAGCTCACCAAAGCATACGATGCCTGCGGCTATTTCCCCGAAACCTTTTGCTCATCAGACACGCCAGAGACCGCTGGTGACGGTGTTGCGGTCAATACAGACAGCACCATCAACATTCAGCCAGATACACTCAGTCGAATGCCAGACGAAAACCTCGCCAGCCTGACTGACCGAGGCGCATATATTCAGGCTATCTGGAATATCACTGACTGGCGGGTCAATGCCGGTATCAGATACGACAAGAATAGCCTTTACGGCAGTACCACTAACCCCAGAGCGTCTGCCATTTACTTTCTCTCTGCTAAATCAACCATTAAGATGCTCTACGGCACAGCTTTTCAGGAACCTGCCCCGATCCAGCTGTGGGGTGGCTGGAGCGGCCGCTCTGCCAATCCAAACCTGAAACCAGAAAAAGCCGAAAATTTTGAACTCATTTATATGTATCAACAGGACAACTGGCTTCATGATCTGTCTTTGTTTACCGCCAGGTACGACGATGTTGTGAAAGAAGAAGCGGAAAACGCAGGAAAGCGTAGCACCTATGGTATGGAATATCGCGGTAAATTTGAGTTCAGTAACTTTATCCCAGGCGCAGCCAATATCTCCGGTTACCTGTATTACACCCATACAAAAACCAAAAGCAGTGTCAGTTACGACCACACGCTGGATCTGTGGGTAGGTCAAGGGATAGAAAATTGCCAGGACATCGCCCAGAACCATACGATATCTTACAACCCCTGCCAGGATATGGATGCGGAGCTCGGTGATATCGCGCCACACAAAGTCAGTGCCGGGCTCAATGTACCCGTCAATGAAGCACTCAATGTTAACGTCAGAGCCAACTGGGTTTCGAGCAAACAACTCTATTTGAGAAACACACTGCGCGCAAAAGGCAGAGAAAATGAGGCGTACTTAACGGTCGATGCCAATATCATTTACCGGTACGGATCAATCGAAGTCGCGTTTAAAGTAAAAAACCTCTTTGATGAAATCTATTATCACTCCGGCGCAGAAGCCGCCGCGAGTGGCGATGATTTTGAACAACGCTCACAAGGCTGGGCCAACTCCCTGATCCCCCAACCCAAGCGCAGCTTTATGCTCTCTGTGAATATGCAATTTTAGGTAGCGCCTGACATCAAAAATCTGTCTAACCAACGGTTTTACCACAACACGCGGTCCCAGCGCCTCTTTGAACGATACTACAATTAGGTCTTTATTAAGTATATACAGCGAAGAGTGTGCTATGCGTATACACTATTTAAGGAGCATTAAGTACTGAGGCCTGGGTGCGCCCGTGTAAGTAGGAATATTGGCGCAGGTCATTGTCCCACCCTGATCGTCATACATTAAGGTGACCTGCAAATCGTCTGTTAAAGAAGTAGTTGCCAGTGAAACCCATAATGAACAAGTTACAATACTGACTTCTGATGAGTCTTCGGTATTACATATTCTTGTATAATGATTTCTCCAGGTGCCATTAATGATGACGTTATTACTTGCATCAATATATATTGGTGACCTTACCATTACACCAGATATTCTTCGCCATCACATTCGCTGAAGCAAATGCAACCAACAACCATAAAATCATGCTTTTCATAACGTCACCCTAACTCAAAGTCGCACCAACCGGCGTACCACATATTACAAATACACAAACACACCAAGTGTCTGTCTCCTTTTGTAAATATAGTGCTTTTTACGAGTGTAACGGTCAAGTTGAATTGGCTTAAATTTTTAGTTTTGCCAGTACCTTTCTTCCGACTGATTTGCCGGCGTGCCACCATAGCGCTAACGGAGAATTCAGCGACATCCACCTTTAAATTCAAAAGCCAACCTAATCGGGGTCAATTTAGAAATGCAAGACGATTGACCCCTGCACTTCCTATTAACTCGCGGCAGAAAAGTCGTAAATTTAACCACAAGACTCTGAAATTCAGGCATACAAATGCCTCTCAATCCTGAACTTGGTAAATCAAAAAGCAAATAAATAAGTGCTAACCCAGACACCGCTCGTACTCGGTCAGAATGGTTTGCCTGCTGTTGAAAAGTGCTGCATAAGCGTATACAGACCCTCCCGCGATTTCATTCAAAATCAGATCTATGTTACCGCCATGACTGTTTTTAACACTCAACAGACAACTAAACTTTAGCCACCTTCGATTACCTGGGCTCACAATTAGATACTGTATTGCGAATGAGCGATTGTAATGATTCGAGCGTATGCGTATCCAACTGCTGCGACAAAACCTCTGCCCGCTCTAATGCCGCAATGCAATTTGGAGTCAGTTGAGCAAGTTTCAGGAGTAACTTATCGAAGACAAATGTACCAACCACAAGCACAGCAAAGCACAGGCTAACCTTAGAAAAAAACTTTATGCTATCGAGCATTTTTTCATCGGCACTTGCTTTTTTATCTTGTTCCTTTCGTATCAAGATGAAGCTCATCGCTAAGAAAAGGAACGCAACTCCGCTAAAGCCAAGCTGCAATATAGAGATAACATCTTGTCCTGAAAACCCTAAAATACTCATCCTTTGTTGACCTCGCAGCGATAGCTCTCTTCTGACCACAGCCCATCGCTCCACGCTTGTTCAATGTCAGGTGCCAGAGTACTTAACAAGCTGTCTGGTACAATTCCCGACGATTTAGGATAGGCGCGATAAGCATCCTGAATAATGGTCACCACTGCTTTGCCAGTATCTCCACATATTTTTACCACCTCGGGATACTTGGGTTCAGACAAACCTAATGTTGCAGCCGCAAGCACTAAGCGTGTTTGTGGATATAAGTATCCATCTACAAATTTGACTTCTGGTACCACGCGACCGAACGCATTAGCTCTAAACTCGGTCCGCATGCCTGACAAAATTGGAGCAGCGAGTAAATCAATTGCTACCCTGCGGCTCATTGCATTCATTACAGGATTGCCCGTCAGTTGTTGACGGTTAGATGCTTTTTCTAACCAGGCAAAACCGCATAAATCGGCGCGCACCTCATGCTTGGCCAAACTAATTTTATTGCTAAATAACCCACCCTTTTGCTGCAAGCCTACCATTTCGTCCCAGATGCCTTTCTTTTTTATCATCGGCGTTTGGTCGATATGGCACAGGTTATTATTGAAGTGGTAAGCTTCATGGCCCAGAAGAAAGGCGTGAGCATACTGGGTGATTTGTTGGTACAGCGCAAATGCTGCTTTTAAAACGACATTAGACGAATCAATATCAATTTGGTTATTGGTATGGCGATAAATATCAATCACTAAGCTGTACAAACCATTTATGTCGTCAGCCGAAAGCTGACCTTTCGAAATAATTTCTTCGCTGCGCTGAGTGAATGCATCAGAACCTGAGAACCCCTCAGCATCGGCAAGTAACAAAGCATCCACCCAGCTTAACTTGGGCCTAATATTCAGGGCGCTTTCTTTACCTTTTCCGTTTGTATAAATGAATGCACTGTCGGCGGCTAACCAGGCTGCCATTCGCATCAAAATGGCAAATGGCTCTTCCCGACAAAAGATTGCTTCTGGCTCACCGTAGCAAGCTAAATCAGGCTCCACAGCGCATTGACGAACTTTAACTTTTGTCGTGGCATCGTTATCAACGATGGAGAAAACGTCATCAGCGACTTGCGCAATCACTGGTCGATAACTTTTATTTTCTTGAGTCGCCCCCTCACCATAGCAGAGCGCTAAGCGCCATTCACCTGACCAAGCCACGGCTGGCAAGAGCAAGAAAATAAACAAAACACAGTAACGAATTAAATACACTCCATACTCTCCTTGAGGTCACTCCAGAGATCAGAGAGGTCATAGTCTTTGATCACGCTCTCGATAGCTTCAATAGCAAGTTTGTTACCAGATATATCAAAGTAATCGATATAGACCCTGACGTAGGACATGTCTTTATCCACTACATACCCAGTGTCAAATAGACCTTTTTTATCCCGACTAATGATTAACAGGTTGAACTTATCAGCAGCGACCACTTCTTTGCTTGCCAATAGTTTTTGCGCTTTCATCCACTGTTCAAAGCTAGACTGGACGCTTTTCAGGCAGTTATTCAGTTTACCAACCACTAAGGTAGCAAAAAAGCGCTGCATTTCCATCGCTCCGCCACTCGCTTCATTGGGCTCCTCAATATCAGAGTCTATGCTATCGACCAGCGTAATGCCCACCAAAGGCACAGAACCTTGACGATGCACTACCTCGTCATTCGCCAATGCGCTCGAACAAACGCTCAAAATACATAATAGATACCCACACCATTGCTTTTCTGTCATCAGAAAGCCTCCCTATGCCGAACTGTTACCGATGATTGTGTTCATCAAATTTAGTCATGTGAACATTTCGGACTCAGATAGCCCACTCAAATAACCCAGTGTTGGCATTAACTTTCTGAAGCATCCACCGGTAAATTCACAGACCTAGTTGAACTTGGCGTTTACCAAAATTCCGATTTAGGTTGGGTGTGTATGCAACCAAACCTTCATCCATAACCTTTTGAGTATTAGATAAAAGTAGACGGCTTAGCAGCCTTGTGCGAATTTAGGCTAGGTGGCCGTGTAACCATATTTATGAGCGATTGTCAGCCGCCTTGTCCAAGATCGACCTCAGCATCATTGATAAGTGTAAAATATCCCTCTTTATCTTCGAGTTGAAGCGAAATTGAGATATACACAGTTTGCCCTTCTTCTGGTTCTTCGTTAAAGCCAGCACCAATTGAGAAAGATATTTCTTGATGTACTTCATGAGATAATAAATTTTGCGTTTTCTGAAAATTGTTGACTGCGACTTCTGAAAGTCTAAATGTGTATTCTGTTTTTGCAGGCTCAGTTGAAAAGAAACCTTCTTGCGCAGCTATCCTACTCCGTTTTTCGAGAACGAGTGGAAATGTAAAATTACTAAGCCCTTTTTCATTCGCTAAACTGAGACTTAGGTTTATTTTTTCCATGTTCAACGTAAAAGGATCTGACAACCAAATTTTCGAGCGTATTTGCGTAGGCTTCAGAGCCGCAAAGCTCTGCTCATCAAAGTTGCGATATTTAAGCAGGGTCGAGATAGGTATGCTCGAGCAACCAAAAAGAAATATTACTATAAAAACAACAAAAAGCTTTTTCATTTTCTCTCCTTTATTCAGTCCAGACACTTGCTGCGCGCAATTACTCGAAAGCGACACAATTAAAGCTTTGCAACATGTTAGCTGAACTTAAATCAAGCCTCGGATAGTGAGTTCTCAAAGTCAAAGAAGCCCTTCTCCTGAGGCTCCATATATTTTCTGATGTGGTCTATCTGCTATATTTGATACCAAGTACTGATGCATAAACATCCTTTGCGTTAACGCCCCGGCCAGCGGAAAAAGCAAGTGCAATGAGTACTTCCCGCTGACCTGACTTGTTGTCTTTAGTTTGTAGTAATGTAAGCATGTCTCAAATCTTCTGAGGCAGTTGCAAGAGTACAACTGCCGGTGCCGCCTAGTGTTATTTGTTGTTTACCTATTTGAGCCGCTAACAAGATTGATAATATGTTTTGACCTTCAGAGGATGTCGCGTCAAAGCTAAACTTCCATGATTGTGTACCACATGTTTGATTACTAACACTTCCGTTTACTTGTACCTGGCACAATGGAGAAATGGATTTTGTGTGACAAACCACTTGCTTAATGGTGCCCGTAAAGCTTGCTCCAGCCAGCGAATGAAAAGGCAATAAAGTAAAAAATAAAAACAATGGCAATTTTTTCATGTGTACTCCTAATACATAATAGCGTGTTGGCTTGAATACCGTTCAAGCTCAATGTCCAAAGCCCTTCAGAATATAATTAAAATAGTGTAACCCTAGAAAGGCAAATGACCACCACTCACAGGTTTTCCAAAGGCATAGTTTGAAAGCCGGGTGCTTTATCAACATCAGGCTAAAGAGAGCCATAAATATATCAATAACATATAGTTACCTAGATTTCAGCAACAAAGCAGGATAACATATGTACCCTTTAAAGATACTTTCATGTGGCCACTATGCGTCAATTTTCAGTGTTGTCGCAAAGTCATTATCGGACACTTTTCACTCACTTTAAAATTAATTAAGGGATATAAATTTTGCAACGCAGAGATTTTATAACCAGCGTAGCAGCGATAGCTGGTACAGGGGGAATGCTAGGCTTAAAAGCCCATGCTGCTGAGTTACAAACTGGTACCCAAGATACCTCTCAGATTGTAAATGTCATTGACTTTGGTGCAAAAGGAAATGGATTCACGGATGATACAGATGCAATGAGAGCGGCGCATGCAACCGGTAGAATTGTCTATTATCCCGCGGGTGAATATAGATTTACATCTTTTGAAATGCGAACAGGTGGGATCATAGGTGAAGGCAAGAATACGATCCTCACCTGTACTGATTCTGGAGAGCAACACGCAATTACGCACACTCTTGAGGATCCTGACAGCGTACTTATTAACGAAAGAGGCGCGCTGTTTAGAGATTTTTTACTTCGCTATGAAAATGAACAAAAAAATGGTTTCGGTATTAACCTCATCCCATCAAAATTATCGGATGGTAACCCAGTTGAAAATTATACTTCTTATATATCAAATGTAACTATACGAAATTTTTCAACCAGTATCAAAACGTCGCTTGTTTCTTATATGAATATTGAAAATTGCTATTTCGTCAACTTTAGAGATTTCGGTATTCACTCTGATATGAATAATGAAACATTTGCCGACAACGGTGATAATGGCTTTATAAACAATTACTTTTTTACTTCACCAAAATATTCGAATGCGATTTGTGTAAGATACAGAGCTGGCGGGCTTCGCTTTATTGGTAACAAAGTAAACGGTGGGTTAATTGGTGTTGATATCAGTCCCAATCAAAGCTCTTCTGTCGTTTTAATTAATAGTAACAGTATAGAGAACCAAACAAATACAGGCATACGCTTTTTTGTTTATCCTGAAGATACAGCTGCTCGGGAGTTTGGTCGAATCGTTATCGCCAACAATCAGCTTAATCTCGCCGCTACCGAAGGCTCCGCGATATCAATCAATTCGCAGGTAAACGACTTCAAACTAAACGACGTCAACATCACTGGAAATACGATTTATGCGGCCAGAACATCCGCAAACCTCATCGACTTACGAGGAGTTGATCGCTTTAATGTGGTTGCTAACCAATGTTATGCGCACGCAGCAGCCTCCAGCGGTGTTTACGTCCATGCAAATTGCAGCAATGGTAACATTGAAGCCAACTCAATTATGGGCACAGCTTTGGGAAAAGTGATTAACTACAGCGACACAGTGACGGTTAATGGCATTAAAGTAAAGGTTACGGAGCGCATCCAGCTACCAGCACTTTTGGCAGGTGAGAGATATGAAGGACAAATCAGTATCCGACAGGCCGACTTCAGCGATGAGTGTGTTGTGCTATGGAATATTGATCGTCAGGGACTTGACCTAAAAGCTTGGGTTTCCAGCCCCGGACAAGTCAAATACCGAATTGCAAACTCAACAGCGAATGACTTTGCCTCAACTGAGGTCGCTCAAACATTTGTAATCAGGCGAGTTTAGTCCCCTGAAAGACGCCACCCAAAATCACTTTGGGTGGCTTTAGTTCCTGTCAGTTTATAAGCGGGTCATGCATCAGTTCTTAACCATTATGCTCACAGCTAAAGGGTAGTCGTTTGTACACCCGTTGACATAGAACTTTAAGGTTCTGGAAGTGCTCATAGCAAAAAGTAAACTAGATAAAGCTCTATCTGCCATCTTTTCATCTGTAAATACAATGAACTCTTTTTTACTACATTGAAGCTGGTTAGCAAATGTGAACCTAGATTTATGTCTGACATAGAGCCCTTCATCGGCAAAAGAAAAAGCATTCTTTTGAATTAATTCATACTGCAATAAATCATTAGGGGCCAGCTCTACCCACTCACCACCACTGACCCAACCAGGTAAGAGCATTAATACTAATATGATTTTTTTCATTTAACCCCCTAGATAAATTACCCACTTCCATTCTGGTGACACATATCGATAAAAAACCCTTAATAGTCAGCACCTTACCCTAAACCTGGTCTCATCGATGTTCACAAGGCTTATGTGTTGTGTGGTCTATACCACATGGAAATACCCAACGGACACACCGTAATATCCAGTGATAGTGTTGAGTATAAGTTAAGCTGACCAGCTTCTTCCTTGCAGTTGGCATAGTCCATTGTCTTCAATCCTTTGAGCCTGCTCTGAGTGTAGACATCGTTGCAAAAGTACGCCATTTTTAGGTAAGTGCCGCTTATTCTCCGAAAGCGCCCGCTTCAATAGGATGCGAAAAAATACTAGGGCCGTCACCAGGTGAAGGCTGTTTTATATATCTATGATGTTTGCTATCCAATCCTACTCCATATTCAAAGCACAATATGAAAAGCTGTTCACCTCAGGAAAGCCAAAAAAGTTGCCGGGTTACCTGTGTTAGAGAGATGGTCGTTGCATTGAACTCAGTGCTTAGAGGTGGAACAATGTGGGAAGCGCCAATTGCTGAAATTTGGTTATTGACGCCATAGTCTCTTGTCATAACTATCTGTCAGATACAGCATAAATCAGCTTACACACACCACTATCTGTAGTTCTTACCCAAATCGGATGTTCTGTTGTGTGAGCGGTCAGTATAAGTGAATACACTGAGTCGTAGTTTTTAGAACTCGGATCTAGTTTAATGTATCCGTTACTACCAGCATCACATGATAATTTTGACTCATCTCCAGAAGTGCTTATTACCGTACCGCCATCAGATTCGACAACGATTCTTGTAATTTTAACCCCAGTACAACTCACACCACCACAAGCAGCTAAAGCATTGCCCGAAAAAAATAAAGATAAAAGTATAAAAACACTATATTTCATGCTAACTCCAAAGTTATTACAGATAATTAGACTCCCTCCTTCCTGCTATGCTTATTGCCAGCTAGCTTTTATGATTGGAGCCATACAGTTATGAACAATACTACATTGATCAATGTTGATTTGACAAAAGGTGTTTTGCAGGTTTGCGTGTACGTAAACCATTAGGTGCGTTCGAACGCAGAAATGACACCGCGAGCATTTACATCCCGAATTACTACTCGGCCCCCTTCAATCATCATAATTGAGACATGTGCGACGTCCAGTTATTAGCAGACGCTCGCTCGTAGTTACAATCACCCGGTGTTTTTACGGCTTTGCTTTAATGCACTGAAAACTGCCACCAACAACATGGGTAGTACCGTGAAGTCTAGCACGAACGCTAACGGCCAAAATGCCTTGTATGGCCCAAACCACAATCCCAGAAACAATAGAATTGCACCAAGATAGGGCACAAATGAAGTGCTACCATTTCTAAAAATAGCGGAGAAGTACGCATACCAATTACTGAGGCCTATAAAAGCACCCAGAATAATCAAACTTAGAAGGAGTAAGGAGTTCATTTAAATCTTCATTTTCAGACAAGACACATAACGCTCGCTTAGCCAATTCAAAATATCAAGCTAAATTAGCAACAACGAAACGCAAGCCTTCTTTTTTCGCCCGTGAGGTGCCGCGCTTTTGATAACCAAATGAGACCAGGTTATTTTTATTGTTCTTTGACGCCACAACCATTCCCGTATAAGGCCCAATGACTAAACTGCTTACGCTGAGTGCCTATACAGCTTTACTGTTTTAGGCACCTGTTATGTACCAATTACTCGGAGGTTTCAAACTCAAAGCCGCCTACCTTTTTGGCGACCAAGTTATAAACCCAACAAAACAGGCGCTGCATAAAGTAAAACATAACCCCATAAAATATGGGTGCAAAAGCGAAAAATAAAAATGGAAAACTGGGAATTTGTTCTCCATTGTTAGTCCTCATTTCTGGAGTCATTAAGAAAAAAAATATGGATATAAAACTAAACGGCAACATTAGGATTGCTAACGTCATTGCGAACACTTTGCTTGTCTGATGACCAGAGATATTTGTGATTTGAATTTTCATAGTAGCCTATTTCCCCCTTAGCATATGACGCCCATACCTAAGAAACCTCAGGTATTTGTGTTCCGAATCAATAACAGTATCGATTGCTCGAACAGATAAACTTATACATTGTAATCTAGCATGCAGCTCTGATAATTGGCCTGTCATAAGAGATTGTTTATCTTTGCATACATAAATAGATACGTAGCAAGCCATAATAATAAAATTACTAAAGCAAAGTAGCCAGCCTGCTCCTTTGATTTTTTAAAGGAAAAAACATATAAAACTAACCAGCATGCTAATTACGAAAAGAGGCTGCACATTAAAAGCAAAGGTTATTGCACAAGGTCCCCCCCCTGTCTGACCATCTGATAAACACCCATAAATTGACTTTATCGTCACTACTGAAAGAGTAAAGTTTAAAATTATCAGAAAGTTATGTTTAAGATAAGTATGGCTCGGCATATTCTTTACTTACAACGCAACCATGTGGAATACATGAATGACAGGCTAAATATTGAGCCAACCACGCTTTACTAACCCACATGTTGATGTATGTATTAAGTTTCTATGTACTTACAACAAGTCTGGAATATAAAATTTTCATTTTCAGCAACTCCCTCGTTGTCAAACTCAATGGAAATGGCTCCAGACACCTTGAAACTACCATCCTGGTTTTTATAAATATTTAACTCTTTAACATCACACCAGTTATGAGCGCAGCCGATATATACAGATCCTTCAGCCTCTGTATAAGTGGAATGGCTCAAATTCACTCCATCTAAATTAGAAGGGTCAGTTAAATCCAATTCATACCAATCTAGAACGATTTCAGTTTTAGTTGGTTGCGCATCACAATCAAGGCCAGAATCAAACGCCGTAAGAGGGAGTGTTACTCTATGAAAAAGAGTTTTTGATAACCCTATACTCTTATTTTCAAACCAATATGACTCAATAACTCCATTCTCGACTCGAGTTTTACTCTGCAAATCAATCTTCATCAAAGCTTCCTTGAAACATAACAACTTACCCGACGCTACAATGTCGGAATGTAATCCGACAAAAAGGGCTTTACAAATAAATTCATAGTCCCACGGAATAAACCTAAAGTAAACAAAAGGTTGTGGTTAATAAAGGCAGACGTTTTTTAAAAGCTGGGCAAAGTGGAGTGTAACAACATGGGGGATAACAACTAAAAAGCCCGACCATCAGGCCGGGCTTAGTTAACTCATAAATATCGTGTCGGTTTAATCGCGCGTAATGCGGATCACCGGGCGTTGCTGGCAGGTTTTCCCTAGCAAACAACTCAGTGCATCGCGCACGGTGTCAACACTAAAGTCGAGCAATTTAACCTCAGGTGCCTTGATGCGGCCATTGCTAACATCATCGAGTAGCTGGCGGCCCATAAAGCACAAATGCTGCTGGGCACACAAGCTGTTGGCCATCCAGGCACCAGCGACTGAGACCACCCCAATATTGGGCGCTTTCTCAAAAAGTAGCTCTTCCGGAATAGTGCCAAAGCCATTCAGACAGGCGATCCGACCACAGAATCTCAGATGACGCAGGTCATTTAAAAAGGAGTCGCCACCTTGTGTATTCAGGATACAGTCAAAACCACCAGGCCCCATTTCTCGCTTGATCTGTTCGCACACCGACTCAGATTCGCAATCGAATACCCAGTCTGCACCAAGTTTACTCAGTCTCTTGTGGTGTTCTTTTTGTGCGAAAGCAAACACCTGAGCACCGCGCTGCTTGGCATATTGCACTGCAAAGTGAGCCACGGCACCTTGCGCGCTGTTGATGGCTAAGGAGTCACCGTCCTGCACCTGCATTTTATCCAGTGCCAGCAATGCTGCCATCCCCGCATTGGGTAAAGACACTGCCACTTCGCCGCTCATGCCATCCGGTACTTCCGACACCGCGTGGCTGGGTACAACCGCGTACTCTTTTAGCATCCCCTGCTCTGCCAGGCTGGCATTAAACAACACTCGACTGCCTTTGGGTGGAAATACCCCTTTAGCAGCTGACACCACAGTCCCGACGGCATCCAGTCCCAAAACGTGAGGATATTGCCACTGGCAAAATCCGTCTTTTGCCATCCGTGCGTCCAGGTGATTCAGTGCCACATAATCTATGGCAACCAGTAACTCGTTGTCCCCCGGCACTGGCATGGCGTGCTCTGCCATCGCTAAGTCAAACTCAGCGCCACATTGACGCAGTTCCAGCGCTCGCATGGTGGATTTTTCGACTGACATGAGTGGTTTTCTCCGCTTTTCGGCCATTTTGAGGCCTGGTTGCCCATAATTTTAACTTTCCGATTATGGGCAAAACTTCGCAATTGTTGCTATTAAACCATCTTGGTCTCTGTCAAACAACTCAATGTTGTGACAGGTGTTTAAATCCTGTTAACTACTCTTTCTCTATAACAGGCTCGTTCGCACTGTCCTTTGAGCTATCGTTTAAGGTGACTAGACGGTAGAAGACAGGCGTAAATAGTAAGCCAAATACCGTTACCCCAATCATCCCGAAGAACACCGCATTACCCATTGCCTGACGCATCTCTGCACCTGCCCCTGACGCCAGTACCAGAGGGACCACACCAGCTGTGAACGCAATTGAGGTCATCAGGATAGGACGCAGCCTTAAGCGACACGCTTCCATGATGGCTTCCAGATGGGTAGCCCCGGCTTTATGCTTATCGCGGGCAAACTCAACCATCAGAATCGCGTTCTTCGAGGCCAGTGCCACCAGTACAATCAGCGCAATCTGGGTGAAGATATTATTGTCACCACCGAGCATATATACACCCGCCAGTGCAGAGAATATCGTCATTGGCACTATCAAGATGATGGCAAGCGGTAAACGCAGACTCTCATATTGTGCAGCCAGTACCATGAAGACCAACACCACAACCAGAGGGAACACATATACCATGGTATTGCCCGCCAGGATCTGCTGATAAGTTACCTCAGTCCACTCATAACTGATCCCTTCCGGTAAGCTCTCGGCCAGTACAGATTCAATCGCTTCTTTGGCCTGATCTGAGCTGTAACCCGGCGCTGGACTGCCGTTTAGTTCAGCCGTCATATAACCGTTATAGTGCATTACCCGATCCGGACCTGTGGTGGGTGTCACCGTCACTACCGAGCCCAGCGGTACCATATTGCCAGCGGCATTGCGTACCTTCAGATTGTTGATCTGTGACTGTTTGGCACGAAACTCAGCGTCGGCCTGTGCTTTTACCTGGTAAGTGCGACCAAACAGGTTAAAGTCATTCACATACACAGAGCCAAGATAAACCTGTAGTGCACTGAACACTTCATCCAGCGGAATACCTTGTAGTAGTGCCTGCTCACGGTCGACGTTAATATCCATCTGTGGTACCTGGATACGGAAGCTGGAGTACAGACCCGTCAGTGCCGGATGTTGCTGAGCCTGACCAATGGTACCCTGCAGCGCCGCAAACAAGGCTTCGAACCCTTTATTACCTCTGTCCTGAAGCTGCAGCTTAAAGCCACCTGTGGTACCCAGACCAAGAATTGGCGGCGGCGGGAAGACCGCTACAAAAGCCTCATCAATTTCAGCAAAACGCATATTCAGTTGCATCGCAATCGCATGGGCCGAGAGGCTGGGATCCTGACGCTCCGAGAAATCAGCCAGTGGCGTAAACACGATGCCGCTGTTAGTGCTGTTAGTAAAACCATTTACCGACAGACCCGGGAATGCCACAGTATGGGCAACACCTGGTACTTCCAGCGCAATCGCCTGCATTTGTCTGACAACGGCTTCTGTTCTGTCCAGGCTGGCGGCATCCGGCAGTTGTGCTACCGCAACCAGATATTGCTTATCCTGCTGAGGAATAAAGCCACCCGGCACTGAGTTAAACAGACCAACCGTTGACCCCACCAGGCCTAAGTAAACCACACCCACGACAACACTCATGCGGATCAGCTTTTGTACCAGCTTTTCGTAACCTTGTGCACCTTTGTCGAACATGCGATTGAACGGTTTGAACAACCAGGCACCAAACAGTTTGTCCAGTACACGAGTCAGACCGTCTTTAGGCGCATCATGCGACTTCAACAACAAGGCAGAAAGCGCAGGCGACAAGGTCAGTGAGTTAAAGGCAGAAATCAAGGTTGAAATCGTGATTGTCAGGGCAAACTGCTTATAGAACTGGCCCGACAGTCCGGTAATGAACGCCGTCGGAATAAAGACCGCACACAGTACAAAGGCAATCGCGATAATAGGACCGGTTACTTCGGTCATGGCAATTTTGGTTGCCTCGAACGGACTGTATCCGTCAGCAATATTACGCTCTACGTTTTCAACCACCACAATGGCGTCGTCCACAACAATACCGATGGCCAGTACCAGGCCAAACAAAGACAGCGTATTAATAGACACGCCCAGCATCTGCATTACGGCGAAGGTACCAATCAGTGACACCGGCACAGCAATTAATGGGATGATTGACGCACGCCAGGTTTGCAAAAATACCACCACAACCACAACAACCAGCAGGATGGCTTCTAGCAAGGTCTGAATAACCGCATCAATTGAGCCGCGCACGAATACAGTCGGGTCATAGGCAATTTCGTAGGTCATGCCCGTCGGGAAGTCTTTAGACAGGCGTGCCATTGTCGCACGTACGTTATCAGACAAGGCAATGGCATTAGAGCCCGGGCGCTGGAAGACAGGCATGGCCAGCGCAGGCTGGTTGTCCAGCATGGCACGCAGCGCATAGTTTTCCTGGCCCAGTTCAACGCGGGCAATATCCTTTAAGCGTGTGATCTGGCCCTGCTCGCCCACTTTGATGATCACTTCTTCGAATTCATCAATCTGAGTTAAGCGACCTTTTACGTTTAACAATACCTGAAACTGGTTTTCATCCGGTGAAGGTTGAGCCCCCAGAGAGCCTGCTGCTACCTGTTGGTTTTGCGCACGTAATGCGCTGATCACATCACCTGCTGTCAAGTTGCGGGCAGCCAGCGCATCGGGGTTTAACCACACACGCATAGAGTATTTAGCACCACCAAATAGTTGCAGATCGCCTACTTCTGGCAAACGCTTCAGCTCATCTTTAATATAGATGTCCGCATAGTTGGCCATGTAAGACGTATCCTGCTGACCATCCGGAGAAACCAGATGAACCACCAGTGCCAGGTTAGGTGACGACTTTTGTGCTGTCACACCCAGTCGCTGCACCTCCTGCGGCAGGCGCGGCAAGGCGTTATTCACGCGGTTTTGCACCTGAACTTGTGCCTGGTCCAGATCAGTACCCAGGGCAAACGTCACAGTCAAAGTTAAACGACCATCGCTGGTTGCCTGAGATGAATGGTACAACATGTTTTCGAGGCCATTCAGTTCCTGCTCAAGAGGCGTTGCAACAGTCTGACCAATGACTTTGGGGTTCGCGCCCGGGTAGCTGGCATTCACCACAACCGTGGGTGGCACTACTTCCGGATACTCACTGACCGGCAATTGAAACAGTGAAATAGCGCCGGTGATCACAAACACCAGCGAGAGCATGGCCGCAAAAATCGGCCTGCTGATAAAAAAGTGAGAAAAGTTCATAATGGCCTCTTAGTTTGCAGCGCTGAGCTGAATGTCGCGCTGTGCAATCACAAGACGGGTATCATCCAGGTTGAGCGTGACCATATTTGGCGTAATTGGCATACCCGGGCCGACACGAGCTGGGCCATTGGCCGCCACTTTATCCCCATCTTCCAGACCTGATTTAATCGCGCGGAATGCGCCATAGCGCTCGCCCAACTCCACCAGGCGATATTGCAGGGTGTTGTTAGCATCAACGGTCAACACAAAGCGGTTTTTCAGATCAGTGCCAATAGCACGCTCGGGCACCAACGGCATCGTGGTCGCGTCTGCGGCGCCTAAAGAGATACGGGCAAAGGCACCTGGCTTAAGGGCATGCTGCTGGGCATCAAATACTGCACGAACACCGAGTGTGCCGGTATTCGGGTTAATTTCATTGTCGATAAAGTCGACCACGCCAGGTACAGATGCGCCACCGTTGATACGTTGCAATTGCACCGTGACCGCATCCGTGGCATCAACACCGGCAAATTTGTCGCTCCAGGTGCGCTCATCCACATCAAAATATGCGTAGATCTGCTGATCTGACACTATGGTTGCCAGTGTGGTTTCGCCCGCACTCACATAGTTCCCTTTGGTCACGATGGCGCGAGATACGACCCCACTGATCGGCGCTTCAACCTGACTGAACTCCAGATCCAGACGCGCTTTTTTCAGCTGTGCCGCGATGGCATCACGATTAGCCTGTGCCTGACGTAATGTCGCCGCACGCTGCTCAGCCAGCTCTGTTGACATGGCTTTCTCAGCCACCAGCTGCTTGGCTCGGCGCGCTTCACTTTTTGCCTGCATAAGGGCAGCATCGGCACTCACCAGTTGCGCATTCAGGGTTTCAACCTGCACCTCAAACGGGCGCGGATCGAGTCTGAACAGGATCTGGCCTTTTTCAATCCGCTCACCTTCTTTGAATGTCATCTGCTCTACCTGGCCAGACACACGCGGCTTAAGCACAACCCGCTCTGGTGCCTGCAAACGCGTAGTAAAGGTATGCCAGGACTGGACCGGCGCCATTTTGACCTGTGCCACATCAATGGTCAGTGGCGGTGGCTGCTGCCCTTCCTGTGCGCTTGGCTGACTACAACCACTAAGCACTAAAGCAAGTGCGACCGCACTGAGTGTATAGCTAATTTTATTCATGACATTCTCCGACAGTATGAGTTGATATGATGGTACGAAGAATTACCGTGAAGAAAAATGGTAGTTTTTTAAAAACATTAGTGCCAGAATGGCACCAATAAACTTTTCTTTGTGTTGAAAGGACAGATTATGGATACCACCAGCCGCTTGATAATGTTGCTCGAAGTTGTTGAGCAGGGGTCATTTTCAAAGGCCGCTGAACTGAGAAATATAGACCGTTCAGTGATCTCCAAACAAATAGGCAAGCTCGAAGAAGAACTGGGGGTTCGACTACTGAATCGCACTACCCGGTCCTTTTCCCTGACTGCGGCCGGTGCTGAAATGGTAAAAAAGGCAGCAGATCTGCGCTTGTTATTGCAAGATACCGTGCAACTGGCGGAAAACTATCACCAAGAGCCCAGAGGGCTATTACGCATTACCGCATCGAGTTATATTGGCCAGCATTACCTGATGCCAGTCATCAACGACTTCCAGAAGCGCTTCCCCCAGGTCAGTGTTGAGATACGTATGGATGATCGGGTGGTTGATATGATCTCTGAAGGGTATGATCTGGCTTTTCGGGTCGGTGAGCCACGTGACTCGTCTCTGGTTGCCCGCAAGATAGCCCGAAACAAAATGCTGATCCTGGCAACACAGCGCTTTATCGACACCTATGGCGAGCCCAAAACCATGGCCGATCTGGCCGACTTACCTGCAGCGTCCTACAGTAGCTCCCATTTGCGCTTTGAGTCCATCAGCTATATCGACGAAAATGGCAAGCCTCAGGAACAACCCATTACACCTGTGTTTCGCTCCAATGATGCCGAAGCTCTGATGTCCAAAGTGTTGTCACATACAGCATTTTTTACCGCACCGGCCTTCTTTTTTGCCGATGGTGTCGATACCGATCAGCTGGTCCCGATGCTGACGCATGTCAACCTGCCCGACTACAGCGCGGTGTATGCAGTCTATCCACACCGGGATCTACCCGTCAGAACCCGATTATTTTTGGATGCTGCACGGCACTATATCGGCGAGCATAAACCACGCTGGGAGCTGAATATTCCCGGTATTGATCAGCTTTACCAGGCTAACAATAAATAATTGCACTGTATGGGTATATTTATACTCATACAAAATATTCAATAATGACAAGGATAAAATAACAGTCACAATGACATTCTGTGCGCTGTGAAGCGTAAAAACTCGAGGGAAAGAGCGTTTTTCAGGTTTAACTCAGCTCCGCATACATCAATAATGTTATTTCACAAAGAGTCATACATACACATCATTTAAATCGATAAAGCCTCTATTTTTCATAGTAATACAGTTTAAAACAGGATGTTTTCCGAGATGTTAACACCCAAGCTAAAGTCATTTGTTAGCCATATATATGGCACACAGATGCCATGAATTCTTAGCCTCTTTGTCTTTTTTGGTTTCTATAGTACTGCCCCTGAAACAATTACAGAGTCAGGATTATGAAATTAAAATTACTAACACTCGCAATGCTTTGCGGCAGTGCCGCTTTACTCACTGGTTGTTCGGATAGCGACAACGAGTTGCAATTCAAAGAGCCGCCGAAAGAGCAGCAAACGGACGATGATAAGCAGCCTGTAGATGACAAGCAGCCGACTGACGACGATAAACCGACGGATGACGACAAACCGACAGACGACGACAAACCAACGGACGACGACGATGATAAACAGCCTGAAGAACCTGTGATTGCTAATGGCACACAGCTTGAGCTGCGCATCATGGAAACCACTGACCTGCATGCCAATCTGATGAACTTTAACTACTTCTCGAATAAGACAGATGACAAAGTCGGCCTGGTCAAAACTGCGACTCTGATCCGTCAGGCGCGTGAGGCAGTTGCCAACTCCGTACTGGTTGATAATGGCGACCTGATCCAGGGCAGTCCGCTTGGCGACTATATGGCAAAAGTCAAAGGCCTTGAAGAAGGTGACGTACACCCAATTTATGAGGCAATGAATACGCTGGATTACGATGTGGCAAATATCGGTAACCATGAGTTTAACTTTGGTCTTGAGTTTTTACACGAAGCCATCAACGACGCCAAGTTTCCGTATATCTCCGCCAACGTATTTAAAGATGACGGTGACGATGACCCGAGTAATGATCTGACACTTTTCAGAGCTTACTTCATCGATGAGAAACAAGTCATTGATAAAAATGGTGACACACAAACGCTGAAAATTGGTTACATCGGTTTTGTTCCGCCTCAGATCATGCAGTGGGACAAAGCAAACCTGGAAGGTCAGGTTATTGCCAAAGACATCGTCGATATGGCCAAACACTATGTGCCTAAGATGAAGGAAAAAGGCGCGGATATCATCATTGCTATTCCTCACTCCGGGCTGGAAACGGCTGAGAAGAAACCACTGGCTGAAAATGCCAGCTACTATCTGTCTCAAGTCGACGGCATTGACGCCATCATGTTTGGCCATGCCCATGCCAACTTCCCGGGTCCGCGCTACGCAGGTCTTGAAGAACATGGCGTCGACAATGAGAAAGGCACCATCAATGGCGTGGCCGCCGTGATGCCAGGTTTTTGGGGTAATAACCTGGGTATCATCGACATGACGTTAGAATACGGTGAAAACGGATGGCAGGTAATAGACACTCAGTCTACGCTGGAACCGATCTCTATCACCAACCCTGATCGCACTGTCACCTCTTTAGCAGTTAACGATGCACAGGTCGAAAACGCGGCAATGACCGCTCATGAAGAAACGAAAACCTGGGTTAACGAGCCGTTTGCAAAAATTGCGGATGAGGTCAACAGCTATTTCGCGCTCGTTAACGACGATCCGTCTATTCAAATCGTTACTGATGCTCAGCTTTGGTATACGCAAACAATTGTAAAAGGGACTGAACTGGACGATCTACCTGTGTTATCTGCAGGCGCGCCCTTCAGAGCAGGACGTGGTGGTCCGGACGACTTTACCTCGGTCGATAAAGGTGACATTGCTTATCGCAACGTAGCCGACCTGTATATTTACCCGAATGTACTGAAAGTCCTTAAACTCAACGGTGCTGAAGTTAAGCAATGGCTGGAAATGTCAGCGGGCCAGTTTAACCAAATCATGCCAAACAGTGAAGATGTTCAGGTTCTGGTTAATACCGACTTCCCTTCTTATAACTTTGATGTGCTGGACGGCGTGAGCTATCAAATTGATGTGACCGAGCCTGCTCGATACGACACCAAAGGCAATAAAGTCTCTGATGGTAACCGCATTAAAGCCCTCACCTACCAGGGCGAACTGGTAACGGATGAACAAGTGTTCCTGGTTGCAACGAATAACTATCGTGCGTCGGGTGGTGGTAACTTCCCAGGGATCTCAGGTGAGAAAATTGTAGTTGATTCTCCTAACGAAAACCGTCAGGTCGTCGCCGACTACATTGCACTACAGTCAAATAAAAATCCGGAAACCGGCATGGATCCAAGCGCGGATGGTAACTGGTCATTCGCACCGGTAGAGGGTGCAAACGTGGTCTTTTACAGCTCTCCGTCGGATAAAGCTGCCGTATTCAGTGCACGCTTTGCCCATATCACACCTTTGAACAAAACCACTGATGATGGTTTTGCAATCTATCAAATCGACCTGACTCAGTCTGCTGACTGAATTTCAGAGCGATAAACAAATTAAAAGCCACGCATTTGCGTGGCTTTTATATCGCGCCGTAATCACAGGCAGTATGCGGCAATTTCATATCAACCTGCTGAACTGAACGCGCAATTTTGAGGCCAAAGGATTGTGTGCTTGCCAGGGAAACTTGGCTATTCAGCGAGCTTAACTTAGTTCGCAATCGGTTTACGTACTGAGTTAATGCGCTCATTTAGCAAAGGTAGTCAGGCAGGTTGATATTCACAACGGGAATTGATGATGAAACTATCTAAACTCACAGTTTTAGGCCTTGGTGTAACGCTTGCGCTTAGCGCAACCGCTTTGCAAGCTGCAACACCGTATAACTGGAATAACACCGCACCGGTCAAAGTACCCAGTGCACAACAAAGTAATGGCAAAACCGTTCTGTTCGACGTCTCGCACGGCGGCGTTGAAGGTAATGCCGACTGGGTTATCGACGGCGCATTTTCTGACTTCGCCGACGCGCTTGTCGCTGAAGGTTACCGCGTTGAGGAATATCGTGGCGTCGATTTGAATAACGATGGTAAAATTCGCTTTTTTGATGACCGCAGTTTCTCAACTCAGGCAAACGAAGCGGTCATTACTTATGATGCTATCAAACATGCTGACGTGTTTGTCCTGGCAGAAACCAACCGCCCATTTACCCTGGCAGAGCAACAGGCGCTGGAAACCTTCGTAGCCGCGGGTAAAGGTATTTTCTTTATCGCCGACCATTATGATGCGGATCGCAACCTCAATACCTGGGATGCGACTGAAGTCTTCAACGGTTACAACCGCTCTGATCTGAGCAAGTACAATATGGGTGGCGCTTATGGTGACTGGCGTAACCCTAAAAGCGCACAACAAGGCTGGTTAGTCGAAAACTTCGGTATTCGTTTTCGCTTCAACGGAGTTGACTACAAGCAAGGCGTCAGCGGTGTTGAGCCGGCTTATCAGACCGAAGGTCTGACACAAGGTGTCGCGCCGATCCTGATGGCTGCTGGTGCCACCCTGGCAATTGTCGACGGTCAAAAAGCCAAGGGACTGGTTTACTTTGCTGAAACCGATAATCCGACCAAGTGGCGACATGCCAAAGACTCAGGTTTGTATTTTGGCGGAGAAGCTGAAGGCCCCTATGTAGCAATCGCTAAATCAGGTGCTGGTAAAGCGGCTTTCATTGGTGACTCTTCACCGATTGAAGATGCAACGCCTAAGTATCGTCGTCAGGACAGTGGTAACACGAAGAAGACTTATCCGGGCTGGACAGATCCGGGCCACGCATCCGTACTGTCTATTAACATCGTCAACTGGCTGGCTACCCCAGAAAGCTATACCCATTTTGATGGTGCTAATGGCCGCACACCTGGTCGCGTCACGCCAGTGCCGATGACCTCAGAGGAAATGTTCGATCCTAACAATGGCCAGCCCTGGAGCAACCCAAGCAATGGCTTCAACCCATGGGATACTGATACCTATAAAGACAACTCTTTCAATGCACCGTATGGCCAGGGCCAGGTAGACCCTGATCCGGATCCAGATCCAACGCCAGGTACTGCGGTCTCCGTTACTGACGCATTAGCAGCGACAACCGGTACTGAGTTAGTTGTTCAGGGTAAAGTGACTGATGCCGTCAATGGTATCTATGGCCTGCTACTGACTGACTTAAATAACCCGACTGTCAGCATCAATGTTAAATTGGAGTCTAATCAACGTGCCGACTTCAACCCGCAATTGAACCCTGAAATTCTGGGTAAAACCTTGTTGGTAACCGGTAAGCGTAACAGCTACATGGGTGAACCAGGGATCCGTTACGTTACGGATTTGGTTATCGCACCAAGTGCACTATCCGTTTCTCAGGCGCTGGCCACCGCTCAGGGTGAAACCATCACGTTAACCGGTAAGGTCAAAGCACCACTGAACAGCATCTATGCTCTGGTGCTGTCAGATTTATCTGACGACAGCACCACCATCAACATCAAACTTGAGTCAAGTCAGCGCGCCGAATTCAGCCCTCAGCTGAACCCGAGCATTCTGGATGAGACTTTGGTGATCACCGGTAAGCGTGACTCTTACATGAGTCAGCCTGGTATCCGCAACGTCTCTGAAATTGCCAAGGCGTCGTCAACTTCACCAGACCCGGATCCAAACCTGGATATGACGGTTAGCGAAGTACTGGCAAAAAGCAATGGCACACCCGTTGTTGTGGCAGGTACCATTACTTCTGCCATCAACAACATTTACGCCCTGGAACTAAGTGATCCAAACGCGCCGGGTAACAAGCTTTACATCAAGCTGGAGTCATCACAGCGTGCAACATACAGCCCTCAGCTAAACCCTGCTTTGCTGGGTAAAAAGCTGCGCGTAACCGGCGTTAAAAATGACTATATGAGCCAGCCTGGCGTACGTAATGTCACGGCCCTGACTCTGTTAGACTAGATTAACGGGTTCTAAATCAGGCGACGCATTGCGCGTCGCCTCTTTCCATTAATCATCCTCTGCAAGTGACTGGATGTCTTCAATCAACTCTTCCAGTTCAGATACCAGACGTTTTTTCTGTTTATCGCTGAGGCTCTGATATACATCCAGCAGATATTGATGATTGACTTTGCTATTTTGCTCATTGGCCAGGTTGAGCTGCTCAGAGCGAAAGGCCTCCGGATCCATCAGTAACTCAGACAGCCTGGCTTTAAACGCATCACCGCGCTCGGGCTGAGCAAACAAAGCTCTGAGTTCTCCCTGATAACGCGCACGATAGTCTGACCATAACGCTGCGGTGCTGACCTGTTGCTCATACAACTGCTCAATGCGCCCTTCTTGCTCAGCAGACAATCTACCAATCCAGCGCTTGAGGTTATTCTTACGCTCCTTCAGCCAGCGTTTGTGTTTTTTCTGCTCAGAACGCTTTGCCCTTTTTTCAGCCCGCTCAGCTTCTCCTTCAGCCAGCTCATCAAATAGTTCATTGGCCTGCGCTTCGCTAAGCATCGGGGCCATTTCAACCAGATCTGGGACCACTTTGTTGCGCAAACGATGCCAATGTTCGAGCATTTGTGCGCGGTGGTAGCCAATCCGCTGCAGCGTAATTTTGTCATTTTCTATATCTGATTTCAGCACAGTAAGCTGCTCGGCATACCGTGTCAGCTCCTGAGACTTGTGCCAGTTCAGCCAGGCCAGCAAACGCTCGTCAAACTGCGCTTCCTGTTCATCATTAAGTGAAACATAATCATCAAGATACCAATAGCTCAGCCAGTCGGCATTTTTATAGATAAATTTAGTTGAACAGCCGGTCATCGTCAGCAATGCCAGCATCAGTAAGAACTTTCTCATCGTCGTATCCATAGTCCATGTTATTAGTCTCTTTAGTTAATACGGAATTCGACAAAATGTGGACTAAAAAAGTGTCTGTAAATATTTCGTTCGTTACAAACTCTGTTTAATCCCGAAATCTAACAAAAAGCCGATTATCGCAAAATCTGAGCCCTGCCCCTTACGGCAGCTTGCCTTCATACTGGTGCCCTAGACAACCATAGACGAGGAACACCAATGAGCCACTGGAATGAAGAAGATGCCATTAGCTACGACAGTAAATGGGGAGAACTGGAATTCCACCAGCAGATCCCGCAACTTGCAGGCGTACAACCGAGTTTTAATATTGTTGAGCTAGGTTGCGGTGGTGGGTATTTAAGCTTATGCCTGGCACGGTCTGCTGTAAATGTGCGTGTAACAGCATTGGATCCGACCCCTAAAATGATCGCACTGGCAAAAGCGCGACAGCGCAAAGCTAGTCTTTCACAAGCGCAGTTGCAGTTTTTTGAAGCCGGTGCTGAGGCACTGGATGTCAGCCCTGACACTCAGGACTTAGTGATCGCTGCATTTTCAGTCCATCACTGGCAAAGCCCGGCGCAGTCCATGGCATTGGTTTACACTGCACTTAAACCCGGCGGTAAAGTCTGGTTATGCGAGGATCTGGATGCACCTAGCGAGGGTAATACAGAGGTGCACGCGGAATTGAAGACGCTTAACGGCGTTAAAGGGCTGCTGCAACAGACTGGTTTTACCCAGCTATCACACCAAGTGCATCGCAGTCATGAAGGTGAATTTCTGATAATTGAGGCACTCAAGCCGTCGTCAGACAATGACTAAATGAAACGCCCGGCTTTATGTCCGGGCAACTATCATTACATCAACACCAGAGAAAAGACACTCAACCAGATCAGTTGAGTCCAGTAGGACAAGCGTTGATACAGACCAGCCCCACGCTTAATCTGAAATGCCTGTATCAGTTTAACAGTAAAGAACATTGACGCCACGACTACCAAAACAGAAAAAACACGGAACCAGGGAGCGACCAGCTCAGAGCCCGGGCTAATAGCCACAAACACGGGAGCCAACAATAAAGTTAACATTACGACAGAGCCTGCTGTGGAGTGGATCAAACAGTGGCGACTGGGTGTAGGTGTATAGGGGTCTTTATCCATCGGAAAATATCCCGCAAACCAGGTACCGACCCCATGAAATACAATCAGCACTCCGGTGATGTAAAATGCGATACTGGCCTCGGGTAACTGCATCACATGCCAACCAAAGATCACAAACATCACACTCAACGGATAATTATTTATCCACGGAGAGAGTTTTTGAGTTGGGCTCCCTGCAGCCCCTAGCTCACTGCAAAACTGATTAAAATGGTCGTAGTTCGGGTAAAACCGGCCTGCGATATAAACACCAAATGTTATCCACACAGTTGCGACCAGGCCTAATAACGCTGCAAAATACTCAAACATCCTCTTCCTCCTTGGTCCAGGTACAGCTTTAGATGACGGTTAAACGCTTTTCTTATTGTTCTGCACTGTATCAAAAACCACTTGTATACTAAGTGCTAATATAATGTACCCATTAACGACTCAAAATGCAAAAAAATGGGCTGTGTGACTCACCTACCGACATTTCCTTCTGGACATAAAAAAGTACAATAGAAAACTAAAAAACAAGATTGATTAACGAGATACAATCAAAACCTTGATATAAAGATTTTCTTACACCACGAAAAGTTGGACAAAATCAAGCCTTATCACATATTATTAAATTTATTCACATTTAATGACATTAGGCCATAAGGTAAATCGTTATTTGTGGAAGGATCAAAATAAAATATGAAGGAAACTAACATGAAAAAGTTTATCGCACTCACTGCTCTGGCAGCCTGCCTGTTCTCGCTTAGCACCACATCTCAGGCAAGAGGCAGCAATCCCGGAGATTTCCGTTACTATCACTTCCAATGCCTGGACAGCAACCAGGTCCAACTGTGGTTCAGAATTTCACAAACTTACAACCCAACGTTTGCCACTAGCTGTGAAAATGATGGCGGCAGACTCAAAGTCACCAAAGTGTTCTGGTAGACCCAACAACTGACCCATTAAGTCATAATGGCCAAAGCCGCTTAATTGGCCATTTCCAGCACTGTACATAGCAAACCTGTAGTGAAATGATCCGAGTTTTGCTTGCAATCACGAAAAAGTATCAATACACTGTGCCCGTTCGAAAGACAAACGAACATTTATCACCCAATTTATATCAATCAACCGCAGAGGAGAAAAATATGACTAATACATCACGTTCCTTTGCAGGTCTTGTCCGCTAATTAGCTGAAAGCGACTTAACTTCTTTTAGCTTTCTGATAAAGCTAATACCCGGTCTCGCCATTATGAACAGGCGAGTAAATAGATCTGCCAATTCGTTTTACACTAAAAAATTATAGTGCTCTTTTAAGGGCAAGGAATTGGTATTATGGGCAGATCCGTCCAACAAATTACACCCAACGTCAACCTGATCGCGTCTGAAGAGACCTGGATTGAAGGTTCGGCAATTCAACAACTTAAGAAAACATCAGAGTTAGCTGGTATGCAGCAGGTTGCCGGTATGCCAGACTTACACCCGGGCAGAGGCTACCCGATTGGCGCGGCATTTTTTACCACAGATCAGATTTACCCTGCTCTGGTCGGCAACGATATCGGTTGTGGTATGTCGCTCTGGCAAACAGCAATGAAAACATCAAAAGTGCATCTGGACAAGCTGGTCAAAAAATTTGCCCATGTTGAGTCCCCACTTGATGAAAGCTGGCACGACTACGTTACAGAGCGAAAACAAGCAAAGCAAATAGACAACAATCAGTTTGATCATGCTCTGGGCACGATTGGCGGAGGTAATCACTTCGCAGAATTTCAGTCCATTGACAAGATCTACGACCAGACAACCATCAATGAATTAGGGCTGGACAAGCGCAGCTTGCAACTACTGGTGCATTCAGGCTCTCGGGGGCTTGGACAATCAATTTTGGTCGATCATGTGTCCAGGTTCAATCACGCTGGGCTGGCTCTCTCAGATAGCGCATTTGGAGCGTATCTGACCAGACATGATGAAGCACTGCGTTGGGCTGAGCTGAACCGTGAACTGATCGCACTGCGGTTTCTCGAGGCAATTCGTACCAAGGGTACGTGCATACTGGATATAAACCACAATCTGATGTCACCCAAAACACTGGCTGGCGTTGAGGGCTGGTTACATCGTAAAGGGGCAACCCCGAGTGATAAAGGGTGCGTAATGATCCCAGGTTCGCGTGGTGATTATAGCTACCTGGTAAAACCCAAAAATACCACTGAGCCACACCTCAGTTTATATTCACTGGCACATGGCGCCGGCAGAAAGTGGAAACGGGGTGAGTGTCAGGGGCGCCTGAGTCATAAATACAAGCGCGATGATTTATATCGTACTGAACTGGGTAGCCGAGTGATCTGTGGCAACAAAGAGCTACTTTATGATGAAGCGCCACAAGCGTACAAAAAGTGTGAAACCGTGATTGCTGATATGGAGGATGCAGGTCTCATTGACCTTGTTGCCCGCTTTAAACCGGTATTGACCTTTAAAACCAATGGAGACTGTAGCGGATGATTTTATTGCAACTTTCTTCAGGACAAGGCCCGGCGGAATGCTGTCGGGCTGTGGCCCTGGCTTTGAGTCATATCACGCAACAATGTCACAAAGCAGGAGTCGGGCTAACTGTGATTGAAACGACCTGTTCCGACAACGAGGAAGGGTACAAGTCTGTTGTGCTCAGATTGAATTCTACAGATGGTGATGCCATAGCTACACAACTTGCACACCAGTGGCAAGGTTCAATGCTGTGGGTATGTCAGAGCCCTTATCGGCCAAGGTATAAACGCAAAAACTGGTTTTTTAGCGGCAAAGTTACAAAGCTGGATGAACATTCAATGAGTCAACAAATCACCTTTCAGCGCTGTCGGGCTTCAGGTGCAGGTGGCCAGCATGTAAACACCACCGACTCTGCTGTCAGGGCGACACATACTGAGACAGGGATCAGCGTCAGAGTACAAAGTGAACGCAGTCAGCACGCTAATAAGCGGATCGCCATAGCCCTCATACACAACAAACTGGAGGCGATGAAATCCCAGCAACGACATGATCAGGCCAAAATACACTGGCAACAACACCAGACACTTGAAAGAGGTGCGCCAAAGCGCACCTTCACAGGTGAACAGTTTAAGGAAAAGCGATGACCAATATCTTGTTTGTATGCTCGAGAAATCAATGGCGTAGTCCAACAGCTGAAAAAATCTGGCGGACCCACCCAACAGTCCGCACCCGCTCAGCAGGAACCAGCCCCAGAGCCAGGCGAACCGTGACGGCGACAGATCTGTACTGGGCGGATATCATTTTTGTGATGGAGAATAAGCACAAGGCTCAGCTCAAAACCCGCTTTGCCGCGGCACTGCAACACAAAGAAATACACGTCCTGGACATTCCCGATGAATACGCATTAGTGGAGCCTTCATTGATTGAGCTCATACAATATTCAGTCTCAGACTACCTGGATTTAGTCTGATCACCACACTGTATATCTGATAAGGAATAGAACAATGTAACCCCATCTCTTAACCACATTAAAGCCGCCCATGAGTTGACTTATGGGCCCAGGAGACGCCTTGTCGGCCTCGCCTGCCCCTCAAATTTAATGAATTAAAATATGGTGTTATAAGATGAGATACAAATATCCCCGCACCCCACACTTGCCCTGGTCTTTGGGTGCGACCAGCGATGATTTACGTCAGGGTAGTGTGATGCAATTTGCAGGTAAAAAAGTGGTTGTCACTGAAAAAATGGATGGCGAAAATACAACACTTTATGCTGATTACCTTCATGCCCGTTCGATTGACAGTCGCTTTCACCCGTCCAGAGCCTGGGTTAAAGCGCTACAAGGTAAAATAGGCTACCAAATCCCCCAAGGCTGGCGCGTCTGTGGAGAAAACCTTTACGCTCGCCATGCCATTGAATATACAAGATTAGAGAGCTATTTTCTGGCCTTTTCTGTGTGGAATAACAGTAACCAGTGCCTGAGCTGGCAAGACACTCAGCTATTTTTGCAGCAACTGGGATTAGCGACACCCCAAGTGCTCTACTCAGGTTTCTGGTGTGAAAAAAGCATCAGGAATATCAAGTTGGACCTTCAGAAGCAAGAGGGATATGTCGTCAGACTGGCAGACAGCTTTGCTTATGATGACTTTGCGCAAAGCGTTGCAAAATGGGTCAGAGCGGACCATGTGACCAGTGACACGCACTGGATGCATTCGGCTGTGGTGCCAAATAGCCTGAAATCAAAGGAGGATTGACATGAGCCGACCCCAGGAACCCCATGCTTGGCTTAACAGCCTGATGGAAACGCATACGCCCAGTTTCGCTGAATGCCTGAACATATTAGGACGCTTCTTCCCGCTTTTATACGAGCTGGAGAACACTGCACAGGATAACCAATGGCACGCTGAAGGCAATGTGGCTATTCATACTGACATGGTACTCAACGCCCTTTATCAGCTTCTTGAAAGCGAGGCCATGCATATCACGGGACAGCAACGTCAGACCCTGATTTTAGCAGCCCTGCTTCATGACATTGCCAAGCCTATTACAACCAGGAAAAAAGACATTGCGGATGTCACACGGGTGGTGGCCCCCAGGCATGAAGAAATGGGCATGAGTTATCTGGCACTAAGATTGCCGCAGTTACCAATAAGTCAAGCCTGTATCGAGCAGGTTATGGCACTGGTAGGATATCATCAGATGCCTAAGCTGCTGGTCGTCAGAAACGCTGGCTATGCGGATTATTTGCGCCTGGCGCTAAATGCAGATCTGGCATTACTCTACTGGTTGGAAATGGCTGACATGCAGGGCAGGATCTGCTCTGATTTTCCCCAGCAAATAGAGTTACTGGAGCTGTTTCGTATGTTTGTACAAGAGTATGATCTTTGGGAGAACGAACAAGCGAAACATGCACTTCTGACACAGATCCAGGTCAAGGAAGATACCGCACAGCAGGTCTATCTGGACGGGTATGCAATCAGACAGCTCGCCCATAACCAGATAAACCGGATAGAAGAGGCTGTCGCCAAAAACTATGAGTCGTGTCAGCATTATGCGCACTTATACGTTATGTGCGGTATCAGTGGCAGTGGAAAATCGACATGGATACGCCAACACCTGAGCGAGTTTGAGGTGATTTCTCTCGATGAGATCCGTAAAGAGCTCAACGGTAAAAGAAGCAGCCAGAAAAATCAGGGGCTCATGCTGCAAACAGCCAAACAGCGCCTCAAAACCGCGCTGGGCAAAAAGCGACATGTCGTCTGGGATGCCACTAACATCCGAAAGGATTTTAGAGAAATGATCTGTCAACTCGGATTGCAATATGGTGCGCTGATCACAATTGTCGCATTTCAGCTGACAGAATCGGCTCTGCACGCCAACAACAAAAACAGGCGCCATACCGTGTCAGACGAGGTACTGAGCTCACAAGTCGACAGGCTTCAGTGGCCGGCCAGAACTGAGGGTCATCGCATGTTGGTCATTGGCGACCAGGGGGTTGAACTAAGCAGAACCGGGCGCTTTTAAATTCCTGGTCGCACTGCGTAATTGCCAGAAAAGGGAACTTAGCTATTTACCCTATCACGCAGTTTCACACATAAACGCAATACAGCGTGTTGAATTACCAACACGCTTGTTGCAATCACATGTCGAATTTAGAGCTGTTTGTCATACTCAGAAATAATCGTGGTGTGTGTAACAGATGCATCGAAGTATCGAGCTTTGACCTGTAAATAATCTTCATCAGAGAAAAAGCGCTCGGACGCCTCTTTACTTGGAAAGTGGATAGTGAAAACCCGGTTAATCGGTGCACTAGTCTCGGATTTAAGAACTTCACTAACGATAAAGTCGTATCCAAACCCACCATGATACTGACTTAAAATGGGCTTCATCGCTGCACGATACTGCGTATATACCGCATTATCCGATACAGCTAACCCGACCAAATATTCATACACCATTGTCTTTCCTTTTCAATATAGGGGAATTAGTTAGACTCAATCACGTTCTCAATTGTTCGGCAATTCACTGCGCTGCCACCTACACCAAACCCAATTTTCGACATATCAATTGAACTGCTATAAATTAAGCGCCCTGACCACGAGACCTCCGCATAGCACCTCTTATATTTAATGCGCAGACCAGTTGAGTAAAGTCGGACGGTCGCCACTACAAAGGTCATCAGTAATACGCATAGCCACAGACTTATCAGCCATCCATATAGCCAGCAGTGCTGAATAATGTGTCGCCCCTGGCTCCTTCGAAGTGTCAATCGCAACAACATTATTTCCCGGGTGTCCGCATCCTTTGGAGGTATGGGGTTTATCTAGCGTGATCGTAAATTGATTACCATAAAACTCGATAATTTGAATTTTCGCACCACTGACCTGGCTTATTCCAGCCTGAGTAAACATGGAAGCCATCGCCAGCGTGCCCATCACGAGATATTTTTTCATAATTTTTCTCTAAAGTTATATCGTCTTACAGCATTTTAGGCCGTTGTCAGCCTATTCCCCGCTCGTGTTCATGTACTTTGTCTTCGTAAAATAAGCGGCACTTAATCCGCTGATAAAACCAAAAATATGGCTTGAACTGCTTGTTTGTGCAGAGAAATCAAACAGCGTCCCTAAAAAGCTGATATTGGCATAATAAGTAAGTAACAGTAAAGCGATAAAGCTCACAATACCCAGCACGTTGCGGTTAAATACGGCTGCGCCAAGCAACAGACCAAAATAGCCCATCACCACACCCGATGCACCAATGTGATTACCTGAACCAGCTAAAAGCCAGACAAGCAGCCCTGTCGTAACGACAATAAACAAGGTTGCTCTTTTAAAATTAGGCAACCTGGCGGCCAGATAGCCACTGATGGACAAGCCTACCAAATTGCTTGCCAAATGGCCCCAGCTACCATGAATAAAAGGCGCAGTAAGCACTCCACTCAAGTGATTAACACTCAGTGGGATGACACCGAAACGCCCTACAGGTAAGCCAAAGACACTGCCTAACAGGTGTACTAGGATCATCAGTATCATCGCATAAACAACCCACATAAAATTGGGCGGTAAAATCAATGCGCGCTTGCTCATTTTTATCCTCGTTGTATTAGTCGCAGATTTGCTAAATATGAGGCAAAAAAATAGCGCCATACGGCGCTATTTTTCTTTTACTTTCAATTAGAAAGGCATTTTGAACCCCGGAGGCATCTGCATGCCACCGGTGACTTCTGACATGCGCTTTTGCGACTCTTCGCCTACGCGGCGTACAGCGTCATTGACCGCAGCTGCAAGCAGGTCTTCAATCATGTCTTTGTCATCTTCCATCAGGCTTTCGTCGATCTCTACACGACGCACGTTGTGGCTACCAAGCATAGTGACTTTAACCAGGCCTGCACCTGCTTCACCAACGACTTCAAGGTTTTTAATCTCTTCCTGGGCTTTTTCCATGCGCTCTTGCATTTGCTGCGCCTGCTTCATGATATTGCCCATTCCACCTTTAAACATACTCTGCTCTCTTACACTTCAAAAATTAAAATTCTATTGGATACAAGATAAGGGCTTACTCGCGCAATTACAATGCCCTTACCGACTTTTCATCTACCGAGGCCTCAAACTCACGGGCAAAGGCCTGGATCACGGGGTCATGATTAACCGCATCAACCGCCTGAAGATATCTCTGCTGATCAATATCCTGCTGGATCAAAAACGGTGTGTTCGTTACCGCATCTACAAATTCGATATTCAACTCGACCGGTGTATTTAGTCGCTTAGTCAGACTTTCATGCAGTTTATCTCTGAGCATGCTGGAGTCCAGATGCTGCTGGCTTTGCTCCACCAGCAATGTACAGTGCTGGTCCTGACGATTAAACATGGCATGCAGTGCAAACTGCCTTACCCGGCCACCGAGTTGCATTTGTTCAATCATCTGCGCCCAGTCGTCTTTTTGATGGGCGAATTTAATATCGCTGATTGGACTGACAAAATTCTCAGGTGCAGGGATATCCAGCGTACTTTCCTGTGCTTCCTGCTCACCTGGTGCCTGAGGTGCTAATTGCTCAAGCAACTCAGGTGCCAGCTTACTTTCATCTTTTTTGAAGCGCTCAGCCATATCCGGCTTTTTCGCTTTACGAACCGGTGCAACAGGCTGAAAGCCAGGCTGCGGCTGCGCTTGCTGAGGCACCTGCTCTTGTATCTGGGTTTCCGCAGGCCCGCTTTGTACAGGCCCGCTTTGTACAGGCCCGCTTTGTACAGGCTCTGCTGACGTTGGCGGGAAATGTCTGCCTGATGCAACAGCGCCGGACTCAGGTCCAGCTCCCTGCTGTGGCTCAGACTTTTTTCCTTCGTCCTCTCCTCCCAACAACTTACCCGCACCGGAAATTTGCCGATTTTGTAATATCCGGGCAATCGCCGACTGCGCCTGTTGCTGCTTTTGTGCCAGTTGCTGAACCGGTGTGTGCTGAGGTTGTTGACCCTGCTCCGGTTGCTGATGCGCTGGCATTGGCTGAGACTGAGGCTCGCTCTGGTACTGCTCATACCCCTGAGATTCGGCCTGAGCCATAATGTCCTGGTATTGTTGCTCAATCGAGGCATCGCCCGGCATCGGCTGAGGCGCTGAAGGCGGAGTCTGTTTCGGAGCTGCACCTTCATCCTGAATAACTGGTGCCACTCGCTCTGGCCTGGCCTGCGGTACCGGAACCTGGTGCGCAGGGACATCCGCTTGGTGAGCAGTAACTGGTACATCATTTTGTTGCACCTGTGCAGGCGGAGCACTCTGATGCGTCAGCGGTGCGCCTGGCGGTGCAGCCAGTTCCGCAGTGTTTTGCGGTGCGAGTTGCGGATCTGGTGTTACCAACTGACTTTGCGTTGTTGCACTATGATGTTCAGGGGCAGATGCACTGGTTTGAGCCTGTGGGCCACGTGGCTTTGCACTCAGCATGTCTCTGAGCTTACCAACCTTACCGGGATCTTTTGCAGCTGCGGCAGGTGCTGAGCCAGCCGGCTGACTAAAGTCAGCCTGTTCAAATGCCAGCAATCTCAGCATAATCATTTCAAAGCCCAGCTTAGGCTCAGGCGCCCAGCTCAGATCTTTTTTTCCAACCAACAATAACTGATACATAAACTGAGTGTTTTGCGGCGTTAACTGCTGTGCCAGCGTCTTCACCTGCTCAGCTTCAAACTGACCAAAATTAGCCGCCTGAGGTACCAACTGAGTTAGCTGAACCAGATGCAGTAAGCTAATCAAATCGTCCAGCACACTGGTAAAATTACCATTTTTCAGGGCAATGTCGGCCACTTCCGCCAACAAAGCTTCTCCCTCTTGTGACAATACAGCCGCCATCAGCAATACCGCATGACTGCTGTCCATCAGGCCAAGCATTTGCTGTACTGCTGGCAAAGTTAGCTCACCATTGGTTTGCGCGATGGCCTGATCGGTCAGGCTGAGTGCATCACGCATACTGCCGTCTGCGGCCTTAGCTAGCACTTCTAACGCAGGCTCTTCAAAATTGACAGATTCCTGAGGCAAAATTTGTGACAGTTGTGTCACTATCTGGCTCTGTGCCATCGCATTGAGGTTAAACTGCAAGCAGCGCGATAAAATGGTGATCGGTAATTTTTGCGGATCTGTGGTCGCCAGCAAAAACTTAACGTGCTCCGGGGGCTCTTCCAGGGTTTTAAGCAAAGCATTAAAGCTGTGCTTGGACAACATGTGCACTTCATCAATCAGATACACTTTATAGCGACCGCGAGTTGGTGCATATTGCACGTTGTCCAGAATTTCTCTTGTGTCTTCAACTTTTGTGCGCGATGCAGCATCTATCTCAATAAGATCAATGAACTTACCGGCTTCGATCTCTTCACACGCACTACATTGACCACACGGGGTGGAGGTGATCCCCACCTCACAATTCAGGCTCTTGGCGAAGATCCTGGCAATGGTCGTTTTACCCACTCCGCGAGTACCTGTGAACAGATAGGCATGATGCAAACGTTGCTCATTCAATGCATTAATGAGCGCCTGTTTAACATGCTCCTGCCCCATCATCTCGTGGAACGACTGTGGGCGCCATTTACGCGCCAGAACCTGATAACTCATCGTGCGTTACTCGCCGTCAAACTCGACCAGTTTAAGCACCTTAATGCCCATGTCTGCAACGCGCTTCTCACCGCCCAGTTCTGGCAATGAAATAACAAAGGCAGCGTCTGTAGCTTTACCACCAAGGCGCTCAACCAGTTTAGCGGTCGCTTCAATGGTACCACCGGTTGCCAGTAAATCATCAACCAACAGAACTTTATCGCCCGGTTCTACAGCATCAGTATGCAGTTCTAACACATCTTCACCATACTCAAGCTGATAAGATTGGCTAATCACTTCGCGCGGTAACTTACCCGGCTTACGTACCGGAATAAACGGCAAACCCAATTCATAAGCCAACGGCGCGCCAAAGATAAAGCCACGAGACTCAGTACCAATGATCTTGGTGAAGCCCTGATCTTTGTATGCTTCAACCAGGCAATCCATCGTTGCTTTGAATGCTGCCGGATTAGCCAACAAGGTCGTCACATCACGAAACATGATCCCCTCTTTCGGGTAGTTAGGAACCGTTGCGATGCTGTCTTTAATCAGTGACAAATTTGCTTGTGTCATAATCGAATGCTTAATAAGTTTTAATATCAAAGAGCTCGATTATAACAAGAAAGCAATGACATGAAATGCCAAGAGGCAGGATTTTGCGATAATTTCGCAATGTTCGGATAGAAAAAAACCACCCAATCGACAGGTGGCTTTTAACTCTGGGTTCTATGTAGCGATTAAGCGCTCAGTGCAGTCGCCCAGCCTAGAATTGCATTCAGGCAACCAATGCCAGCAAATACAGCGATAAAAGCCAGGAAATACTTCGCGTTGAACGGATCTTTAAAATCACCTTTAGACATATTACACCTTTATTTATTAAGCGCTGGGTGAGCAAGCAGCCTGAGGAGGGCAAAACTGCCCGGGATCAGCTGCCTGTCATGCACTCAGCATAAGCACGACAAAACGGCGCCCATAATAATCGAACTTAACAAACTGATAAAGGGGAATTATGCTTTTTTATCGACCAATATGCCGAGGCGAACAAACTGACTGAGCGTCTGGATTGCGCCATTGATCAGCGTCTCTTCGTCAAATTGACTAAATTGTTCAGCCAGATGTGCAGCCAACGCACCTATGGTTATCCCGGGGTTAACAACAATGTTTTGGATCAACAATGCCGTCATTGGATTAGTTTCGATAAATTGTACGTCAAATGCCCTATCGCGATAAACGATAAAGCAATGAGGGCCTGAGGTGCTCTGGGGCTGATAGTCACAGGTTATCTGGTGCACAGGATACTGATAACTCACACTCCGTGCAGCCTGCGCCAGATGCAGCCCCGACTGCTCAGACAAAGGCAGCGGTATCGGTAACTCTGCTTCAGCTTCCTGCACAATTGCCACTTCCAACTCAGTCCATTCATAATGGGCCAGTTCGAGCATAAAAGGCGGATCCGCAGGTGTGGCTGTATACCCCTCTTGCAGAAAGCTCAAAAACTCCCGGCTGATATCCAAAAAGTAGGGAGACAAGCAGTCATGTTGGCTAAAGAATGCTCGCACCAGCGTTAGCCAGGCTTGTTCATCATAGAGGCTTTTCAGTACCGGAAATGTAGAGGCGACAAATCCTTCAATATTATTGAAAAATAGCTCTCGATACACTTGCATTCGCCTGTCTTCAATGTCTTTCGGCGCAGGGTTTTTGCTAGGATTCTTAATGTGGGCCATAAAATCGGCCTGGATTTGCTGAAATGACATCAGGCGATCCCTCTGTGTGACTTATCCAGACGCTGTACGGTGTGGATCTGATCTACCTCATCCAATAACTGAGGCATAGGCGGTATATTGAAATCTCGTTCAAGCAAAGTCGGAAACACACCATGTATGCGATACGCCTCCTGCAATAGCTGCCAGACAGGGTCGCACACTGCATCGCCATGCGTATCGACGAGCAAGTCTTCTGCCTCAACATAATGACCAGCAATGTGGCCATATGCAATGCGCTCACTGGGCATCGCCGCTAGAAACGCGCTGGCATCATAACCATGATTAATTGAGTTAACGTAAATATTGTTCACATCCAGCAGCAAGTCACAATCAGACTCTTGCAATACCGCCAGGGTAAAGTCCAGCTCTGATAATTGCTGGCCAGGTGCAGCGTAATAGGAGACGTTTTCTACCGCGATACGACGCTCCAGACGCGCTTGTACTTCCCGGATCCGTGCTGCGGTATGCAGTACGGCTTCTTCAGTGAAAGGGATCGGCATCAAATCGTACATGTGCCCGCCCCCTGAACAATAGCTCAAGTGCTCGCTATAGCAGCGTATGTTATGTTGGCTAAAAAAGGTTTTCAGATCACTGACAAACTCGGTATCAAGCGGTGCCGGTGATCCGAGTGATAATGATAAACCATGACAGACAAATGGGTGCCGGGCCGTTAACTCTGAAAACTGAGCAGCGTATTTGCCACCGAGCGTCATCCAGTTTTCTGGTGCGACTTCGTAATAGTCTACCTGCTGAGGCGGCGCAGCCAGAATATCATCCAGCATTTCACGCCTCAGGCCCATCCCCACCATACCAAACGGTTTATTCATTATCACTCCTTAGCCTGATCACAGATTATGCGTGGCCACCGCATTTGCCTTCACCACACTTGCCTTCTTTTTTGGTTTTGCCGCCACATTTGCCTTCGCCGCATTTACCTTCTTTTTTACCTTTGGCATCGCCGCCACATTTGCCTTCGCCGCATTTACCTTCTTTTTTACCTTTGGCATCGCCGCCACATTTACCTTCGCCGCATTTGCCCTCTTTTTTACCTTTGGCATCGCCGCCACATTTACCTTCGCCGCATTTGCCTTCTTTTTTACCTTTAGCATCGCCGCCACATTTACCTTCGCCGCATTTGCCTTCACCAGCGTCTAACTGATAACCAGCCGTCATTTGCTCAAAGCTAAATGGGTTAGCAGCAGCTTCTGGTGCACTGAAAGTAGCCGCAGTAACGACAGCAGCACCTAATGTCATTGCAAGTGTGTTGGTTTTCTTTACTGATTTCATGTTGTTCTCTCTCAATCGGTAGCAATAAAAAATGGATGATTCGCTTAGTAGACCACGGACTGAAGATATTTATTTCAGCATTTGAGAAATTTTTATCTCCATTTCCCTATTAATAATCTGCTCCTCTCGTATAGAATAGCGCGAATTTTTTCTGGTGCGGTAATAATGAAACTATTTTTGGCCCCGATGGAGGGCGTTGTCGATTTCAAAATGCGCGAACTGCTCACCGATCTCGGTGGGTTTGATATGTGTGTTACTGAGTTTATTCGTGTTGTAGACCTGACACTACCGCGCCGTGTTTTTGTGCGTTACTGTCCTGAACTGCTGAATGGCGGTTTAACCCGCGCAGGCACGCCTGTGCGCATTCAACTGCTTGGTCAGGTGCCCCATGCGTTGGCCGCTAATGCCAGAAAAGCCGTAAAGCTGGGCTCTCACGGTGTTGACCTAAATTTTGGTTGTCCGGCTAAAACGGTCAACAAGAGTAAGGGTGGCGCAGTACTACTCAAAGAACCTGAACAAATATATCAGATCATTCGCGCTGTTCGCGAAGCGGTACCACAAGAACACGAAGTCAGTGCCAAAATTCGACTTGGCTTTGACGACGATGCAAACAGCACCGAAATTGTCGACGCCGTGCAAAGTGCCGGCGCATCCAGCCTGGTGATCCATGCCCGCACCAAACGGGATGGCTATAAACCGCCGGCCTACTGGGAAAAAATTCCACCACTTCTGGAACGACTGACAATTCCTGTTGTTGCCAATGGCGAAATTTGGCAAGTGGAAGATGCAATGCGTTGTCAGCAGCGTAGCGCCTGCGACAACCTGATGTTAGGCCGGGGAGCATTGGCTACCCCAGATCTGGCAGCCAAGATAAAAGCACATGTCGAAGGACGCAACTACCGTCCTCTTGAATGGCAGGAAGTGGTTTACCACATATTACATTCCTCAATGCACCAGGACCCTGAGGTGGGAGAAAAGTATTTTTCATCACGTACCAAACAGTGGCTAGGTTACTTAAAATTACAATACCCGCAGGCTCATACCTTATTCGATGAAATAAAACGCCTGAAAAGTAAAGATGATGTGGTATCCGTGCTGGATAAATACGCAAAGTCCCCGCTGCTTGATTCAAATCATAACAATGAGCCGACTGCCTAATAGATAATGGATGCTCAGAAAAGGAGAAGAGCGCCATGAATGAGAATTTAAAGAATCACTATCAGGTAAAACTGCAGGCTGAGCTGGACCAGATCCGACACGAATTTCTTGCGGATTTAAAACAAGCCAGTAACCATGCGACCGAGGCGTTGATCAGCACATTACAGTCAGCGCCACCACACGAATGGGTCGATATCGCATCCGACAGAATCTGTCCGGGTCAGTTTCCGAACTTTGAACGCCTGGTCAAAGTAGAAGCTGCAATTTGCCAGATGGACATAGGCCAGTTTGGCTACTGTTGCGACTGTGAAAAGAAAATTGAGGACACCCTGCTCGCCGTTGACCCGGCCGCACAAAGGTGCCTTGAATGCCTGGCTAAGCAGAAGTAATTTGGTTTAACAACACAAAGCTGGTTGCAGGAAAGAAAAGGATATTCTTTAGCACAACAAAGGCCTGGTCTTCATTCAGCGCTAACCTAGACTGCAGTGCCAACAGAGCTTGTTTCTGCGACCACGCAAAGTAATGCACCCCCAGATCCACTTCCATCATGACAGTGGCGAATCGAAGTTCGCCTTTAGTCCAATTGGCATCACACTGACTGGCAGTTTGACGCAACGATACGAATTGGTCCCGCCAATTTAAACCCGCAACTCTATCGCACTTAGCCAGCAACTGGTGTACCAAAGGATCACTAGCCTTGTAATTCACCTCTACACTATTGCGGCTATCACTCGTTACACTCTGTAATTCACTCAACAATGATTCAGGCGCGTTAACAGTGCCACTATAGAAATTAAGCTTGCTCTGATACCACTCTTTACCATTCGGCAGCTGGTACATCCCCAGAGACGATCTGACCCGGTAACTTTTCAAATACTCCGCCAGCTGCCGCGCAGCTTGTGACTGTTTGGTTACCTTGGGCGTAAGATGTTCAAGCAACTGATTTCTTTCTAACCGGTTAAGCACTATTTTACTTTCCCGGGCTTCGTTCAGACGTGACTCTACATATCCGTACCAGGTATCCAGTTGAGACGACAACACACCACGCTCTTGCGCAACATCGGGGAGATTGATATGTACCGGCCAGGGTAAAAATCGCTCTGGGTATCTCTGCTGTATGCTCAAATACTGAGCTTCCTGGGCCGCCATTTCCCCAAAACTGTTCAGATCTGCGCGCTGCAAAAGATCGTGACGCTTTTTCAGATAAAGTTCTGTAAAGGGTAATCCGGCAAGGTCATTCTGAGGTAAAACCTGCGGCTGACTTAAAGATGAAAACCAATTAAGTTGCCTGAGCTGCGCAGACAACTCTGTATAAGGGAGGTTTACTTGCGGTTCAGTACAGCCGCCAATCATAGTCAGCAGCACAAGTGCTGAGGACACATAACGCCGAGAGGTTTTCATGTCGGTTTATCCACCTTGTTTCACGTTGCAGATATGCACTAGGCACAGCTGATCCCAATCGGGTTAGATTATAACAAAGATAAGGAGAGATTTTAGTACTTAAATCAGTGTACTAAGGTCGAGAATAGTCCTGTAGATGACAGCGTGAAGTGAGCTGGAGCTATAAAAGCAAAAAGCCCCTTGCGGGGCTTTTTCGACTTAAAGGCTGATGCCTTTACGCTGTGCTTTCTCTTTGATGAAAGAGGCCCAGCTGCGAGCAAATTTACGTGTTCTAGGATCTTCCTGAGCCTTAACAATCGCAGTATATGCTTGCTTATACTTTTCCTGATAGAGGTAAGCTTCCGCTAAGTCTGAGTAGATTGTACCTTTTTTCTTAGAACCCAGTTCCAACGCTTTGTTCAAACGAACAACGGCTGCGTTGTACTGCTGGTCCTGAAGTAACAAGCTACCGGCTTTACGGTATAACTCAGCATCTTCGTCGAACTTTGCAGCTTCTTCATAGTACTTAGCAGCATCACTGATGTGCTTAGCCTGATGATAGTAGCTGGCAATTGCCGTTACGTTTTGCTTAGTGCGCTTAACCTTCTCCTCTTTGACCGACTTTTCCATCACCTTAGCGGCTTTGTATGGAATTTCGTTCAATGAGTAGTAGCTGCTCAGTATTTTATAATGGTTTTCTTTTTCAAAATAACCATTTTTATAAGCCACTTCCATCACGGTCTGACCTTTTTTATAGTCTTCCGTCTGCATGTAGAAGGAGCCCAACTGAGTCCACATTTTCGGGTCTTCAGGGAACAATTTCACCAGCTCTTCAGCCACCTTTACGGCGTTTTTAAACTGCTTAAGCTCAAAGTAAGAACCAATTTTAAGCATGTAGAATGACTTATTAGGTTCTTCTTTGTTTAACGCAATTGCCTGGTCCGCAGGCTCAATCACATCTCTGAACTGCTTAAGTTCATAGTTTGCCTGAGCAATACGGCCATATACTTTAGCGTCTTGTTCGCCAGTGAAATCCATCCAGTCGTAGTAAGCTTTCTTGGCACCGTCGTACTGCTCAGTACCAATCAGAAGGTCACCCAACAACTTGATAAGATCGCCCTGATCTTTAAAGTTCAACACATCTGGCGCAATCGCCTGACGGATGTACTTAATTGCTGTTTGATAATCTTCTTTCTGAGCATACAAGTTACCCAGGTAACGGTTTACCGTAGCGCGGTCGAAATCGTCAGACGCGTCGATCTCAAGCAATAATGCAATTGCTTCATCAACTTTGTCTTCGTTATACAAGTCAAACGCTTTGATAACCTTTTTACCAACTCGCTCACCCATAACCTTAGTTTTGGCATTTTTACGCGCTTCGATCTTTGCAGGATCTGGTGCGGCAAACGCGGCAGTGCTTAAAGCACCGCCAGCCAAAGACATCATCAGAGCAAGAGCTGTTGCTTTAGACATTTGCTTCATACCTTACTCCTATTAGTCTTGGTTAAGTTTAAAGTCGAGTTGTACAGTAATACCTGGTTGTTTCTGAGGCTTACCATCAACGATTTTAGGTCTGTACTTCCATTTGCGAAGCGCACGTTTTGCTTCACGGTTGAAAATACGCTTTGGTTCAGCATCGATGATCTCAATGTCATCTACACCGCCCAGCTCATTGATAGTGAAGCGCAGCTGTACCCAGCCTTCTTTACCATCACGCGCTGCTTGAGGCGGATACTTAGGTTCGATACGAACGATAGGTGTTGCTTCACCGTCACGACCGAAATCACCAGGACCACTTAAACCACCAGCTGTGCCACCGATGTCGATGCTAGGCATGTTAAAGCCAATTGCACCTGCATTTGGGTTAGCATTCTCAGGCTGAGGCGGCTGCGGTTTAGGCGGCTGCTTTGGCGGTGGAGGAGGTGGAGGCGGTACACGCTTCCTCTCCTGCACATCTGATTCAGGCGGATTCGACATAATCTCGACTATGATCTCTTCCTTCTTATTATCAGCCCTATCCGCTCCTCCTGAGATGAGATAGGACATAAAGAAGAATAAGCCGAAGGTTACTGCCCCACCTGCAAGAAGTGAAAACAGAAATCGAATCATCACTTAGCTCCAGCTATTGAAATCTTCAAGGCGTCGTCAGTTGCCTTAATCTGGTCCATTACCTTAACAACTACGCCGTGTTTCGCGCCTTTATCCGCCTGGATAATAACGGTCTCGGTTTGTTGCTCAGCTAACAGATTTTCAAGGTTCGCACTTACACGCTCAACATCAACCTGACGCTTATCCATCCAGATCTCACCGTTTTCACGGATAGCGATGAAGATGTTCGCATTCTTAGTTTGTTGTGCCTGTGCAGCTTTTGGCTTTTTAACTTCAATACCGGCCTCTTTAACAAAAGAGGTAGTAACGATGAAGAAGATCAACATGATGAATACGATGTCAAGCATCGGGGTCATGTCTACTGCTGCTTCTTCTTCCTCACGAAAACGTTGTTTACGTGCCATAATAAAATCTCTCTCTAGTGATGTGGCAAGCTATCAATTAGTTTCTCTTTAGCCATCTTAGCTCTCGCTTCAAGACGGGTGCTAAAGAATACACCTGATAGTGCCGCAACCATTCCAGCCATTGTTGGTATCGTTGCCATTGAGATGCCTGAGGCCATCAATCGAGGGTTACCTGTACCTTGTGTAGCCATGGTTTCGAATACCGAAATCATACCTGTTACTGTACCGAGTAGACCGATTAACGGACACATTGCAACCAATGTTTTGATAATCAACATGCGCTCATCTAATTTTTCAGACGCTTCAGAAATCCATGCATCGCGGATTCTGTGTGCGTACCAAGATGTAGTATCTTGGCGGGCATCCCATCTGCTTACTATTCCCTTTTTAATTTTAGGAAATTCAGCCAATAGGAACCAATAGCGCTCAATCATTAATACCCACATTAGAAAGAGTGCTATCGCGACCACGTATAATACATCGCCGCCTGTAGCAACAAAATCCCTGATAGATTCCCACGTCTCCACCAGGACTAGCATTATGCTCTCTCCTTCTCCGCGTGCGCAGCAACGATACCCGCGCTTTGCTCGTCAAGAATGTGTAGGATAGATTTACTACGACCCGCAACGATAGCGTGAAGTAGGATTAACGGTAGCGCAGCAATTAGACCAAGCGCAGTAGTAACAAGAGCTAGAGAGATGTTACCTGCCATGATCTTCGGATCACCAGTACCAAATAGTGTGATTGATTCGAACGTCAAGATCATACCAACAACCGTACCTAGTAGACCTAGTAGCGGTGCGATAGCTGCAAGGATCTTGATGATGTTGATACCAGCTTCGATGCGAGGCGTTTCACGTAGAATTGCTTCGTCAAGTTTAAGCTCAAGGTTTTCAACGTCTTGGTTCTTGTTGTCATGGTACACTTTCAAGATACGACCCAGTGGGTTGCTGTCACTTGGGTTGTTAGCGTTCTTGATTTGCGCCTTGATCTTCGCACCAACCAGCATTAGGTCTAGGAAACGAACAACAGCGATTAATGCACCAAGTGCCAACAATGCAGTGATGATGTAACCTACTGTGTCACCCTGGTGCCAACGTTCTTCAACAGTTGCACGCTGAGTGTTCAGGCGTAGGATAGCACCACGCGTTGGGTCAACAACGAAAGGTGTGTACTGGTTAGCAGACGTGCTCAGAAGATCAGAAACAGTTGCCAGAACGTCTGAAGAAGGTTGCTTACCTAAAGGTACGATTTGTTTGTTTTCTGCATCGTAAACAACGTAACCGTCTTTAGTTACCAAGTTGAAGTTACCAACACGAGTTACTTGTTTAACATTGATGTCGCCGCTCAGTTCTGCTACTTCAGATTCGAAAGTAGAGATCTTTGCAGACTCAGTCATTTCAGTTTGGAAAGCAATCCAAAGCTCTTCCAACTCGCGAGTAGTTGGTAGTTCTTTAGCAGCTGCCAGTGAACGAAGTACTTCTGAACGTCCAGGCTTTTCAGCACTGATGATTGACGCTTCGATAGCACCGATTGCTTCAGCAGCGTTACGACGTACCACACCGAACATCTCACCCAGGGTACCCTGTGCGTTAAGTAGTTCAGTTTCTTTCTCAGCAAGTGTTACTTCGTTTTGCTTGAATTCCTTGTTAAGACGCTCACCACGTGCTTTTTCAGCAGCAAGGTCGCGCTTAGCTTTGTTCAGCAAAGCTTGCTTGTCAGCACGATCTGACAGGAACTCTTGTTCGCGAGCTTTGTTGATTTTACCTTCAGAGATACGGTTCTGCTTTACTTGCTCAAGGATTTTATCCAGAGACTCAGTGCTTGCGTGTGCGTTCAATGCGCCACCAGCAGAAACTGTTAATGCTGCAGCAACGGCAAAACCTTTAAATAGTTTCTTCATGTTTTATTACTCCGCGCCGAAAATAGGTAGTTTAACTAGTTCTGGGGCAGCCTGACCACGTGCGATACGGATCATGTCTTTGATAGGCTTCAGATATTCTTCGCCTAACTGATCCCACTGCTTGCTGCTGGTGTTCCAAACCCACGCTTGCTTCTGGTCAAAAGACTGAGCAACAAATGCGATACGGCCTAGACGGGCGAAGTCAACATTGATGTTTTTACCGTTGATCTCAAGAGAACCTTGAGAAGCAACCATTGCTGAACCATAGTTGGTTTCAATGCTGTATGCTTCAAGTACCTGACGGTATTTTTCAGACGTCGTTACTTTTGCATTAGTAAGTGTCTCACGTAATCTCTCAATACGCTCTAGACGCTTTTCAGTATCAAACGGCACGTCCGCTTTGATGAATTGCTCGAGTGTATCAATCATGCGATACATCAAAGGCACAACGTCTTGCTTAGTTTTATCAACCGTCGCGATCTGACGTTCTAGAGATTCGATATTTGCATTTTGGTCTGCAACCAAACGTGCTACGTGGTCGTTGTAAACTTTCAGAAGTTCTGTTTCGTCAACAATTCCACGGTACTCAGCTACCATTTCGATAGTTTGACCGTAGATACCATCAATCTTGTCTTGAGACTTTTTAGCAGCCGTTTGAGTTTGCTGACCTACTTTTTGTATGTCATTCAAAGGATCTGCCATCACATTGCTGCTTGCAATTGCCGCTGCGCCAAAAAGCGCTGAAGCTACAAGGCTCTTTCTGATTTTAACAGACATAGTTCCCAACCAATTAAGTAATGTTACTTTTATAATTTTTGCACTCTCTTAGAGAGTACCCCGGATACTTTTAGCAGTATCAACCGTGCAATAATGCTAAATGCTATTGCCCATGTCAACTTCATGTTTAAAACAATTTTTGCTTGTCGCGATGAAATAAATTGAAAAAAAACATCGTATTAACAAGGAAACCAAGAATAAAAACCTTAAGCACTTATATTTCATACACAAAGCAACTTTATTTACATTTTATTACAGCCATTTAGCCCCAATTTACTGCCTTAATTTTGCACAACCCAGTAATTTATTTCGTTTTTAATATCAAGGATCTAGGTATCTACTGAACACTTAACATTCACCTTTGCGCAACAGCGAATAGCACCGGCGAGGGAGACTTAGCCCAATAACTGCTCACACAATAACCGGCACTGCATTTCTATTTCCTGGATAAATTCTGCTACATGTAAGCCGTCCATCAAAGCATGGTGCACTTCAATAGAGAATGGCAATTCACCCGTTAGTACATCAAAGCGGCCGAAAACACACTTTGGAATGCCAAGGTTATCTTTTGCGTTGCGGGCATGGCTAAAGCTACTGAAGTCCAGCCACGGCAAAATGGATAAATAAAGTTGCTGTGGAGTCTCACAAGTCGCCAAAAAGTGTTCACTAACCAAAGGCTGTTCCAGATACGCATTTTTCTGCGCTACATTCTCTTTAATGTAGTCGTGGATATCGTCACAAGCAACCAAAGGCACAAATCGAAAGCTTCTGTCTTCACGCAAAAATACACAGCTCATCTCAACTTGATCAACAACGCACGGATGGTTATTCATTATCCGATAGCGAATAGGCTCGTAATTCTGACAAGCTTTGCTCAGACAATACAGATAGCTAAAGGTAAAAGAGAGTTGCTGTTGCTTGCACAAACTGTACAGCGTGCCCATCTTCAGGCGAGTAGTAATATTAAAATAAGGCTGTTCGAAGCCAAGGTAAAAGTCAAAATGTTCGGCTCTGGGCCAGTCTGAAGGGGTAATTTTTTTCATAATTCAATACAGAGGGAGTAATCCCCCTCTATATTGATTGCATCAGCTTACGATTACAAACCGTTTGCGATGATCTCTTGTGCCAACTCATCAGCAATCAGATGCGTTGACTTTTGCTCAGCATCAGAACGAGCAAAGATTTCAGTCAGGGTGTCGTAGATGCCTTCAACGTGCTTAGTTGCGGCTTCCTCGCTGTACCCTTCGGGTTTTGTCTCATAATAGACATTAATGATACCACCCGCGTTAATGACATAGTCAGGTGCATACAGCACACCCTTTTCACGCAAGATCTCACCATGTCTTGATTCTGCAAGCTGGTTATTCGCACAACCTGCAATAATGTTGGCTTTAATACGAGGGATAGTCTCGTCGTTTACTGTTGCACCCAGTGCGCACGGCGCGTAAACATCCACGTCCAGGTCGTAGATTTCATCAATGCTCACAGCAGTTGCGCCAAAGTCATTTACAACTTTATCAATCGATGCCTGATTGATATCGGTCACAAACAGCTCAGCACCCGCTTCGTGCAAGTATTTACACAAAGTGTAAGCAACTGCGCCTAGCCCCTGAACAGATACTTTCACACCAGAGAGGTCCTGATGGCCATGCTTGTGTTGGTAAGCTGCTTTGATACCCAGGAACGTGCCCAATGCAGTGAAAGGCGATGGGTTACCACTTTTACCTTCAAGACCCATCACATAATTGGTCTCTTTGTGCATCGTCATTACGTCACCTGTGGTGATGTTAACGTCTTCTGCTGAATAGTAGCTACCACCTAAGCGTTCAAGGTGTTTACCAAACGCTCTGAATAACGCTTCAGATTTAATTTTCTTAGCATCACCAATGATCACAGATTTACCACCACCAAAAGGCAAACGCGCTACAGCGTTTTTATAGGTCATGCCCTTTGAAAGACGTAATACGTCATAGACTGCATCGGCATCATCTGCATAGTCCCACAGGCGACAACCGCCTACCGCAGGGCCAAGCTTAGTATTATGGACAGCAATGATTGCCTTCAAGCCCGATGCTTCATCAGAACAAAAAACTACTTGTTCGTGGTTATCAAATTCAACTTGGTTAAATACAGCCACTTTGTTTGTTCTCCGTTATAGACTGACTTTAAGTCAGATAGCGCTGAAATTCATCGAACTGTATCACTAACTCTCTAACCAATCCACAATATGAGTTGATATTGACCTTAAAAGCGTTAAACCTGCCTTCATGATACATTAAATAGTCATATATTGGCTTGATTATGCACTCCATTTGAATATATGAGTTTAATTCTTCACTATTTTCACGATTTTTAGAGGTTAATCTTTACGTAAACGTCAACACAGCCGATTGTGTATGGTTATTTGTACGATAAAGAGAGGTCTGATGAGGAAGGTGGCGTATTTAGAAATAAGGGATGGCTGTTGCCAAGTATGGCCGCTGAAGCCAGTTCAGCACAAAACAAAGCGACAAGATAAAAAAAGAGGGACATGCCCTCTTTTTATAAAGCAATTAGAATTGCTGTTATTTCAGCTTGCTATCCAGCTCTTCAATCTTAGCTTTCCAAATTGCCGGGCCCTGAGTGTGCGCATTAACACCATCGCTGTCTACAGCCACAGTCACAGGCATGTCTTCCACTTCAAATTCGTAGATGGCTTCCATTCCCAGGTCTTCAAACGCAACGACTTTAGATTTCTTAATCGCTTTAGCTACCAGATATGCAGCACCACCCACAGCCATCAGATAAACAGCTTTGTTTTCTTTGATGGACTCTACTGTCGCTGGGCCACGTTCCGCTTTACCTATCATGCCAATCAGGCCAGTTTTCTCTAACATCAGATCGGTGAACTTATCCATACGCGTCGATGTTGTTGGACCAGCAGGACCAACCACCTCATCGCCTACCGCGTCTACCGGACCTACGTAGTAAATAAACTTGTTGGTCAGATCAACCCCTTCTGGCAACCCTTCGCCTGAGTTAATCATGTCCTGCAAACGCTTGTGTGCTGCATCGCGACCCGTCAGGATCTTTCCAGATAACAACACGGTCTCGCCCATTTTCCAGTCCTGAATATCTTCTTTGGTGATTTCATCCAGGTTAACACGACGCGTATCTTCCCCCACTTCCCAGGTTACTTCCGGCCAGTCTTCCAGCTTAGGCGCTTTAAGATCTGCCGGGCCAGAACCATCCAGGGTGAAATGTACGTGACGTGTTGCAGCACAGTTTGGGATCATCACAACTGGCTTAGAGGCAGCGTGAGTAGGCGCAGACTTAATTTTAACGTCAACTACTGTTGTTAAGCCACCCAAACCCTGTGCACCAATACCGAGTTTGTTTGCACGCTCAAAGATTTCAAGACGCAGTTTCTCTTCCGCCGTTTCCGCGCCACGCTCAAGGAGCTCATGAATATCAACTGGATCCATCAATGACTCTTTTGCCAGAACCGCGGCTTTTTCTGCGGTACCACCGATACCAATACCCAGCATGCCAGGTGGACACCAGCCAGCGCCCATTGTTGGCAGAGTTTTCTCTACCCAGGCAGCCACATCGTCTGATGGATTAAGCATGACCATTTTGGTCTTGTTTTCAGAACCGCCACCTTTGGCAGCGATCATCACCTCAACTTCTGCGCCCGGGACCATATCAATGTGGACAACAGAAGGCGTATTGTCTTTGGTATTTTTACGAGCACCAGCAGGGTCGGCAACGATTGAAGCACGCAATGGATTATCCGGATTGGTATAAGCGCGACGTGTGCCTTCATCTACCATTTGCTGGACAGTCAAGTCTGTTTTATCCCATTTAACATCCATACCGACCTTTACAAAACAGGTCACGATCCCGGTATCCTGACACAATGGACGCTTGCCCTCTGCTGACATACGAGAGTTAATTAAGATCTGCGCAATGGCATCTTTAGCGGCTTTGCTTTGCTCTTTGTCGTACGCCTTTTCTAAAGCTTGTACAAAATCCAACGGGTGATAGTAAGAAATGTATTGCAATGCATCTTCGATGCTGTCAATGAAGTCTTGCTGACGAATAGTACTCATGACGGTTCCTTTATTCTCCGGCCTGTGACGAGGCAAACCGGTGTTTATTGAGAGGCGCGATTATATACCATCTTGCGATGAGTGAGTATCGCAATCATAGATTAGCGACCAAAGTCCTGCACTTATCTAAAATCGCTCGACGGAATACAAGGAAACGCACTAGGGATTCAATGACAATTATGATACCCTCCTCGCCCGTTTCGGGCTAGCATTCGGGTTCAGTAAATGACAAAACCAAGTAGTAATTCCATTGAACTAGACATTTCTTTGTCAACCATTGAGGTGTTTGACACCCTTGTCTCCCAGCGACTGGCAATATTACTCGATTCCAGCGATGCCAATCACGAAAATAGCCGCTTCGATATCATGAGTATCAACCCACTGTGCATACTCGAAGCCAGAGAAAGTCAATTTTACCTCGACGGTGAACAAATTGAGCAAGATGGCTTCAGCTTAATGCAAGACAAGCTCGCAGCACTCGACTCTGCGCCCCACACAGATATTCCCTTTACCGGAGGATGGCTCGGTTACTTTGGCTATGATCTTGGCCGATATATAGAGACCCTGCCTCAAATCGCGAAACAAGATATTGCACTGCCAGACATGATAGCGGGTCTGTACCCTGATGCTCTGATACACGATAACCTGAACAATCAATGGTACTTTGTTACGCAACCAGGATACGACCGGCTGAATACTTACCTGTCACTAATTAAACAAGGGGCCAGTAGTAGTGATACCTTCACGCTAACCAGCCACTGGCAGGCCAATATGACCCAGTCAGAATATGCGCACAAATTTGCCCGTATCCATGACTATCTGAAAAGCGGCGACTGTTATCAGATAAACCTGGCGCAGAGGTTCACTGCCGATTACCAGGGCTCAACCTGGTGCGCTTATAAAACGCTGCGCGCCAATAATCAGGCGCCTTTTTCTGCTTTCATAAATCTCGAAGAAGATGCCATTATATCGGTGTCACCAGAGCGCTTTATCTCAGTACGTAATGGCCAGGTTGAGACCAAACCAATCAAGGGCACATTGCCCAGAGTGCACGACGACAAACAAGCAGATGCACAGCAAGCCACCCAGTTGCAACAAAGCCCCAAAGATCGCGCAGAAAATGTGATGATTGTAGACTTGCTGCGCAATGATCTTGGCAAAGTGGCGACACCAGGCAGTGTACAGGTGCCTAAGCTATTCGAAATCGAAAGCTTTCCAGCTGTTCACCATCTGGTGAGCACCGTGACCGCACAATTAGCCGCAGGCAAAACAGCGGTTGATCAGCTGAAAGCCGCGTTCCCGGGGGGCTCAATCACTGGCGCGCCGAAGATCCGAGCAATGGAAATCATCGAAGAATTAGAACCCCACCGGCGTAGCGCCTATTGCGGCTCAATTGGCTACCTGAGTGCCTGTGGGACCATGGACACCTCGATCACCATCCGCACCTTAGTTTGTCATCAGCAAAAAATTCACTGCTGGGCCGGTGGGGGGATTGTCGCAGACTCAGACTGTGAGTTAGAGTATCAGGAGACTTATCACAAGGTGAACAAGATACTCCCCGTCCTATGAATCTACAACATGTCATCAGCCGCTTTAGTTTAAGTGCTTCGGATCAGGCGCCTGCTTCAGGGCAAGGACAAGAAAGCGCGGTATTAGTCCCCCTGCTTGAGGTGGATGGAGAAGCCTCGGTGTTGCTGTGTAAGCGCAGTGCCCAGCTGCGCAGTCATCCAAGTCAGCTCTGTTTTCCGGGTGGCAAGGTTGAATTACAAGATAAATCAGTGATCACCACGGCATTACGAGAGAGCCAGGAAGAAATTGCCCTCGATCCGCTACAAGTTAATCCGGTTGGTATTTTACCTTTGCATACGACACTGACCGGCTTTCGTATTACGCCTGTGCTGGCAACCTTAGCGCAAAATGCGACCTGGCAAACCCACAGTGATGAGGTGGAGCAAGTGTTCACCCTGCCATTGTCTTTGCTCGCACAACAAGGGGTCTGGCAACCTGTTCAAACGCGGTTGCACGGAAAAACTGTGACCTTTAATGCCCTTATGACAGAGCATGGGTTGCTTTGGGGAGCCACAGCGAAGATTGTTCAACAGTTATTGATCAGAGTGGCCTGACCAGCTAAGCACTGGCAACAATTTCCCTTCTAACTAAATGAGTTTGAAAACATTTCAGTATTTTTTAGCCTTCCCTGCTTACAATACCAGCGGATCCGCTTAAAACTGTATACAATTTTGCTGTGAAGTGGGTTACTTATGCAATAATTAACGTTATGATGTGCGCCCGTTCAGAGGCAATGTTGAGTAGAATTTATGATTAGTGCATTTGACATGTTCAGTGTTGGTATTGGACCGTCATCTTCCCATACTGTTGGACCTATGCGTGCTTCGCGCCTGTTTGTTAAAGATCTGCAAAGCAATCGCATCATTGACAAAGTCACATCAGTAAAAGTAGAGCTATTCGGCTCATTAGGTCAGACTGGCATTGGGCATGGTTCTGGCAAAGCAGTGATCTTAGGACTGGCTGGATATGATCCTGAGTCGGTAGATGCGGACAAAGTCCCTGAGATCCTGGATACCATTGAGCGTGAGCAGGTGATTTATCTGGATAAAACCTATAAAGCCGATTTTCCTAAACAAGGTGCAATTGTCTTTCATCGCCGTAAAACGCTGCCTAAACACTCCAATGCTATGGAGCTTCAGGCTTATGCAGGGTCAGAGCTCGTACACAGCCAGGTTTATTATTCTATTGGCGGTGGCTTCATTGTCACCGAAGAGCAGTTTGATACCGAGAAACAAGCCGCGTTAGACGTTCGTGAGCAAAATCCAGCGCCTTATCCTTTCGAGAATGCGCAACAACTGCTCGAGATGTGTAAAGAAACAGGCCTAAGTGTCTCTTCGCTCATGATGCACAATGAAAAAACGCTGCGTAATGAACAAGAAATCAAAACAGAGTTGTTTCATATCTGGGAAGTGATGAAAGCCTGTATTGAACGCGGTATGCGCACCGAAGGCATCTTACCCGGCGGGCTAAAAGTAAAGCGTCGCGCGCCAAGTTTGTATTTAAAACTGAATGTTGAAAACAGCAACGATCCACTTCGGGCAATGGACTGGGTTGATCTGTTTGCACTCGCCGTTAATGAAGAAAATGCTGCTGGCGGCCGCGTAGTAACTGCACCCACGAACGGTGCTGCCGGGATCCTGCCTGCGGTACTCATGTATTATCATACGTTTATCAAAGAAGTGGATGCTGAGATAGCAACACGCTACCTGCTCACTGCCGCAGCAATTGGTATTCTGTATAAGAAAAATGCTTCTATTTCTGGTGCTGAAGTTGGCTGTCAGGGTGAAGTAGGTGTGGCCTGCTCTATGGCAGCCGGCGCACTCACAGAAATCATGGGCGGCAATGTGGTACACGTAGAAAATGCTGCTGAAATAGGGATGGAACATAATCTAGGGTTAACTTGCGACCCGGTGGGTGGACTGGTACAGGTACCATGTATTGAGCGTAACGCTATGGGTGCGGTGAAAGCCATCAATGCATCACGTCTTGCCATGCGTGGCAGTGGTGAGCAAAAAGTGTCTTTAGATAAGGTTATCAAAACCATGCTGGATACGGGTAATGATATGAAGACCAAGTATAAAGAAACAGCACGTGGTGGACTCGCAGTTAATATCATTGAATGTTAATCCGTACCATCAGACATTAAAAAAGCCGCTTTTGCGGCTTTTTTAATGTCTGATATCAGTTCACATTGAGCACCCTGGTGTGTTCATTCATTTGACTGGTAACTCGGTGTTTTCAAACAGCGCATCGACATCGTCCTGATTGCGCAGCAAGCTGGCACGTTCAACCAAATCTTTAGTCAGATGTGGTGCAAACCGTTCGATAAAGTCGTACATGTACCCACGAAGGAAGCTACCCTTTCTGAAGCCAATCTTGGTCGTACTTGCTTCAAAAAGATGACTGGCATCAATGCATACCAGGTCATTGTCGGTGATTTCATCGACGGCCATTGTTGCCAGCACACCAACACCCAGCCCCAACCGGACATAGGTCTTAATCACGTCAGCATCCGTGGCGGTGAAGACAATATGCGGAGATAGTCCATGTGCATTAAAGGCTTTATCCAGTTCAGAGCGTCCGGTAAAGCCGAACACATAAGTGATCAAAGGAAACTTTGCGACATCCTGAACTGTAATGTTACTGCCTTTCTTTGCCAATGGATGATCTTTCGTCACCACAATACTGCGGTTCCAGTGATAGCAAGGTAGCATGATCAGGTCGCCATACAGATGCAGCGCCTCCGTTGCGATGGCGAAGTCTGCATCACCTCGCGCAGCTGCATCCGAAATCTGTTGCGGTGTACCCTGGTGCATGTGTAATGACACGGCCGGATACTTTTGCATAAACCCCTGGATGACATTCGGCAAGGCATAACGCGCCTGTGTATGCGTAGTCGCGATATTGAGCTTACCCTGATCTGGTAAAGTGTGTTCGTTGGCAACGGCTTTAATGCCTTCTACCTTAGACAATATCTCTCGGGCAATATTGATTATTTCATTGCCTGCACTGGTAACATGTGTGAGATGTTTGCCACTGCGGCCAAAGATCTGTACACCAAGCTCGTCCTCCAGCATACGCACTTGCTTGGAAATTCCCGGCTGGGAGGTATACAAGCTTTCAGCGGTTGCTGACACATTGAGATTGTGATTCAGAACTTCAACTATGTATTTCAGTTGTTGTAATTTCATAACTAAGCATTTGTTTTAATTGTTATCTGGTGTACGACTAGGCCAATTATCGTTAGATACAGGCAAATAATGACTCAGCCTAGCATAATTATAGTATATCCGATAGGACAATACTTTCCCCAGTGTATTAGAGCCAGCTTCCAAGCATTAAGCTATACTAAAAAATGATGGAATTTGGTGGATTTTCAAGTCTCTTGTTATTAACACTGTTCAATCCCCAATTATTTGATGTAATATAAAAAAACTGTCAGCTGTATGATTTACGAAGAGATCCGGGTATGTTTATTACCGTAATAATTTTGTTGATTGTAGCACTCATTGTCATTGCAGTGTGGGTCAGTGCTATTCAACAACACAAAGAAAAACAAGAAGCGGAACGCCGTAAAGAGCTGGCAAAGCAGAAGCGGATCATTGAAGAAGCCGAAGATGTGATCCTCAACAGCAGCAACATTCCTATGTCCGGCGCCATGATAAAAGTTATTCAGCGTCGTGTACACGATGCGCTGGTATCTATGGTCGAGCTCTCGCCGACCTCTCGCGAATTGAAAAGCCGTATGCATGAATCCCAGGAGCGTTTGAACAACGAGCCTCAAAATGCAAACGAATCCGATAAAGTCACCTTACCCGATAACGATAAGCAGCTCATCGCCCTGGTTCAGGGTATTAAGAAACTGCGCCACCTGCTACGTTCTGAACACAGTAAAGGCAAAGTAGACACGCAAGTGTTTGTTCAGGAAGACCGAAAAATGGAACGGTTGCAACTACGAATAAACGTAGAAAGTCAAATCAAGCGTGGGATGTCAGCTAAGAGCGCTAACATGGTGGGGTCGGCACGACAATACTTCGAAAAAGCCTATGCGATTATCTGCGGTGTCACCCACGCCGATGAGTACACCAAAGAAAAGAAAACGCTGCTCGAGGGATACCTGAGTGAGATTAGTACTGAGCTTAAAGCGTCCAATGCCTCTGCGGTGAAAAAGAAAGCAGAGAAAGAAAAGGACGATCTCGATGTCCTTTTCGCACCCAAGAAAAAGTGGTGATCAGCCTCAGCTGATCGCAAACTTGACAATAAACAGCACGGTCAATACCCAAACACTGATAGAGATTTCCTCACGCTTATTACACGCCAGCTTCACCGCAGTATAAGAAATAAAGCCAAGCGCTATGCCATGCGCAATAGAGAACGTCAGTGGCGTCATAAGTAACACGACGCTGACCGGAATGGCATCGCTCATATCATCCCAGTTTACCAGCTTCAGATTTTGTAGCATCAATACAGCGACGTACAAAATCGCTCCGGCAGTGGCATACGCAGGGACCATTTGCGCCAGAGGTGCAAAGAACATCATAAGTAGGAAACACAAACCAACTACCACAGCGGTTAAGCCAGTACGACCACCCACAGACACACCTGACACAGACTCAATGTACGAGGTAGTTGTGGAGGTACCGAGAAAAGACCCTGCAATCGTTGCTGAGCTGTCAGCCGAAAGCGCTCTGCCAAGGCGCGGCATCCGCCCTTCTTTATCTGCAATTCCGGCTTTTTGTGTCACCGCAACCAAAGTGCCACTGGTATCAAACAAATCAACAAATAAAAATGCGAACACCACACTCAGCATTGAAATTTCCAACGCACTGGCAATATCAAGTTGCGCCAGAGTTGGTGTAATACTCGGTGGCATAGAAACAATACCAGTGTAGTCGACTAAGCCGAGGCCCCAGGCGAGCACTGTCACTAACAAAATACTCAGCAGCACGCCACTTTTCATATCACGATACATTAAGGCAGCAATAACAAAAAAGCTCAGAATGGCAAGCAAAGGGCCAGGGCTGGTAATGTCACCTAGTTGCACAAAAGTGGCGGGACTGGCAACGATGATCTGCGCATTTTTAAGCGCTATCAGTGCCAGGAAAGCACCAATACCTGTGGCAATGGCTTGTTTTAGTACCAGTGGAATTGCCTGGATCACCCACTCTCTGACCTTAAATATACTAAGTAATAAAAATAAACAGCCAGATAAAAAAACCGCGCCCAACGCACTTTGCCAGGAATGGCCCATACCCAACACAACGCCGTAAGTGAAAAAGGCATTTAAGCCCATGCCTGGCGCCAGAGCCAGCGGATAATTGGCCCACAACCCCATAATAAAACAGCCTATGGCTGCGGCTAAACAGGTGGCAACAAACGCAGCACCATGATCGATACCCGCTTCAGCCAACATGGCAGGGTTCACAAAAACAATGTAAACCATAGTGACAAATGTTGTCAGACCGGCGATAAACTCGGTTTTGACTGTGCTCTGCTGTGCACGGAGCGAAAATAATTTTTCCAGCATGTCTTTGTATTTTATATAGAAACGAAAGCCGGATTTTATCACAAATCTCTGGTGTAATCGGACAAAATAGTTAAAAATCAGCTACACTCTGATCTAAGTCGTATTAAGTGAAATCAGTATGAAAAAGAACCAATTAGCAGTTGCAAACGGCAGTGATTTAGAGCAACAGCTGCTCAATGTGCTGGAATTTGTGACCGCAACACCGGACTCTGAAAACCGCTGGCCCAACGATACCGATAACAAGGCTGTCTATAAAAAAGGCCTTTATTATCTGAAAAATAAACAATATCCGCTCGCTGCGAAATGGCTTCGGCTGGCCGCGATGTCAGGTGACAACAAGGCCCAGTTTTATCTTGGCATGCTATTTGTGAAAGGCCAGGGTGTACCAAAAAGCGTTTTTCATGGTATTGCCTGGCTATCGCTCGCCCAAAGCCAAGGGAATCAGGCAGCAGCCGGCACACTTGAGCAAGTGCGTACCCACCTGACAGCTAAGCGATTCATAGATGCCCAGTGCTATGCCGCAACCCTGTATGAACAGATCCATCAAATGATGCACTTTAGCCCGGATGCGAACCCAAAATAAAAGTAAATGTAATCAAAGCACTATTTAAAAAGCACAAAAAATACGCGATATTTTACTTGCCAAATAGCACTGTATGAAATACTGTATAACCACTGTATAGAAAATCAGTGGTCTGCTCATGTTACATACTCAAGTGCAAAATATATCAGTGTCTCAGGCTAAAACAGCCAATAAACGCTATCAGTTAGTATATGCGGAAGATGACATAGTAAGCAGTTTAGAACTGCTTAAAATCCTGTATCGATGCAATTCACTTCACAGATGGACCTTGCTTATTGCACCAGACAACATTCCAAGCAAAGCCCTGCTGGATAACAGTTCAATTGATAGCAGCAAGCTACTGGTGCTACGTCAAAGACATTTGATAAACTTAGAGTATGTTATTAACAGCGCTTTATGCAAAGGTAACTTTGCAGCGGTGATCACCTGGACAGACATTGTGTCGGAACAACAGCTGTCTCAGTTTAAACTGATAGACAGTGACACTGAGATCTTTTGTTTTACCCGCACCTCTGGACATGAGGTATCTGTCGTTGCGCATTAAGTTCAAATGAGAAAATATGTGTTATTGCGGTTCTGAAAGAGAAGCACAAGCATGCTGTCTGCCTTTCATAGCAGGCCAAAAGCTACCTGACAGTGCGGAGCAGTTAATGCGCTCCAGATACAGTGCTTATTGCCTCAAAGACACAGGGTACATACATCGTACTTATGCACAGTGCAAACGTGCAGAAAATAGCGAGGCCAGTATCAGTGAATTTGCTGAGCATGCAACCTTTATTGGCTTGGAGGTCATCCAAAGCAGTGAGTCTCCAGAACATCACTTTGTGGAGTTTAAGGCTACATACCTGGATGGCAGCACCTGTATCACTATGCACGAACGGTCTCGCTTTTTACGTGAAGACGGCCAATGGCGTTATCTTGATGGTGAACTGTTTGCCTGCCCTGAGAAAAAAATGAGCAGGAATGATCCTTGTCCCTGCCACAGTGGGAAGAAGTTCAAAAAGTGCCACGGCTAACTTGGCAGGCTAGATGATCTGGGTTATTGAGTATTCAATAGCCCAGTTCTAAGTAGGCAGCTTCTTCGCGTTTGTCGTACCCCATTTATTTGTGCTCTGCAACTAAGGCCCCCTAAGCGACTTCAAAGCCTTTGAAGCGGCCTAACAAAATCAAAGACAAAGACTCTAGCAAACGACAACATCATTCCAATGTGCTTATGATGTTTGCACGCATCAAATCACTCACCCAACATTTATACCAATTTCAATTAATACCTAGTCTATTTGAAGCAACAAATAGGACGCGAACGGCGTTAAAAATTTCTCATTTAGAACCTTATACCTTAGACATAGGTTCACAAATTCTTGCCTCGCCTACATGGACATAGGTGCCTCAGCGATAGCAGGACGCGAGAGCGGTGTTATCGACCCTATTTTCTCGCCTCAAAATAGATCACTTAATTAAGCAAATTGGTATTACACATCGCTTAGTGTTCTTTTTCAAACTGGCTGTGGCGTTTGTTACACCGCAACCTGCAACATAGATTGCATTTCACCACCGGCTATCTGGTCATAGAAACCTGCGGCATCTATATCGTGGTTATCAACAAGCATTTGCGGATTTCTGCTATTTTCGAACTTCTGTCTCACGGCAGGCTCCAAATTATCAACGATATGCAGCGGAATGTGCTTTTTGTCGTTACGTACTGCAAAGGGCTCTGGCTGCAAACATTCTTTGAGGCGAAGACTTGTCAGATCGCCGCCCTGGGCCAGAAATCCATTATTCTGACCAATCAGCATATCGAACTGCTCTGGGGCAAGCGGCTTTTGCGGACCAAGCTGCAACGCCTTTTTAAGCGCCTCTTCTGATTTATCCGCTTCTTGTGGAGACGTATGCGGGAGGTCAAACTGGCTAAAATCTAATGCATCCTGAGACAACAAAGATAGCAGTAAGCCAAAGTCACCGCGTCTTGCTTCATGAACACTGTGATTGAGTGCACTGCCCAGCTGAGCCTCTTTGCACAAAATGCCATCTATCTGCATGTAAAATCGCCACAATTTATCAAATATGAAAATTTATCGGCATTTTTTCAATTTTCTTTAGGACATTTCTTTACTTCACTAAAAACTTTGATATTATCAGCGCCCATGTTGAGGAGGGGTTCCCGAGCGGCCAAAGGGATCAGACTGTAAATCTGACGGCACTGCCTTCGCTGGTTCGAATCCAGCCCCCTCCACCACATCACAATTTGTATTCTCTTAGGAGGGGTTCCCGAGCGGCCAAAGGGATCAGACTGTAAATCTGACGGCACTGCCTTCGCTGGTTCGAATCCAGCCCCCTCCACCACCTTACAATTTGTTTTTCTCTTAGGAGGGGTTCCCGAGCGGCCAAAGGGATCAGACTGTAAATCTGACGGCACTGCCTTCGCTGGTTCGAATCCAGCCCCCTCCCCCACCTTACAATTTGTTTTTCTCTTAGGAGGGGTTCCCGAGCGGCCAAAGGGATCAGACTGTAAATCTGACGGCACTGCCTTCGCTGGTTCGAATCCAGCCCCCTCCCCCACCTTACAATTTGTTTTTCTCTTAGGAGGGGTTCCCGAGCGGCCAAAGGGATCAGACTGTAAATCTGACGGCACTGCCTTCGCTGGTTCGAATCCAGCCCCCTCCCCCACCTTACAATTTGTTTTTCTCTTAGGAGGGGTTCCCGAGCGGCCAAAGGGATCAGACTGTAAATCTGACGGCACTGCCTTCGCTGGTTCGAATCCAGCCCCCTCCCCCACCTTACAATTTGTTTTTCTCTTAGGAGGGGTTCCCGAGCGGCCAAAGGGATCAGACTGTAAATCTGACGGCACTGCCTTCGCTGGTTCGAATCCAGCCCCCTCCCCCACCTTACAATTTGTTTTTCTCTTAGGAGGGGTTCCCGAGCGGCCAAAGGGATCAGACTGTAAATCTGACGGCACTGCCTTCGCTGGTTCGAATCCAGCCCCCTCCCCCACCTTACAATTTGTTTTTCTCTTAGGAGGGGTTCCCGAGCGGCCAAAGGGATCAGACTGTAAATCTGACGGCACTGCCTTCGCTGGTTCGAATCCAGCCCCCTCCCCCACCTTACAATTTGTTTTTCTCTTAGGAGGGGTTCCCGAGCGGCCAAAGGGATCAGACTGTAAATCTGACGGCACTGCCTTCGCTGGTTCGAATCCAGCCCCCTCCCCCACCTTACAATTTGTTTTTCTCTTAGGAGGGGTTCCCGAGCGGCCAAAGGGATCAGACTGTAAATCTGACGGCACTGCCTTCGCTGGTTCGAATCCAGCCCCCTCCACCACTTTTCTACCTTAGTATCGCAAATACTATGTTCTCTACACTTTTTTCATAGTCAATCAACCGGTGCGTAGGTTATCAGGCAGTCGCACAAGCACCATTCGCAAACCGATGTTTTCATTAATGCGCCAAAATGGAAGCAAGCTTCTCAGGCAGCCCATTACAAAGCCATCAACCATTCACGTGACTTGATAAACCCAGTCTCCGCTATGGCTTTTCGATCTGTAACCCAACTCCATTTTGCTTCAGATAAGCTTGAGCTTCCCGGTACCTGGGATAATGACGGGCCACAATCTGCCAAAAGGCCTGATTGTGTGCCATCACGTGATAGTGTGCCAGCTCGTGCACGACAACATAATCGATGACCCATTTGGGCGCACCAACCAGCAAGCTATTGAGCGCCAGCGTACCATTTGATGACAAACTGCCCCAGCGACGTTTATATTCTCTTATTTTCAATTCCTGATACTGACTGTTCATCAGCGCTGAATACTCTGCCAATATTGGTGTTACATAGCTGAGCAATATCTGGTTTAAGAGCTTAAATAAGGCTTTACGCGCGCCTTCCGTTCCTGGTTGTGCCCGGGTTTTGAGACCGATGCATTTGGCGTCATGATCGATATAAGAACGACACTGCGACAGCGCCAGCTGATATCGCTCACCAAATATCTGAATTTCTCTATGACTAAAAGGTGACTGGATCTGTTGTTGCTGGGCAGACACCGCTTGCTTTTTATCCTCAACCCAGCTCGACTTGCTTTTCAACCAGGCTTCCAGCCATTGTCGGTCTATACCATGCGGCGCAAATACTTTCACGCCATTCGCTGTGACTTTTATCGCAACGCTCTGTCTGCGCTTACTGATACTTAACTGATAATCGAATGACATAGATACAATTTTTTATTTACCCTGAAAAAATGCTGCTACCCTTACTAATAGGAAGGATTAAACTGGCGTAACATGAATAACAAACCACTTTGCCAATATGAATCTCCCGACGGCCATAAATGCCAGGAAATAGACATGGGTTCAGGCTATTGCTTCTGGCATGATAGCAAATTTGACAAAAGCGGTCTGGAGTTAACACAAAAACTGGAACGGTATGCAAAACGTGGTGGCCTTTTGCAGGGGTTGGAATTAAAACGTGCCAACCTGGAAGGTCTTAACCTGGTCAAATTTGATAACCATGAAGGATATGACCTGTCATACAGCAACTTCTACCGGGCCAACCTGCAAGGTGCTCACCTGTTCAACAACACCATCAAAAATGCATCTCTCATGAAAGCAGACTTGCGAGATGCCAACCTGCATTGCTGCAAGCTCGAAAACACCAATCTGCTCGGTATGAAACTTGATAAAACCCGTATCGATAACCTCTACCTTGGCGATAAACTGTTACAAGAAAAACAAGCCAGCGATGCGCTTAAAGAGCAAGACTTAGATGAAGCAAACGACTTATTCTTACAATCAGAAGAAATCTATCGCTTACTGAGAAAAGGCGCAGAGCAGCAAGGCCTGTTTGAAATGGCTGGCAAATATACATACAGCGAACTTCGCATGCGCCACGCACAATACCCTAAATTGTCCAAACGCCGGTTGGTATCCTCTTTTGTTGATATGTTATGTGGCTACGGCGAAAAACCCGAAAATGTGATCCGCTTCAGTCTTGGCATGATAGTCGCCTGTGCGATTTGCTACTTTATATTCGGGATAAATTATAACGACGGGCTGATCCAGTTTTCCAGTCAGGCCTCATGGTCAGACAACCTCAGTACATTACTCAACTGCATTTATTTCAGTGTGGTCACTTTCACTACACTGGGTTATGGCGACATAACGCCGACCGGCATTACCCGGTTAATCGCCACGGTTGAAGCGTTTACCGGGAGCTTTTCACTTGCGTTGTTTGTCGTTGTTTTCGTAAAACGCATGACCCGCTAGTCGGGGACGCCTATCTCTCTGCCCAGCTCGTGCAAGAATCCACGCATAAACTCAGTTCGGCGCTGCGCTTCTTGTTGTGCCGACTGTGTATGCATTTGCTCTGCAATGTTCAGCAGCTTGATGTAGAAGTGATCTAACGTGTACTTTTTATCGTCCGCTTCTCGTTGCTGACAGAATGGGTCATCAATGTGATACATATGTCTGGCAATAGCCCCACCGACTTTCATGCATCGACTCACCCCAATCGCCCCAAGCGCATCCATCCGGTCTGCGTCCTGGACAACTTTTGCTTCCAGCGTATCGGGTGGCACGTTGGCACTGAAGCTGTGTGCAACTATCGCATGATGCACCGCTGAGAGTTTATGCTCTGGATAATCCAGAGTTGATAGAAAAGCAACCGCCCTGTCCCCGGCCAACTTCGAAGCAATCGGCCTGTCCGGGTGATTCTTTGCCACAGCCACACAGTCGTGTAACCAGGCTGCGGGCAACACAACTTCAAGATCAGCCCCCTCCGCAGCACAGAGTTGCTTGGCGGTTTTAACCACACGCAGGATGTGTGATAAATCATGGGCGGTATCGGCAAACTCAGTTGTGAGCATAAAATCTCTGCATGCCGTCTCTAATTCCGTCATATTTGCTGTCATTTATCCCTTAACCTTATGGTTCTGATTGTATGTTTTTATTGGCTTCACTAAAATGTCACCATTATCCATAGTAAGGAATTTATATGTCTTGCGCGCTGTATTTACAACCTGGCCGTGAAAAATCTTTAAAAAGAAAACACCCTTGGATCTTTTCCAAGGCAATCAAAAAAGTCAAAGGCAAGCCTGCGCTTGGCGATACAGTGACCATTTATAGTCACGACGGACAGTACCTCGCAACAGCCGCATACAGCCCCGATTCACAGATCCGAGCCCGGATCTGGAGCTTTGATCAAACAGAAGTCATCGATCAGGCCTTTTTCGAACGTCGACTCGCACGCGCACTTGCAGCCCGCGAACAGGTCATAGAAGAAGGACAGTTAACCGGTTTCAGATTGTGTGCCGCGGAGTCAGATGGCTTACCCGGCATTACCATAGACAAATTTGATAACTATTTGGTTTGTCAGTTACTCAGCGCCGGTGCAGAACGTCATAAGGGCGAAATAGTACAAGCACTCAGAACGCTGTTCCCTGAATGTCACATTTACGAACGTTCTGATGTCGATGTGCGTAAAAAAGAAGGGCTTGAGAAAACCACAGGCGTATTGTGGGGAGACGAGCCAACGGCACCCGTTGTGATCATGGAAAACGGCTTAAAAATAGAAGTCGATATCAAATCCGGGCATAAAACGGGTTTCTATCTGGACCAAAGAGACAGTCGAGCAGCATTGGAGCGCTTTTCAAAAGGTAAGTCTGTACTGAATTGCTTCTGCTACACAGGCACATTTGGCCTGTATGCTCTGCGCGGCGATTGTGATGAGGTTATTAATGTCGATGTGTCCCAGCCCGCTTTAGATACCGCAAAACGCAATGTCGAACACAATGAGCTGGATGTATCCCGTGCTCAGTTTGTTAAACAAGACGTGTTTAAGCTCCTCAGGCAGTATCGGGAAGAAGGTCGTCAGTTTGATACTATCGTCATGGATCCACCAAAATTTGCAGAAAGTAAAGCTCAGCTTAATGGTGCATGTCGTGGTTACAAAGACATCAACATGTTGGCAATGCAATTGCTCAAGCCTGGTGGAACCTTATTGACCTTCTCTTGCTCAGGCCTGATGGAACAAAATCTATTCCAGAAAGTCGTGGCTGACGCTGCGCTGGATGCCGGTAAAGACCTATTAATTATGGAGCGTCTTAATCAGGCTGCTGACCACCCTATCGCGGGTTGCTATCCGGAAGGGTTCTACCTGAAGGGTCTAATCTGCAAAGTCTATTAATTGCTATCAGTAAAGTAAAAAGGCCGCTTTAGAGCGGCCTTTTCTATATTACTCAATCAGTACTGTTTAGAAACTGCCTTGCAGAGTCAGGCCTGAGTAGCTGCTGTATCCACGTACCATGATGTGGTAAGTCCCGCCATCCGCACCTGAACTCAGGCTACAGCTTTCTGTGTTACCAGAAAGGTATGGACGACAATCATAGTTATTAGTGGTCGGCTGAGTGCCTTTACGAACATACAAGTCCGCATCACCTGACCCACCTGAAATGCTCACGTTCAAGGTTACATTGGCCGGTACTTCGATTGTATAACGGGTATCTGTATTGGTACCGCCAGACAAACCAGTGACTGGCACGCCGTTTTGAAGGCAGTTTGCACCACAGCCTGAAGCATCACCAAAAGTCCCTGTCAGCGTAGCGCCTGAATACTGGCTATAGCCATGTAGCATTACGTACCAGTCGCCCGCTGCCGGGTTAGAGAACTCACAAGACTCGTTGTTGCCGTTTTTATATGGACGACACGCGTAGCTGCTTTGAGTCGGTTGAGATCCTTGTTGAACATACAGATCCGCATCACCCGAGCCACCAGCCAGAGTGAAAGAAACCGATGCTGCACCAGCTGGAACAGCAAGCTTATAGAAGGTCTCAGAGCCAGACGCACCTGACGCCGACACACCTACACCTGAAACAAGCTCAGTTGGGCCCGGAGGAGGCGGTGGTGGTGGTGCATCACCTTCCAGCGTATAAAGCAGTTCATTAGGCGAGCTTGCTTTTGCATCAGACACCGCTCCTTTAGTACTTCTGCTGCTCAGCAATGAGTCAATTTGAGCTGGCGTAAGCGTCGGATCCTGGTCAAGGTATAAAGCCACCGCACCTGCAACATGAGGTGCTGCCATTGAGGTACCACTGATAGTGTTAGTAGCGCTGTCTGAGTTATACCAAGCAGATTTAATACTTGAGCCTGGCGCATAGATATCCAGACAAGAGCCGTAGTTAGAGAAACTAGAGCGGCCATCACTGCTTGTTGTAGAACCGACCGTTATCGCGTCAGCTGCACGAGCAGGTGAATAGTTACAGGCATCGCTGTTATCATTACCCGCAGCAACAACGAAGGTAACCCCGGAGGCAACGGCAGCATTCACCGCATCATCAACAGCCTGAGATACACCACCACCCAAACTCATGTTGGCAACAGACGGGCCTGACGCATTATTCTTAACCCAGTCAATCCCAGAAATTACACCAGAATATGACCCTGAGCCATTACACCCTAATACGCGAACGCCTACGACGTTGACATTTTTCGCAACACCGTACTCTGACCCACCGATAGTACCAGCAACGTGTGTACCGTGACCGTTACAGTCAGACGAGTCTGCATCGTTGTCAACAAAGTCATAACCATGGCTTGCACGATTACCGAACTCACTGTGCGAAATACGCACACCTGTATCGATGACGTACGCGGTCACACCTGTGCCGTCAAAGTCATAGTGGTAGTTTGAGTTCAGAGGCAAATCACGCTGATCGACACGGTCAAGACCCCAAATCGCATTATTCTGATCACCAGAAGCCTGAGGTGTGACAGTGACAATCTGATCTTGCTCAATATAGGCAATATTAGGGTCTTTAAGCATTGCTTTAACATCGCCTTCAGATGCCTTGATTACCACACCGTTTAGCACGCCGTTAAAGCGTTTCGCAACGCTTACATTATAAGCATTGCTAAGTGCCTGTGCCTGAGTGGTCGCATAATCAGAGATAGCCATAGCGCTTTGTGTATTAAGCACAGTTGGCGTTTTAAACACGACAATATAATTGTCTGGAATGGCTTTACCCTGATCTGCTGTCAGTAACTCTGCCTGAGCCATAGACTGTCCAGATAGGCCTGCCAGGACGGCAAAAGCCAGTGTGTTTAGTTTACGCATACTTGTTCCTTTTTTGTTGTTTGGTTAATTTCCAATCAAAATGTAGCGCATGTGAAGAAAAAATAAACAACAAATTAGAACATTTATTTAACTATGTTTACAATATTTGTAAATTTAAATTTACATTAGTTTTTTTCACTTTAGTGAATTTTTCATTAGCCTATTGATTTTTGTAATTTAATTTTACTTAAGCCCGCCTTTATTCCCCATAACAGGTTGGCCTAACGTCAATTCTTTTCACGTAACCTGAAAGTAACAGGTGTTGCACAAGGACCTGCTCATCCAGGTTGTTGCTGGCCCTTGTGCTCCCCTCCGGTCACAAACCAGCCTGAACTTTATTGTTCAATGGCAGCTTCCTTGACATCAAGCCGTTCAAAACTTATCTGCTGACATTATCAGATTTTTTTCAGACGTGTTCGTGTAGAGTAATTGCAAAGGGCAGGCAGATACGAGCTTGAGAATACCGAGGGAGGATAGGTGCTTCACTGGCTGTAAACTCAATCATGCCCCCTCTTATTACTTTATACAATTAAGGAAAACCATGAAATTTAAGTATATTGGCTTTATCTTAATGGCATTCAGCCTGAATGGTCATGCGGGTATGTGGGCATGGGAAAACAATGGCGCCACAAAATGGCTGAATGGATATCCGGAATGTCAAAGCTACTTTAGCCTTAAGTTTGCAGAAAAAGTCACCCCAAAGAGCGCAACGCACTTTGAATATCAGACAACCCCTTATCAGATTGTGACTATACCCATTGCTTCATTTACTGATAAAGATGCAAAAAAAAACAGGTATAAAAAGCATATTAGAAAGCCATCTGGAACATGAATTTAATTATCTAAAACACGCCTCCAAAGAGCACACCGCCACAGTGCATCAGCAAGCGTGGCTCGATGGAACAGCGCTTCTTTACTGGCATCTGAAGCGCCATAATGACGCCGAAGAAAGTCATTTGGTCTCTGTCTCAACGCTCAGTGACCTGTGTGTCTTTTACATTGTCTCAATGATCGAAAGCGAGGACGACATTGCCAGTACAAGGGAAAATATTCTAAGTATCATCAAAACACTAGATACCCATGTACCAACTTCGCAGGCAGAATTTGAAGCTTTAATATCTCAGTTCAAACCCAATAAAGGGTGACGCTGTGAGACACTCAGATATGCACTCCCACCATAGTGCTCATCAATGGTGTCTCAACGCCGTACCTGCTTTAGGCCCAACAACCCCCGGTGACCTCATTGACCTTGGTCAAAATGTTCTGACTCCACCTTGTGAGTGCTGTAAAATAAAGGTTACTATGTCACCGGGATTGATCACATGCCAATTGATTACACCATTCAAAAAATAGACACCCATAGTGCTGAAGAAGCCGCCAAACTGCTAGTCAAAGAGTTCCATGAACGAGAGCCCCTGGCGCACATAAACACTGCAGATCCGCAGGAATTTTCAGATTATATCCTCTACCTTTCAAATCAATGTGCCGTTCAGGGCCTGGGGTTCATCGCTAAGGAGATAAACTCGGGCCGTGTTATTGGCGCGCTACTGGCTTCGGATTTGTCGGACTCAGTGAATGTATCAACTGAAGGTAATGAAAACCCGATAGCAGCGTTGATTGATTCGCTAAATAATACCTACTTCAGCAAAGGCGGATTGACAGAAAACACCTATCTGAATATCAAGTTTGTTGTCACAGATGCCAATGTCAAAGTAAAAGGTATGGTGGTTGCACTCATTTCAGCATGTTTACAAGCGGCCAAAGCTCGGGGGTTTTAATACGCACAGGCCGAAGCCACCGGCAATATTTCTCAGCACATCTTTGCCAACAAATTAGGCTTTGATAAAAAAGCCTCAATCAAATACAGTGAGTTTGAAGTAAACGGGAACAAACCGTTTATTTCAATTACAGAGCATGAAGGCATTCAGTTGCTAATTAAAAAGCTCTAGATCACGAACGCTAAAGAGTAAATCGCCAGTCAGAAGTGAATGATCCAGCAAGATTAATAAACGCCTGAGTGGCGCACTAAATCCGCTTTTAATGTTAAGTACGCTCCGGAAAGAATGTGAATTACATACTGACCATCCTATTTGCAATCAGTTTCCAGGCACTGAGCTGCGCGCCACCAATCTCAATAGAGCTTGGTGAAATCCAGATTGAAGTTCCTGACCCACTTTTTTCTGACCAAGCAAATATTCAAGACAGCGAAGGTAGAATCACAGCCACTCTGTTTTTTGACGCTCAAGGGCACGTTGTAAAGCTGGAGAACTTAAAAACGTTTCCGGCAACCTTACCTAAAGATCCTGTCATCAGGGCATTAAATTCTGCCAGGCGACTTTACTCAGCAGCTAAGGCAACATCCCACGATGTTGACCTCGTGTTCCCAATTAAATTCAAGGAAAAAATGCGCTTACAACTGAATCTAACGCCACCAACCTTGTAGACTGCTTTACCCGTTATACCCCTTTAAGGACAATCCTATGACTATTATCATCAGAGCTGCGTTAGCGTCTGATTCACAGAAAATTGCTCAGGTCTCAGAGCACCTCGGATACACAAGTCTGTCGCCGGAGGAGTCTCATGCCAACCTCCTTGCACTGCTGGACTCTCCGGACGATAAGGTATTTGTCGCTCAGCTAGGTTGTCGTATTGTTGGCTGGATACATGTTTTCTTCGCCCGGCGGCTGGCCTCCAACAGCTTTTATGAAATCGGCGGACTGGTTGTACTTCCCGCTACCCGTGGCCAGGGCGTGGGTCGTATGCTGGTAAAGCACGTGCTAGCGCACCAGCCAGGTCAGTACCGAGTTCGCTGTAATGAATCCAGAAAGGAGGCACATCAGTTTTATGAATCCATTGGGTTCAAGCACAGCAAAGTGCAACATGTCTTACGGGCCGTCTCTGATAACAAATGAAATTAAATATGCTTTAAGGGGTGAACCCAGTCGCCTGACTATTCTTTTCTGCCCGTTGATACAGTTAATTTGTTCCCAATACGAAACCACTTGTAAACTTCGCCAATTCTCGTTTTAATGGGCTTAGCGGATAGGCCTTTTTTCAGCCCATATATCTTACGCCGAGCACACAAACGTAATATGACTGAGACACTATGAAGCATGTATCAAAGCGAGCAGGTGACTCAAAACCAGTTCTGGACACAGAGCTGCTAGCTCCTAAAATCAGAGTATGGCTAAGACGTGCCATACTAAACAAAACACCTCAAAAAGGCGGAAAAGATGCTTCTGAATAACCCAGTGAGATATTTTGAAATTCCGGTGACCGACTTAGATCGCGCCACGGCCTTTTATCAAGCCATTTTTGGCTTTGAGTTCGAGCGTGCCCTCATCGATGGTCACGACATGGCTCTATTCCCATCAAACGATCAGGTAGCCGGGATCACCGGTGCACTCGTCAAAGGAGACAGTTATATTCCTTCTAAAGCGGGGGCACGGCTGTATTTCCATACAGAAGACATAGATGCCACGCTGGCCAAGGTTTTGTCATTGGGTGGTAAAACCCTCTACCCCAAAACCTCCATTTGCGGATTCGGCTGGGTTGCGGAATTTGAAGATTCAGAAGGCAACTGCATTGCCCTGCATACTGAGTGACCACTTTTAATTGCCTGAGTATCTCTTTGACAACCTGTGTCAGGAGACATCGCTCAAAACACAGGTAGCGCGTGCAGTTCAATACAACCAATGATAGCCTTTTAAGCAAAGAGCTTAACCACACGCTTGCTGTCGTTGCGCCATATGGCAGGTCATGGAATGACATTAAGGATAATTAGTTATGTTCAGAGTGATTTATCAGTGGCAGGTCCCCACTGAAAATATGACTGAGTTTCAGGCCACATGGCAAAAAACAACCGATGCAATACACCATTCTGTTGACGGTGCACTTGGCAGCTTTATGTTACAAAGCACCGACCAACCAAACAAAGTACTGACCATAGCCAAATGGCGTTCTCGCGAAGACTGGCTGCACTTCTGGGGTAACAGCAACCCGGAAAAAATGCAGCGAATGCGTGCACTTGCCACGCGTATTTCGGTAGAAACTTTTGACGAGGTAGAAGACCGAACCCGATAACAAAGCTTTTAACGGGCAACGTCAAATAATAACAACACAGTTAAAGGATATTATCATGAATAAACAGTCAGCATATGCAGACATCAACGGCACCCTGCTCCACTATGAACTCAGTGGTAATCCACACAATTTGCCCCTGGTCATGCTCCATGGTGGCCTGGGCTCAACCCGGGACCTGGATGTACTGGGTGAGTATTTGGTTGAGCACTTTCGTTTAATATCCATCGATTTACGCGGGCAGGGAAAGTCGCATCTGGGCGATGCAACATTGACGTATGCTCAGTATCAGGAAGACATACAGGCCCTGCTCACTACGCTGGGTATCACGCAATATGCCCTGTTTGGCTTCAGTGATGGTGGCATAGTAGCTTATCGCCTGGCTGCACAGAATCCGGATCAGATTGTCCGTCTTGTTACTCTGGGGTCGACCTGGCGGCTGGAAGAAAACGATCCGACCATTGACACCCTGCAAGGCCTGACGGTTGAACTCTGGACAGAATTATTTCCTGAAGGAGTCGCTTATTATAACGCCTCAAATCCCAGCCCAGACTTCCCTGCTCTGGTTAGTACGGTGAAGACGCTCTGGCTCGATACCAGCGAGTCGGGATATCCGTGTGACTTGGTCACTCAGATCACATGTCCTACCCTCATCATGCGAGGCGACGATGACTTTCTATTTTCTCTGCAAGAAGCCGTTGCCCTCAAAGCAAAGCTGACTGACGCAAGCTTTGCAAATATTCCATTCACCGCGCATGCCGCTCACCAGGAATTACCTGAGCTGGTTTGTCCTATCATCCAGCAGTTTTTTGTTACACCTGACACCACTACTGCATCAACGAATTAGAGGAAGTTTATGAGCATGCAAAAGAAAATCGCACGTATTGTCTCACCCAGCAGATCGGCAAATATCTTATCCGATGAGACCGTTGCCATTGCCACTAAAACACTGGCAGGGCTTAATATTCAGTGTGATTTTGCAAAGCACTACATCCACCAATCGGATACCACGGCGCAACTGATAGAAGACAAAGCACAAGACCTCAATGAAGCCTATGCAGACCCTAACGTCGCACTGATCCTGAGTACCATAGGTGGTCACAATGCCAACAGAATACTCGACTACCTTGACTGGGAAACGATCCACGCTCAGCCTAAGCCCCTGTGCGGCTATTCAGACATCACCGTGCTGCTCAATGCCATCTATGCCAAAACAGGTCAGATAACTTTTCTGGGGCCACACTTTTCATCATTTGGTATGCAACAAGGCTTTGAGTACACTTTAAAGCACTTTGAACACGCATTACTGCATGGTATTGACTATGTACTGGATGTCTCTGAAGCCTGGTCAGATGATCTTTGGTTTATCGATCAGACCAGGCGGCAATTTATCAAAAATGCAGGCCCGGTTATCGTCAACCCGGGAAGTTGTGAAGGCACCATTTTAGGCGGCAACCTGTGTTCATTCAACCTGTTACAGGGAACTCAATATATGCCAGACCTGACAGGTGCCGTCTTGTTTTTAGAAGAAGACAATCTCCTTGGAGAGCTGACTCTGGCGGAATTCGAACGCAATCTACAGTCCTTATTGTCTCACCGGGGAGCAGAGCACATTCAGGGCTTGATGATTGGCCGGTTTCAAAAAGACAGTAAAGTCGAACTCAACGACCTGGTTGAGGTTCTGCGCAGCTTTGAGCAACTGGAACACTGCCCGGTTGTGTGCAATCTCGACTTTGGCCACACCACGCCCATCTTCACTATACCAATTGGCGGGCGATGTAAGATCAGTGCACGTAAAGAGGCCGTCTCGATAAAAGTGTCAACGTGCGTTTCAGACTCAGCGGAATAAAAGCATGTCGCAGAGCTTAATCACCACGGATGATAAACACGCCTCACACACTGTACAGCACGCAAACTCAGCCTTGCCCATGTCCTTCTATGTTAAGTGGCTTTGGGCAATTGGCCTGCTGATATTACTGGGGTTTATCCCAAGTTATGTGCTGCAGTTTTCATCCTTAACTGAAGCACATCACTCGCACGCCTCGGTGTCTTTTTTATGGATCGCTGGCATGCTGGTTCAGGTAACACTTATTCACTATCAGCGCTACGCCCATCATCGCATTCTTGGGTACTTATCAACCTGTGTCTTACTAGCGTTTGTCCTTTCTACCTTATCGCTATACGCCAATATATTTCAGGCTCAGTTTAATACCTCCACTATTTTTCGACTCGTATTGAGCCTGGATCTGGTACTTTTCCCTGCCTTTATTTTATTCATGTATAAAGCTATTTTGCGCACTGACTCACCGCATGCACACGCCCACTGGATACTCCTTGCAGCCATGATGCTATTACCACCCGGGCTGGGTCGCCTGATCCATGGCCTGTTCTTCTTTCCGTTTGATGCACCAGTGCGGTTTTTCTACGAACCCACGGTTGTGCTCACAGGGCTATTCATCTACTCAATAGGACGTGCACAACACTGGCACTTTAAAAGTACCAAAGCATGCTTAGTGCTATTTATCGCTGCTGTTATTTTCAGTTATGGTGTTGGCTATGGCTTTTAATATTGGTCTTAGTATTGATATTAATGCCCCCTTTTAAGCTTCGGAAGAACACATGCCAGAAGGAAATATAAGTAAAGACGAATTGATAAAGCGCTGGCAGAGCCAATAAAATACAGATACCGCTAACGCAAAATCCAACGGGACACATCCATTGCCCGACCATCCTGCTTATTTGCCTGATGTGCCTACCTGCGGCTCTAAGCTCAAATCAAACCCTCTGAAAATGAGCCAAAATGGTAATAGGAGCTCAAACAAGCCACCAGGAATATACATCCAAGCACCACCCATACTTACATCAAAGAAATCAAACAGCACTTTCAACAACAGCATGACATAACCGAGCAACCCAAGACCTGCTAATACACGCGGTACCAGGCGATACTTAAACAAAGTGATGTTCAGCAGGCATCCGAAAATGGCCAGTGCTATCATTCCCATCAGGAAACTAAAATAGCGCTCCGTTTTCAGCGCACTGCCCATAATATAAAGCTGCTCACTGTGCATCACCGAGCTGGCTGCCAACTTCTCTCCCATCGCCCCGAATGTCATCAACATCACCGCACCAGATGTCAGCATAGCTGCTTCTATCACACGGCCAGCAATATAACCAATCGCAACCCGTTCGCTATATCGCTTAATAATGGGATAAATCACAATGGCAATCCCGACAACCGCTGCACAGTTAATAAACTCAAGTAACGACGCCAGCGCCAGTGTTGACTGATTCTGTGCTGCCTGATTAGAAAGTCGGGCAGCCTAAGTAGCGGCGACAATATGGTGTCAGCATACATATAAGAGCTGGTCGAGATCAGAAATAAAAACCCGGCAATACGCGCCGCTAGTTGGTGAGACATAGTTAAAACTCCCTACAATGATGATATCAGGCAACCTCTATTCAGTTGTGGCCTGTGCGTGTTTGGTAACGCCATTGTCAGGGAGTGCCTCAGAATTGTCGTTCGATTGGGCCCGTTCGAACTTTTTATTCATATACTTTTTAGGCTGTTATAGCCTTTTCTTGCTTACGGTACAGAGATGGTGTGAGCCCTGTGGCTTTTTTAAATGCAGTATTGAAAGTTGATTTTGAGTTAAAGCCAACTTCAAACTGAATAGTCAGGATCTGCATATCCGTTTCTTTGAGCAGCTTTTCGGCATGTGAGACCCGGTAGCCATTCACAAACTGGAAGAAATTGGTTTTTAGCAATTGCGATAAAGTCTCTGAAATATGATTTTCGCTGATACCAATCGCTTTGGAGAGTTTATTCAAAGATAAGTCCTCTTCCATAAACAACTGCTCCTCTTTCATCGCGCTTTGCAGCTTAGCCGCAATGCGTTGCATTCTATCCAAACTGACCGTCGACGTGCGCGGCTGCTCGGATCTGGGCTCTCCTTTGTCGGCCTTAACCAATATGGGTTGTTTCAACGCAAGATACGCAAATGCCAGTAAGACACAAGTTTCAAAGATAGGTAAAATTACGCCTTGCCCGAACCAACGCCAACCATAAAAAACGGAAATGTAACCGGTGGCATAGCACAACCACACTAACCCCCAGAACAATAAAATGACCCCAAACCAGCTCAAAGAACGTGATTCTATTTCGGAAAACCGCTCCATCAATTGCTGACGATGACGACGATGCAGTTTCAATGCACGGAAGAAATAAATAGCCGTATACAAAACAAAGATTTGCGTTGCTGCAAAACAGGAAAATAACGCCAGCTTATAGTGCTCTGGGTTACGGGTGGCCGGATCTGCCAGTGCCAGCTTTTCCGCAGAACTCAGGCTAATGGTAAACGGCAGCATCACCGCAATCACCAGCACCGGGCCCGACAGCGCCCACAGGTAGGTGCGTTTTGAAAACTCAGGGTTGGGAGACATAGTGGCACAGGCATACAAATACAAAGCAGGCCCAAGCAGTACACGTAAGGGATATTGAGCCCCCACCAGCCAGGGGACGTACTGGTAAGCGCCCGTATATACGACTAGCTCACCGCAAACATGGATGATCAGTAAAACCAACAAGGCTATCAGGTAAGTTGTCTGCATTTGCCTGGGTTTATTAACCGCCTGCAACAAAGCCAGCGCCAGTATACCAAACATACAGGCGTAAATTAGCGTGCCCAATACATTCATTTATTGCTCCCCGAAAAAAGCGCCTTGCGAAACAATGAGCTATCTTGCTTAACCACTATCGCTCATGCTGTCATTCGGCTTTATTTGTTATTATTATTTTAGCCTTTCAATTATCCAATAGAAGATCAATATTTACAATATGTTAGGGTTTTACCCTGACATATCTAAAAAGACTGAATGAGTACTAGCCACACGAATTCTCATCGTATCTTCTTTCTCACTACGAATTTTATTGCGCTACCTTCACTACTTTTTCACATAGTAACTTGTTAAATTTAGGCGAAATTTATCAGCCCTCAGCTTTTTCACATCAGCAATTGTTCGAAAATCGCTGTACGGGCACACGACCAGAGCCAGGTAAGGAGAAGTCAATGCTCAGAAGTCTTATCATATTGGCCACTTTGTTGCTGTCAAATTTGACCTATGCAGAGACCAAGCATACCAAAATACACACATTACTTGACGCGCAGGCACTGTTGGGGATCACCTGGAGCATGGTGACTGAGGCACAGGTCACGACGGGCAGCGCGGGATATGCCAATATTGAACGCTCGCAGAAGATGCTACCCAACCAAAAAATGCATGTTGGCTCAGTCACCAAAACCGTACTATCACTGGGGGTTTTGCGGTTAATTTCTCAAGGACAGCTGACACTCGAAACCCCGGTTCAGCCGTTGCTGCCTCACCTGCATTTTAATAACCCCTGGCAAACCCGTGCGCCTGTGCGCGTTAAGCATCTGCTCACTCATACAGCCGGGCTGGACAACATTCGTATGTGGCAATTTCTGAGTACCACACCCACACCAGTTACGCCACTTGCTGAGGCTTTCCCGGCAGAGAATAAAGCGCTACTCAAAATAAGAACTGAGCCTGGTACTCAATATTCATACTCCAATATGGGCTATACGCTGCTTGGAATGATTATAGAGGCTGTCACCTATCAACGCTATGAAGCTTACCTGGATCAACACTTGCTCACTCCGTTGGGTATGCATGACAGCACCTTCGAATTTACCAGTCAAGATGCCAACACTACACTGGCCATGGGATACCATGAAAACCATATTGCTCAGAGCGCCGTGCCAGTTTATACCCGACCAGCAGGTCAATTCACGACAACAGCGCAAGATATGGCTAAATTCATCCAGTTTGTAATGAGCGATGGCGTGCTTAATGGAGAGGCCATTGTTGACCCCGGATTAATGGACAAACTTTTTGATTATCACATTACCAACGCAGACAAAGCGGGTCTGGAAATTGGCCGGGGTCTGGCATTTGCAAACCGCGACAGATATGGTGTTATCGGCCATTGCCACCCAGGCACAACTTTTGGTTTTCGCGCCAATATCTGCGTGTTCCCGGAGCAAAAGAAAGGTTACTTTTACGCAATCAATACGGACAGTGAGAATGCCGACTATGAAGCGTTCAAAGCCTTGTTCGTCGAATTACTCGAGTTAAATGAAACCAAAATTGCTCAGCCCGGCACATCGACAAAGGACATGACCGCCAGGCTTGGTTTGTATGAACTGTCGCCCAATAATATGGCTGAATTTGAGTTCCTTGATAAACTATTCGGGCTCGTTTGGGTTTCGGCATCTGGTGAGCAGATCACACTACACTCGTTGCAAAGTGCCCCACGAATACTGCACCACATCGAAGGTGGTCTGTACCGGGACTCCGAACGAACTCAGGCATCTCATGTGTTTTTTACCAGCCAGACCGGTGAGCTAATATTAAGCAACGGCCTGAAAACCTTTAAAAAAGCCAGTACTGTTGAAATTTCACTATATTGGACCAGCCTGCTACTCGGCTTGTGTGGCTTTTTATACATTCTGATCTTTGCACTGTTCAGATTGGTAACCAAACGCTTTACTGAATTCCGACGCCTGCGGTGGGGGTTAGTGAATTTACTGGCCTTTACTGTGCCAATCATTCTGTATTTAAATCAGTCTTTTCTGGCTTTTGGCGATGCCACTCTGGCGAGTATCTCACTTGCCACTCTAACCGCTTTGTTGCCATTCAGTTTGCTCTGTTCATTGTGGCAATGTTACCAGCAAGGTATAACAAAAAAAGGCAGTATGAGAGATGGTATATTGCTTATTATGGCCCTACAGTTGTGCGCAGTCCTGGCAGCCTGGGGACACTTACCTGCTCTATTCTGGCGATGAGCAAAGCCTGCGGATAAAATCAAACATACCGGCTTGTCGCCGGTATGTTTAAAACACTAATTCCTGTTACTGGCGTTGATCAACTTCCACTTTGCCGTCTTTGATCACCAGAGTAACGGTTTCCATAACCTGAATGTCCTCCAGCGGGTTACCCGGTACAGCAATAATGTCAGCCAATTTTCCAGCCTCTAAAGAGCCCAGTTTGTCCTGCATTTTTAGCAGTGATGCCGAGTTAATGGTGGCAGCCTGAAGCGCCTGCAGCTCATTCATACCAAATTTAACCATACGACTGAACTGCTTGCCATTTTGGCCATGGGGGTAAACCCCGCCATCGGAGCCAAATACCATGTTGACGCCAGCCTTAACGGCTTTGGTAAAACTCGCCCGCTGGGTGCCACCCACTTTACGCTCTTTATCCAGGCTTTCAGGTAAAATACCGGCCTTTTCCCCTTCGCTCAGGATATATTCTGTATTGTAAATATCCATTGAAAAGTAAGTACCGTGCTTTTTGGCAAGCACAATGGCTTCATCGTCCAAAAAGCTCACATGCTCAACTGAATCGACTCCGGCGCGAATAGCAGATTTAATACCATCGGTGCCATGCGCATGCGCTGCGACCGTCAATCCACGCAAATGGACTTCTGCCACCAATGCCTGCATTTCCTCAAAAGAATATTGCTGTGCGCCGACTTTAGTGCCCTTTGACAACACCCCACCTGTTGCACAGAACTTGATCACATCGACGCCATACTTGATGTTCTCGCGTACTTTTTGCCTGACAGCCCACGGGCCATCCGCTACGCCAGCTGCAACTACCTTATGCTCATGGGTAAAGAGGTTATTATCACAATGGCCACCGGTGATCCCAAGCGCAGGGCCAGAAGCAAATATCCGTGGCCCTGGCACATCACCATCATAGATGGCATCTCGTAGTGCCAGGTCGGCATAACCCGGTGCGCCCAGGTTACGAACCGAAGTAAAACCCGCAGCCAAGGTGCGTTTGGCATTGCGTACCCCTGTAATTGCCGAGCGCGGTGCTGTACGACGTAAACGTTTATAACCGTGTACCTGAGAGTCTCCGGTCAAATGCACGTGCATATCAAATAATCCGGGCAATAATGTGTGACCCTTGAGGTCGATCACTGTCGCGTCTTCAGGGTAAGTCTTGCGATTACTGCGCGCCACAGACACTATGGTGCTATCTTCAACCACCACAGTGGCCGGGCGGATCAACTTACCCGTCTTCACATCCAGTGCGGCATCCGCATTGAGAACCAGAGTGTCAGCAAATGCGTTGCCACAGGCCATAAGCACAGCAGCACTGATCAGAGTTGTTTTCAACATATTCGCTTCTTTTTTGTAGTAATTAGTCGAGTCAGTCTAGTCACAGCACGCTGACAAAGGCAAACTAACTGCGACTAAAAGCAATCAACGTCACACATCCTGGCTGCAAATACACTAACTAGCTTGTCTGTGGTGCAGATGAAATCTCGTGCACAGATCTCTGAATCACATACCGATTAAACAAATACAAAGCGATCGCTGTCAGCAAGGCAAGACCACCAAATAGCGCCCACATTAAATCCGGGCGACCATCCTGTTGCACCAGAGTTGCATAGCTCCAGCCAGATAAGAACCCGGCGAACAAGAAACCCAGTGCCATGGAAACGAAGTAGTAACCCATATATAAGGCTGCCTGAGAAGGCGGCGCAATGCTGGCCACATATTCCTGACTCTTCGGAGAGGTGAGCATTTCACCCAATGCAATCAACAGGATCACAGTTACTATTAGCGCGCCCCCCGTGGCTGTCAGCTCTACTGCCATCAGAGCAAACGCGCAACACATCACCACCAGTCCGGCCGTCAACACGTAAAAAGGACGGATCCGCTGACATAAATAACTCACCAGGATCTGGAGCAGCACAATGGCCGCAAAGTCGAGGTTAATCAAGTACTCCGGATTAATCTGGCGATACACCAACAGTGCGCTGGTAAACTGCTGCAACTGGATCGTTGTCAGCACTTCCAGTGATTGTAAGTGTGTCATCAGGGTTGAGAGCTCTAAGGCTGGCACATTCACCTTCAGATGCACCCACTCCAGGCGTAACGCTTCAGCAGCTGGCTGAGTACCTGCATGCAACTGGGTATGCAATGCCTGCACAGCCTCCTGCAGCTGCGCCCTGTCGACATAGGCAAAGAACGAGACAGCATCTTCGCCAAACCAGGCGATAAAGTTCAGCAAGTCGCGCGTATCTACATAATCGCGAATAAACAGGGGCAAGGTATAAAACAACTGATTATATACCGTCCAGAACCCGGCAATAATGGCCAGATACAAAGCAAAACGGACATTGCTCACTCGCATTGGCTGAGCCCACCAGCTGACACTCGATGGGACCGCTTTCGGTGCAATACGATCCCAGATCAGATTAATCACCAGCCACAATCCAATGCAGGAAAATGCCTGTGCGTAGCTGAGCACTTCGACACCTGAACACATCAGCAGCAGGACAGCAATCAGCAGCGTCAATGCAAAACGCCCATTGCCCAATACAGACTGGGCCTCTCTGAGCACGTTGCTCAGAGGCGCTTTTTCACGCTTGAGGCTGGGTGGGTCACGATAGAACCACAATACGGGAATAAAATTAATCAGGATCCAGCATGCCGACATCATAAACACCGCATCCCAGCTGATAGCGCGCAACGCGCCGGCCAGCAAGGGGCCCAGAAAGCCGCCAACATTCACCATGGTATAAAAAATACCAAACCCCAGGCCGCGATTGCTGTCATTAGTACTATGAGAAATGGTACCCACAACCACAGGTTTAAAACACGCAGCCCCCAATGCAACCAAACTTAACGCAGCAAAAAACGGCCAGAAACTTTGCGCCTGACCCAGCAAATAATAACCGGGCGCCATGATGGCAAACGACAGTAAAAACATTTTTCGATAACCGAGCTGATCGCCCAGTGCGCCGGTCAGCACAGGTAAAAGATAGAGAAAAAATGGAATTATCCCCTGTACAGCACCACGCTCAAGATCAGTAAAACCCACGCCCCCTTGTGCACTGGGCGTGGTCATATACACAGACGACACAGCAAAAAAGCCATACCAGGCTAACCGCTCAAAAATTTCCATCAGATTAGCCACATAGAAAGCGCGGCTAAACCCACGGTGCTGAACATTGCCAGTGTGCGGCTCAGGCCCTGGCTGACTGGACGGTGTACTTATCGACATTGACTTGGATCCTATTGATTATTATTGTATACAATATACATAAAACACTAATAAGAGAAAGTCAAAATGTTACGTTTGAGTTTAATTGCGCTGGCACTACTGAGTGGCTGTCAGTCAATAGAAAAACCCCATCAAGATTCCAGAGCACAATTATCACAACAGCGTGCTCAGGCCATACCGAGCCCTGCCCAGATGCGCGTTGATATTGACGTTGCTGGCAGAACCAGCACGTTAAATCACATAGACATCACGTATGTAGGCAAGCAGATCCCACGCACCTATAGCGATGGCAAGATCACCAATAGCCGAGGTTACAACTGGTGGGTCAGCAAACACTTTGCACTGAAAAGTGACTTGAGCGAAGAAAAAGTGCGCTTATATCTTGAGTTACTGGAGATGTCTTACCCTCATTATGTTGAGCTGTTTGGTATGGCGCCTGCTAACATAGAGCACCAGCGTATTGCCGTGGTGTACGGCAGCTCTCGCGAGCGCGTGCGCGAAGCCATGCTGGATGACGGCTTTTTACGTGGTGTACACAAAACAGCGGGCGGTGAAACCATGTATTATAACCGTGCCGGATATAGTTTCCCCAGCCACCGCCAGCACCACCAGCGTTATATTGTGATCCACGAAACCATGCACGCCTTTCACATGGCACTGAACGGCCACTCGACCTGGGCACCGAATTGGATCACGGAAGGCATGGCTGATGCCATAGCAAGCCATGCCTATGACAGCAACAAAAAACAGCTCAGAGTCATGGTGTTTGACCGCGCACCGATGAACTACCAGTCACTGGGGCTGGCGCAATATCATCAAAATGCACAGCCCAGTTTTGAGCAAATCAATGACGACCCACAATTACGCCGGGGCCTCAACTTCTTTATCGTGCACTTTTTGCTCAGCGACCCCATCCGTTACCAGTACTTTAAACGCTACCTGCGTTCATTAATGGCTCTGAACCCGGACTCAGAGGCCACATTGCCAACAGCCAATGCCCTACTTAAAGAAACCTTTGCAGACTGGCCAAAACTGGAGCGCGATTTTGCCAAATTCGTCAATTCAGCACACCCCAGCTTTTATATTGTGCGTGGGCCCTGGGAGCAAAATGGCGCAGGTTATTGGCTGCGCAGCAATGACCAGAAGCAGCTACAACGCTTAGATATCACCCCAAAACACAATGCCACACACCCTGTGCTAGATTACCCGGCACCCGATCCTCACCCTGCAATTAGTCCAGTTGATAAAGCGTCATTTTCAGCTTTGCTGACTCTGCAACCCGAACAACACACACGGGGGGAAATTGGGTTCGGCTTACTTACCAAACTCACGACAGACAGCCTTGCCAAACGTGCCGGGCAAACAGACAAAGCCGAGTTTGAACAAGATCAAATGGTAAAAGTGTTGCTTAAAGATGGCACCCGGTTGTCGGTCGATAACACCTCAAAGGGGCCCTCTCAGGAAATTGCGCTGACCCCCTCCGTGTTGAAAAGTTTAAAGCAAACATCGCAGCTCGGCCTGAATCTTCAGCGCACCCCAGCTGGTCTCGCTATTGAGATTAAATCCGGCAACAGCAAACAGAACGTACTGTTTAAAATGGCACACGACACGTTAAGTGCAATCGATTTTCAACAGGTTGCGCTGCTTGGTCGCAACATGAACCACACAATCACCCCTTACCTGTTTGGTCACACATATAAGGTGCCGGAACTAAACAAAGACACTGCCAACCCCTGGTACTTTGCTGATGCGGCTCTGGCGCACCGGGCGTTTAATACGTGTGTCGAGTTTTCTGCTCAATTACCGGGCTGCATGGCAACCCTGCGCGACCAGTTAGCTCAACAAGCGAGCGTGACTATGCATCCCGCTATTAGTAAGAACCTGCACTCCCTGATGCAGGACTGGCAAGGTAAGCTCTCTGACACAGCCCTCTTTGCGCTCAGTGGTATTGAATTAAAACTAAGGTTTGACGGAAAGACCCCGTTTATCTTTGCCCATAACCCGAGTGAGCAGGCGGCAGAAATCACGCTGCAAAACGGGACATCCTACTCCCTGTTGCCTGGTACACATAACCTGCCCCTGTCAGCCAAACAGAGCACAGTTGACTACTCTTTGAGCTGGCAAGGCTTAACCCAGCTAGGTCAGATCACGCTTGAAAATCAGTACTTTGACGGTGTGTATTTATACGCACAGTTGCATCAGGATAAATCAGATATAGAGATCACCCTGAGCGGCCCATATTCAGGAGACACCCATGGCAAATTGTCAGTGCAGTTTCTGCCTTATCAGGCTCCCGAAGCTCAGCCAACACTTTGGGAGCAGGATGTGACCATTGCGCCTTATGAGAAAAAACGCTGGCAGCCGCACTTAAACGAACCTGGCAAACTTGAAAATGGTGTCCTGAAAGTGATTGCTGTATTGGACGTGGATGGTGAACCCATTAGGTTAGTAGAGCGCTTTAAGCTTTAGGGAACATAACGGGGCTAGCCGGGTTGGCTAGCCCCAAGACTGTGTAGTCAAATAAAACATTGTTTTAGATAAAGCGACTCAATCACTGCTCTGGAATTAGAGATCGCCCTACTTTCCTATAATAAAAGCCATTGTATCCGCGATTAATCCGGGAAAATTCGAGAAAACATGACCACAAGCTATGATTTCCTATCCGGCCGAAAAACATTTGACACTCTAATTTGCCAAAGTGTGCAGGTCTGCACACTTGCGTGATAAAAGTTATACCAATTTTCTTGATTAAGTGAGCTATTTTGAGGCGAGAAAATAGGGGCGATAACACCGCTCCCGCGTCCTGCTATCGCTGAGGCACCTAAACCCCTATAAGCGAGGCAAAAATTTGTGAGCTTATGTCTAAGGTATAAGGTTCTAAATGAGAAATTTTTAACGCTGTTAGCATCCTATTTGCTCCTTCAAATAGACTAGGTATTAAATGAAATTGGTATTACTTACTCACCTTTATATATGCGGCATTATGGCAATCCGTGTTGTAATAGTTGTGCGCCATTATTTTATCTCCAGTAGCAAAAGCAGCCAGAGCAGCTGAATAAGCTCTATCATGACTCTCTTTTGACCCTGCTGCAGTCAGAGGAAAAGAAATAGATTTATTAGCACACAAGCCAGTACCTCCTTCTAGCCAAATCGTAAATGTATCTACATTCCCGTTTGTATTTGAGATACCTGTAATAGTTGCGTCTTTCACAAGGTCCGCTGCGGCAAGTGCGTTATGCGAAAAAGCGAGTAATATTGAAGTTATAAGTAAATTTTTCATTGTTAATCCAAAAATAAATTTTCCATTTAGCATACAAAAAATGCAAGGCATGAACTATGTCAAGTTCAAGCTGTCGAACAAACTCCAATGAAACCAGCATCAGAGATTTACCCAAATTATACACGATGATTTCGCATATGAAACGAGCAATTTCCCCCTAAAAGGTTTGCCTGGCGACACAGAATCGCACGCTTTCATAACTCTGTTAGAAACACATTATGGTATTCAGCAGGATACTCACAATCAAAACACTGTCCAGATACTGACAGATAGGATATTCAAACCGATAAAGACCTCTTCCGGGACTAACAGCTACAACCAAGTGTCCAGAAGCCCTGCTTGCTATAATGTTGACGAAAAACCCGAGTAAATAGCAGCACATTGCGGGGGAATTTTCTCAGGTAATTTTGCAACAACGTCTTTCACATTGGAGACCAAATCCGAGTTGCCTGAAGAAAACTTAACCACATAGCACACATCCTGGCTATCTCCCGTACCACCAGGCAAGGCGTCAGAACCGAGCTCCCAAAGCAATATCACCTTCTCTTCAAGATTAAAATAATAATAGTCATTACCCCACTTGTTCTCTGGCACTGCCCTTATATAGCCACGCTCAGATCCGGCTATTTTTGCAGAGACTAAGTGTTCAAGTCCCTCCTCATTACTAGGATACCGACCTGTTTTTAACTTATGTATTTTTAAAGCATCCGCAATTTGCTGAAAATTGAGCTGAACAAAGTCGATCTTACATCCCTGATTTTGCCAAAGCCACGACCAGGCTACGCCTCCCAAGAATAAGAGTACAAAGTTCGACTTAACTTCATAAAGTTCCTCAAGTACTCCACGCAGTGTCACGAAAGCGGCGTAAAATTCCTCGGCTATTTTCTTACGAGCTCACCTTGCAGCCATTCTCGAGCTCACTGTCGGTCGGCACTTCAAACTTAGGCTCCATGAAGTCAAACATCATATTCGTTACTTCAAACGAGTACACCTTCGGGTCCATTTCAACATTCCGCTTAGCGACTCGCTTTCTACGAATATCCTTTTGTGCGTCAAGATAATGGATCTCGGCTCTTATATCTAGCTCACTCGCTTTGCCGACAAAAAGGTCACGCTGAGTTTTAGTCGTAAAGCCCAAATCAAGTACAACGTTGCCGCCTAACGATAGAATTTGCTCACAAACTTCCCATATTTGCGCATGACAACGACTTACACGCTCCATCATCCAGGAAAAATCAAGCGACTGCATATCTTTCGCAAATAATGTCTGTACCCAGGGATCAATCGAGAACTTTACCGCGCCCATTTCCTTACATAAAGATATTGAATAAGTCGTTTTACCTGCCCCGATAGGCCCGCAAACCAAAATTAACCGTGCCATTTTTAAATTCCTACTTTAATTTCCCTCGAACGGCGCATCAGACTAACCATATTGTGGTGCAGACGTATCAAGTCTGATTTAGCCAGTACAACGCCTTGAGCTCTATATACTAAACCACTCATGGCCTTACAAACCTAAGCCCAGACTAGGGCACCAAGTTCAATAGTGATATAGCCTCCCCCTAAGATCAATAATACACTTGGTGAAGCCTCACCCGGGACTCCACTTGATTTTTTAACTCTTTTAGAGAGTTTTTTGACTCATCACTACTTTGTATTTATATCCAAAAGATAAACAATAAGGATATTAAGTAGCTGGCTAAACACAGCTCAAAAAACAGGTAACCCAGCTATCTCTAGAATAGAAAAAATGTCACTTCATGCTTTATTTTTAAACAGCAAAGGCGTAATTAGTAAACTGACCAGCATGCAAAGTGCTATGATAAACCCAATATTTTGTAGTAAGCCTGTGTCAGAAAAAAGAAAAATAAAAGCAATTAGCAACGCTGTGAATTGGCTATAGCCTATCCATAGTCGCGAGCGACGATTACCCGTGCCACGATACATCCAGATAAATATTACGGGTAAAACCAAAAAGAGTAGTACCATCAGAGGGTAGATGACCCCAGCACCGCCATATGTCACAGTTCCCTCTCTTCCGCGTAAAATTTTGATAAGCAGCAAAAAATAGTAGTCATAAGATTAACACTATAATGTGTGGCTATTGCTTTTTAAATTATTACACCAGCAATACATTACATATTCACCAAAGAATTTGCATCAGATTCAAAAACGAATGCATAACGTGTCAAGATGGGGAAAGTACAAGTAAACCCCAGTAACAACGCCAAAAATGACAAGAGCCAATTCCAGACATCTGATATAGAAACCATGGACAAAACACAACCCTTACAGGTATCAAACGAGACCAAAACCTTTACGGTTAGTGTAAATATTAATAGTTTAACCAAAGTCCCAGCAGGCGACTAAATATCACAAAAAACAGCTCTAATGGTGCACCGCTCCTGATACGATGAAAATGCCGCAAAGCAAGAAGCCCAGGAGCTGCAGGAAAAACGAGCAAACCCAATTCGTTTTTCAACTGGCACGAGTATTGTCATCAACCGGTGTCATTGTCGTTCGAATTTTCGAAGAAAATAGAAGAAGCCTCAACAGTGCTGCTTCCTTTTGGCAGGTAAGGCCTGTTGGTACATTTCAGGTATTTCTGTTTACCATAATCACGATACTTAGAAGTACTGCTGCCAAAAACCTCTTTAGCCAGTCTTAAATACCGCTTTGATAATCTTGCCCGAAGGAGCGCATATGTAATTTCTTCATCTGTGTAGGTATCCTTTTCACCATATAGACTCAGCCACGGAGTCAACTTTCTGGCAACTCTCTTTGCTAGGTAGTGCTTTACAAGCTGCTTCACCCTTGCCTCCTCTTCTAACTGGGTACTCACTCAAAAACGCAAACGTCTTAGTTAACAGAAACAATAACAAACTAAAATTTGTAATGGCGTATCTTTGCCCTGTTAGAGTGGGTTAAATATCAAGCGCCACCCTCAATAGCAGGCGCTGTGCTATGAATGCCCTCTCCCGTTATTATAGCAACTCTCAGCCCTATCCCTATCTCCAGCATTTAACGTGTATTAGGGGGATGGTTACAGTTACTTCGGTATAAATACCCGCACTTTGAGTTGCGATAGCCCTTGCAGCCACAAAAAGAACGGAGAGTATGTTGCCATACACGCCCCCCTGACTCTTTTTGAGAAAAAACAACCAACCACAAAAAAGAACATGTCGCTATTGACTACAGGGGCCCTCAAAGAAAAGTAGCTTTATCGCTCGCAGCCCATAATGCTCAGTTTGCAATGCCTAAAACCCCTATCATACAAAGTATTCGCTAGGTAAAATCGCGATACAAAGACGTTAATTATAATTGCCAGAGGCAAGATTAAACTAAAACCAAATACATTGGCCTGGCAAACCTTAACTATATGATACTGCTCCTAAGACATCCTTGGCACTCACCTAAAAATGCGGATAGTGCGTGACCAAGATTATAGAAGAACTAACATCATCAAGCGTTTGATATCACTCATTATGTATTTTTACGAAGAGTGCCAAAGAATATGGCTCCGCCAAGCCCCCCCAAGAATGCATACATAAATAAATAGAACTCGGCAGGCATTGAGTTAATAACACCATTGAAAAAAAGAGAACTAAGCCACAAAAAACAAATAAATATTGCAGGAGATAATATCCCAAACAATATTGAGCTCAGAATGTTAGATTTTATATGAAAATTTATTTCCGAAGCAACAACAGCTAGGATAACAGACAATACAGCCAGAAATGCAGTCCCTTCCAACCTGCTAAACACATCGTTGATTTCACCGCCTTCAAATATAAATCTTAGAAATGAAAAAAGCGTTGCTAACAACAGCCCAATAGTAGAAAAAACAACTGTGATGATTAAAGGCTTATATTTACTCATTGTACTTCTTAGTTAATTAACAAACAATTTGCACCACAATAAAGTGCCTGATGCCCCAAGGTTAACCTTATGTGGCAAAACGGAGCTGAACCTGCTTGGTCTGTTATATGCCGTAATCCCGCTCGACTTTTGAAATACGTACCTTGAATGACTTGTACCAAAGCTTACGGCCTGTTTTCTGAGCTTCCATGTGCTCAGCATTCGCTTTCCAGAGTTTGATGGACTCCAAATCTGTCCAATAGGACACTGTAATACCTAGCTCCTCTCTTGCCGATTCAATGCCTAAATATCCGGGTTGCTGCTCAGCTAGCTCGATCATTCTACTTGCAATTTCACCATAACCATTATCTCCTTCTGTTCGACTCGAGGTAAAAATAACAGCATAGTACGGTGGTTCCGGAGTCTTGGCTAACTGTGACATCTTAATTCCTTAGGTATATATTATTTCGCTGTTCTAGACACAGATTGCGAAAAAAGCAAGTTGTAGCGAGTCCTGCGCACGCGGTATTTTAACCTTTTCCTCTAGCTAAGCCTTTAATATTACCAAACATTTACAAGCTCCAAAGCATAAATTATACCTATTATGCACATTAATAAGCCACTTAACTTGCTCGCTTGCTTTTTATGATTTAACTTCTCTTGCGTAATTACATCTGAGTTTTTAATTTTGATAAGCCCAAAACCCTGGCACAGGCTATAAATGCCGAAACTAAGCCCGGCAACCATCATTATTAGTTGAAACACGTATCTCCTCCAATATTAATTTAGCTATTACGCCGACATATGAAAACGCCCGGAAGTTTCTATTTCAAACCAGCATGGTAAACAAACACGTCTTTTTTGAGCCTCTTTCTTTATGAAAAACCAACCTGGTAACAGCAATACACAAGCCAGCTTTTATGTCTGAGAACGTATGCATTTCTATCTGCCGTTTTGATGAAGCCATTGTACGTTTGTTTCTTTGATACCTAAACCAGCTTTAAACTTGACTGGGAACGCTAATGTTGGTTTTCCTGCCCAACCTCGCTCCAGGTATAAATTATACCCCTCACCATTTCTTTCGTACCGTACGGCAGATAACCATATACCATCCCAGTCCCCCAAGAACTCCAATTCACTCAGGCTATCAGGATAGTGACCATTTCTGAGTTTATGTAATTCTATGATTGATACGGCTGATACAAAGTTCTGCTTACCAAACCTCTCATCGGCACCGGGGACTTCAAAGTCGCAGCCCAATAAAGTTACCGCAAGTGCCATACTGATTATTGTTTTAAACATTTACTTTCTGCCCTTCCACACATAGTTATGATACTCAATAGCTGCAGTTTATGAGGGGTTACACGCTTATGACTCGCGTTACAACTCTCCCTAAATCAGAGCGCCCGTTTTAGTGCTGGCGACTTAGCAACAAATTTGCTCCAGATATAGCTAAAAAGATTGCGCAACCTCTATTGAAGCGCTTTGCTATTTTCGGCTTCGTGAACCACTGCCTCAGATATACGCCGAATAGGGCATAAATTGATATTGCCACTGATTCTAAAAAGAGAAAAGTGGCTCCTAATACGAAGAACTGTTCATTTACATTGGCTTTAACATCAACGAATTGAGGTAAAAAGGCAGTAAAAATTAAGATCGCCTTTGGATTTCCTGCAGCTAATAAAAACTCCTGCTTCGCTAAACCAAGTCGGTTGCGAGTACTTTCTGGTTCAGAGACGGGGCTTGCTTCCGAGCGCCAGAGATTAAAGGCAATCCACAACAAGTATGCAGCACCGGCAACCTTAATGGTCAAAAACAGCGTCTCAGATGCAAAGAGCACAACCGCTAAACCTGAAGCAGCCAAAGCAATCATGACTGTGAATGCCACAATTCGACCCAGACCAGCAATAAAAGCGGACTTAAAACCATAACAACGCGCATTGTTCATAGACAATAGGTTGTTTGGACCAGGAGTCATATTGAGCGCAAAACACGCCAATGCAAAGAATAATAAATTCCAAACTTCCATCAATTCTTCCCATGAATATAACGCTCTTTAGAGCAGTGAGCCATAATTGGTTGGGTTTTGAAGTAAAAACAGAGCCAATTACTATCGCTCTAACTTTAAGGCTTTTTACTTATCTTTTTTCTGTATTCATAGCAGCGCTTTTCTTGCTCTTTCACTCTCAGCACCAATACGCCAACCATATAGTTATTTGCATCTTCAATTGATGCCAGAGCACACTTCTTATTTCAACCACTAAAGTCTTTCCTCAGTGGCCAACGGGCACGTGTTAAGCGCCTTGCTCACCTTCATTTTTGACCATTTTATTTACCGTTACTTTGACAGAATTGTAAGTGGTTTCAAACATTTCTGTAATTACGAAACCTGACTTTTTATACATTTCCTTTGCGGAAGAATTCGAAGCCGCAACATACAAACTCGCACTTCGCGAGGTAAGAGACAGTAAATGTTCAAGCAAGTCTTTGCCAATTCCGCGCCCTCGATGGTTAGGGTGGACAAATAACGCCCTAATTTCTGACTCAAAGATTGCGCAAAAAGCGACTATAGATTCAAGTTCGTAAACGAATATTTGGGATTCAAATAACAGTTTGCTTCGTTCCTTGTCTTCTGACAATGGCAATAAAGTAAATTGTGTATCTTCCTGCGACAATTCATCTAATTTGGAGAGGTTATATATTGCTTCTATTGACTGAAAGTCGACCTCTGAATACATCCTTATGGTCAAATTTTACTCCTGACAGCTAACGCATTATTAGGCGCAAGATTGCTTGGCTAAATTTAGGACAAATAAGCTCAACCCTACTGATTTACATCCTTGATTCATGCGTTTATTATATTTTCTACTAAGCCAATACAGTTTTATGGCTTGTTCCACATGCTCTTAGTTATGCACGAGGTACTTTGTACAAGCACTTATTTTTTGTTTTCTTCTATTGGTGGTACATATGGATATTTCATCCCTGGGGACCATTTTATTCTCTTATCTACGTACTCAGAAAAACCAGTGCCATCCTCTATGCCCAAAACTGAATGGCCAAAACAACTAACTAGTACAACCATTGATTCAGTTCCACCATAAGGGTAGCCATGAGGATGAAAGTTCAGATGGTGGCACCCATTCTCTTTCGTGATGGAAATAAGATCGTAATCTCCATTCCAGAAAGCTTCATACATTGACTCTAAATCCCATGGTGGCAATGGCATTTTAGGAGATAGGCGAACTTCAACGGCGGTCTCTGCCCAAAAGTTTAGCCATTCTTTCAGCTCTTCGTTCGATGGTTCCCAGAAATGGCGCTTTTCACTTTCAGAAAGAAACTCGCTCAGTTTCATTTCGTCTGGCCCTTTTGAAGAATCTTTCTCGTTTTTCAGTAACTCAAAGAAACTTGTAAGTCGTGCCAGTGACTCATCATCCTGTGCATAAAATTTTACGTGGCAATATTTCATTGGTTCCCCTTGAGCATATGACACGTCGCTAAAGCGTCGCAAAATAACAGACTAAAATTAGCGAAATAAGGAGCGCAAGCCTGCTGTTTTTCGTCCTTGCTGAAACGTTTTTTAGGTCTGTGTAATGACTCTTCGTTGCCAGAGCAATAACACCCCAGCAAACACAATTGAAATAAATGATAAACAGAACAGCGGTTGCGAAGTTCCGGTAACACCAAAGGCCGTTAAAATTATCAGGCTTAAAGCTAAAAACAAACAAGTTAATCTTGTCACATTTGGAAAGTCATATATCGATTTCACACCAAAAAAAATACACGTCAAACCCAGTAAAGAAAAAGTGAACAGACCAAAATAAAATAAACTTTCAAACATCATGAATGCACTGACAGACAAACTGATCAAAGATAACACGCCCTAGCCGACTGCTGAAGGAAGTATTAAAACCATCAAAAGCACTTGTCTTATAAAGTTATTTTTCCGATTCAAAGGTATTCCTAACGCCCTTATTTCCGGCTGATTTGAAACTCAGCGGAAAACCAGTCCCGAAACGTGCACTTGTTAGCAGATTTAGATTGATTCTAACAGGCCACTATCATTTTCTTTTACAAGTATCATGAAGTCTATATATTGAAACTAACCCTTCTTTTCCCCCATCTAGCCTCATTTTCAAAGCGTTAGATGAAAAGCTGACCTCACCGGTGAAGCCGAAAAAATGGCCTTAATTACCTGTGTTAGAAATGTGGCCATTACCTTGAACGCGATGCGCAGAGACAGAACTATGTGAGAAGCGCCAAATACTGAAGGTTAGCTCTTGACGCCATAACCTTTTGTTAAGTGCCACTATTCGTGATAATCATTTCTTTTGCAACCAGAGCCGCTGATGGTAAAAACATAGTTGTAACAACACGTTGGTCAATAACAACATCATGTTTATTTTTTAATGTTTCCTTATTTTGCGCAAATGCCCCGTTCTTATTAAGCTGGCTTTCAATCAAAAAGGGGAGTAGCGTCCCTTGTTTTGCCCACTTTTTCGATTTTTCTGTAGAGTTAGGGAAACCTGCGACTTTTTTACCCTTAACGAGAAATTGCCCGGAAGCCAGTTTCACGTTAGCAATACCTGCTGCCCCATGACCGCCCGTGCCTACAATACCGCCCGACTCATAGATTCTGGCAATGATTGACTGTATTTCTTTATTGCTCGCCACATCAAAAACAGGGCCGTACCCTCCACCTATATATACGCCCCAGTAGTCATCAGGGTTAACGTCTTCAGGTTTAAGTGAATTGTTAGCTTTACCTAAAAAGTTCTCGTATTTTATTGTATAACTGCTTATTCCGAGCGGGTCCATCATAAAAGGAACTTTCCCGCCTTGAGGAGATACAAAGTCTACGTCAAAGCCATGATTAACAAACACATGATATGGCGGTGCCACTTCCCATAGGTTGTTTCTTGCATCATGTTTTTCTGGATCTCCCATGTTTTCCATATTTGATACAATAATCAGTACTTTCTTAGCTGGCTCAGCGTACAAAACACTTGATAGCAACAGACAAAGTGCACTAAAAAATAAACTAAAAAACTTCATAATTCCCCTTAATTAAACCTGTGCCACAAAGGCACATAACCTGTTGATTTTTATACCCTATTACATTTCACCATGAATACCCAGCAATAAATTCCCGATAACAGAAACTTTTACCTCCCCTCTCAAGTGTTTTTTGCACAGGTTCTCGCACACTTGATGCTATCCAGCTATCGCTTGCCTGAGATCATTAGTTCTGACATATTAGTTAACTGCCCACAGTCAAATTCGGCAAAGAGGTCGGACGACGAAATGATTATTTTATGACAGGGAACCGATTACACGGGGCTATACACGAATACGTGGGCTTGATACATCAGCTTGGGCGAGCGCAATTATTTAGGGAACTCCATGCGTTGCTGTAGCTGACTTAAAATATAGGCGCGAACAAAAACACCGGTTTCCGCCCGTGTTTACAACCTGATTAGATTACTGTTCATAAACACGTATTACTGCGAATTCTGCGTACTTTACGCCCTGCGCTTGAAATAAACACAAATGATTTATCATCGATAGTGACTACTTTGTCTGTAACTATTATGCCTGTGGGTAACGGATTGTGACCATTACTTGCTGTTACCGTGATCGTAAGTTGCCCACCTTTAATCAACCAACTGCCGAGGGTAATTGAGTCTATTGAATTACATTTACCAGAAGTGTATTGAATATGCTCTATAGTGCCATCACTTCTATAAGTGCTAATATGACCTTCTTGCCCATAGTACTTATCTGTTTTTGAAATTGTCCATGACCCAACCAGTTTTTTTGAAAGTTCAAAATCTGAAATTGGTTGAGCAGTAACATCAACAGATACAGATAACAGAAACGCGACTATTCTATGTTTCAATTTAAGCTCCATTTTTAAACAAACCTGACGCCTTGCTCTGCCGCCTCCGGGGTGTAGGCGATCGGATGCAGCAACTTGTTATACCACTAAAACTTTCTCCATTAAGACTGCATTTTTTCCATAGTCGGGATATAGATTTGCTTCTGAGATTTCCTTGAAGCCTAGTAAAGACCAAAAGCGACTTGCGCCTTGAACGGCGACAAGAGTGATTCTCTTAACCCCTTTCTTTACAGACACTTCTACTAGCACTTCCATCATTGAACGACCAATCCCTTGGCCCTTATAATGTGGACCAACCGCCATATCATGGAGAAACAGGGTGTCGCTATCTACAACGTCTTCTGGCAAAGGCTCAAACAATTTTGGTGGCTCACTCCCAGTCCATGGGTGTGCCAGCAAATAACCTAACACACCATCTCGATCTGAAACGCAGACAAAGCAAGTGTCCGGTGATGCCGATTGCTTAGACTTAAGAACATCTAATTCTTCTAAGCCAATTTCATGATAGGCACTATCTTGAACTTCTAAGATCCCTACCCAGTTCTTTTCTTTGATTTCTTGAATTTTCATGTGTTTTATATGACAGCGTCAGAGGATGATACTACTTGGCTATACTAGCGCAACGAAACGGAGCTGAGCCAAGCGTTAGCAGCCCCACTTACTTAATGCGCTGGTTATATTTCACTGTGTACTGAACAATTAGCATGCTTTCCAAAGTGGTCAACAGCAAAGCTAAGCAGTACCTTGATCATGAAAAAAATACTCACCATCAAAAACCAAAGTGGCAGTGATAAATAAATCAATAAAAGGATGCCATAGCACATAAAATTGGCAGCAACGAAAAATTGAATTGACTTCCCCTTTAGCGCATTGACTATAAATGCTGACACGATAGTGTAGCCCCAAATCATGATTGCACTGCCCATGGGTTCAGAAAGCAACCATGCAATAGCTAAAATATGCACATGAATAGCGATAAAAATTAGGCGACTTTTGGGCCGCTGAGAATAAAATTCATTAGTGCCATAGCTAAAATTAGCAATGCAGCCTGCCAACACATCAAAGATTAATAGAAAAGCTATGATTGATTTCCAATTATCTAAGCTTATATCTGCAACTGAATAAACAATCCAACTTCCGAACAAGGCAAATACAATCGTACAGCAAACCTCTAAAAGTGATTGTTTTTCACCAAATACTTCGAAAAGAAATTCCGGGGTTTTAAAGTACCTCATTGTCTGTGTACCACTTCCTTATATTCATCCAATATTGATGTGAAATATAACGCCATAATAGAGCAGCCAATATTGATGTGAAATATAACGCCATAATAGAGCAGCCAATACTTAGGTTGCTTTGTGTTAATTTGGAGCAAAGCGACAACACAAAGCAACTGGAGTGTTGAACATCCAACCGACCCGTTTTTATCGGCGCTATTTAATTTCCTTGTTAATAGTTTAGTTTGGCAACTTAATACGTTTAAATATGAATACTCTTGTACCCATTTGAAGATTAAGTTCATGTTTATTTCTTAGTAGAATCTTTAACTTCTGACTTTGAGCACCATTTTGTAAGAAAGATGGCTGATTAACCTTACGGTTAAAGAAGTAGAAATAGTCGTTATCGAACTCAATATTTCCACTTTCGATGATGGGCTCTTTTGGATCGAAACCGTAGCAATCATTATAAATCCTATAATTATCACCCTTAAGTTTTAGGGCATCAGGACATTCAAGTTCTTCACCATACTGGAGCCACGTGTCAGCACTTACCGGAAAGTTCAGTAGGAATGTAAAGATAGCTACTATTCTGCTCATAACCAAAGACTGCTACCAGTATATTTGTGAGAATGTCAGCTAAAGCCTGTTCCCAGGTTTCTCCAGCCCACCACAAAAAAATTAACATAATAGGAACAACCTACCACCCAGAGCCCTGCCCTGCAAGCCTGATGCTACCCGCAAAAAGCGAGCCTTGGTATTGGCGAGACTTGAGCGCTTGGATAAAACGCGCATTTAGACTGGCATTAATTTTTGCCTGTGTATCTGCGTATATGTCTTTTGGTATGTACTAGCAGCATTCGCGGAAAAAAAACGTGTTTTTGGCTACTTATTCACTTTAGCGCGAGCTACAGAAATCTGACAAACTCAACATAGAGCACTCTCCCATTTCCAAAAATCGCAATTCCATTTCCACAAACAAAGTCGTTCAAACATACTCAAAAAACAGACAAACCAAATAAATACAAACACTTAAAAAATGGCACATACCTTGTAACGCCTACTATGAAGTACCCATAGAGGATTGAGTATGGACATACAAGTCGAACAAAAAAAGAACATTAACGTAAACTGGCTATGGCTGGGTGGGATTGTATTGCTCGTTATCGTGACAGGCTGGCTGCTTGTCCAACCCAGCGCGCAGGCCTCTTTGCCGGCAGAGGATGCCTGGATTGGTGAGGTCAGACAGGGAGACTTAGTCATTTCAGTGGCTGGGTTTGGTCAGCTTAAATCACGCACGCCACGTTTGATCAGTGCTGCCAGTGAGGCCACGGTAGAAGAAATTGTCTTGCGCCCGGGTGTTGAAGTTACGCCCGACAGTGTGATCATGCGACTTAAGGATGCCAGCCTGACTCAGTCGCTAAAGGACGCAAAACGGGCGCTACAACAGGCAAAAGATCAGTATTTACAGTCAAACATTAATCAGCAGCGTGAAATGCTGTCGCATCAGGCAGATCTGGAGATCTTAAAATCTGACTTAGAGCGCGCTGAGCTGGAGGTATCTGCTCAGGCAGGTCTGGTTGAGGATGGTGCAGTATCCAAGCTGGATTATCAGCGTACAGTTCTGGAGCATCGCCAGCTGACCCGCAGGATAGACATAGAACAGCGTCGTATTAGTCAGCTTGAAACCTTGCATCAGGCTAACTTACAGCTGGCCAACTCGGATATCGAAGCTGCCGAAGAGGCTTATCAGCTGATCCAGCATAGAGTTGACCGACTTACTGTACGGGCGGGGATCACAGGTGTGGTACAGCAGGTACATGTCGAACTGGGGCAAAGTGTCCCCATGGGCGCGCAGCTGGCGCTGGTTGGCAGCACCCGCGATTTATATGCCCAACTGCAAATACCACAGGCGTATGCGGAGCAAGTAGCACTAGCGCAATCGGTTCAGGTAAACACCCGCTCAGATCTAATCACAGGTACTGTCTCACGCATAAATCCTGTGGTGCAAAACGGTAATATTGAGGTTGAAGTAGCACTGCCCGCGACTTTACCCGACAGCGCCCGGCCCGAACTCAATATTGAAGGCACCATACATATCAACACACTCATCGACGCGCTGTTTATCGACAAGCCTGTTGGTGCCAAAGCCTTTAGCCATGCCACTTTGTACCGTATCGACACGAATACCCAACAAGCACATGCCATTGAGGTACACTATGGCGCCCAAACCGCACAGCATATTCAGTTGCTATCCGGCGCACAGCCAGAGCAGCGCTTTATTCTGTCGGATATGGCATCCTATCAGGATGAGCCGGTCGTGTACCTGAGTAAATAAGGAGACCAAAATGAACAACAAATGCGTTATTAAACTCACAGATATCACCAAACACTTCCTGCTCAGTGGTATGGAAACACAAGCCTTACGTGGCGTGAACCTGAGTATCAACGAGGGTGAATATGTTTCTATCTCTGGCCCATCCGGTTGCGGCAAATCTACCCTGCTCAATATTCTGGGCCTGTTAGACACACCTACCGGTGGCCGTTATCAAATTGCCGGAAACGACGTCAGCCAGCTCAGTGTTAATCAACGCGCAACATTAAGAAACAAGCACATTGGCTTTGTCTTTCAGTCGTTCAACCTGATAGATGAGTTGAATGTATTCGATAATCTGGCGCTGCCAGTTAAGTACAGCGAGCACCCCCTGAATGGCACTCAGCTCAAAGATCGAATAATGCACTGTCTGGAGCTGGTACAAATGACACACCGGATAGATCATCAGCCCAATCAACTGTCGGGTGGCCAGCAACAGCGTATTGCCATCGCCCGTGCGCTGGTCAATCAGCCGGATATTCTGCTAATAGACGAACCCACAGGTAACCTGGATTCCAAAAATGGTGATGCCGTCATGCAAATGTTGCACGATTTAAATGCACAAGGCACCACCATGTGCATGGTGACGCACGACCCGAGATATGCCGATATGGCCAGTCGCAAACTGTTTCTGCTTGATGGCGTTATGGTGGATGAAGTGAAGCTGGAGATGGCAGGATGATCAAAGAAGAACTTAAACTGGCCGCGTCTAACCTGAAAAAGTTACCCGGCTTTAGCTTCACTGTGATTTTCACACTCGCGCTGACCCTGGCAGCACTGTGTGTGGTGATCAACATCAATCACCGGTTGCTGACCAAGCCTTTACCCTACCCCAATGCCGATACCTTATGGGTCACAGATCAGAGCGAAACCATCAATGGCGAGACGCAATACGGCTTTCAGATGTTGCCAACTCAAACGCTGATCTACCAGGACGAACAGTTTATTGATGAAATGGCCATGCTGCATCACACCTCTCCTCGCCTGATGGATGTCGACGGACGACCCACCGTGGATGTGCTGCGTGTTTCCCCCGAATTTTTCTCGTTACTCGGCGTGCCCATGCATTTGGGTCGCGCACTGAGCAGCAATGAAGGGATCAGTGATGAACAAAAAGTGCTGGTGCTAAATTATCAGACCTGGCTGGAAGACTTCAACGCAGATCCCGCCATAATTGGCACCTTTACCCAGCTTAACCGGGTGGCTTACCAAATTGTCGGAGTCGTTGCCGAGGATTTTGAAGTACCAGAGATTTTCCGCAGCTCTGAGATCAGTGGATTCAGCAGCTTTCCAGAAGCACTCAGCACCACTAATAACTGGAACAGCATCAGCAGCCAGTTTAACGGGATCGCTCGCTTTAAGCCGGGTGTGAACACAGCGCAGGCCAATCACGCGCTGGGTGAGCAAATCAATACTCTGTATCAATCCCAGGAAAATGTTGCCCCCGATACTGCCATCGGCGCACGCTTCACGCCATTGCGTACCAGGATCATCGCCGAAAGCGATAATCTGGCACTGAGTTTGTTGTTTTCCGCGGCAGTGCTGGTTTTGATTGCGCTGACCAATGTCACCAACCTGTTTTTATCACGGGGCGCACAAAAGCAACGGACTATGGCAATTCAGGCTGCACTGGGAGCCAAACCGCGCCATATTTTCATCAGTATGTTTTGTGAAAGTGCTTTACTGATTGGCGCCGCAACCGTGCTGGGCTTGCTAGGCGCGCAGTGGCTGAATGTCCTGTTGGCCGAAGATCTGAGCTATCTGTTCACTCGTATGCAGGCTTTGTCGCTCGATGCACCCACTATTGTGATTGCAATGATCCTGGCGCTGCTTATCACCCTGCTCATTGCCGCCATCACCAGCAGTCAGGTGAACTACCATGCCCTGACAGGCGCCCTGCATGCCAGCGGCAAAGGCACGGGTACACAAATCTCAGCCCGTACCCGCCATATCCTGGTGGCACTGCAAGTCATGTTTGCCAGTTTATTGCTGTTTCTGGCGGCCAATAAACTTCTGCCCGCCTATCATAAAATGACCCACCCGACCGGATTCAACACCGAACACCTCTACTATGTGCGTGTTGATGGCAGCGCCACTGAGATTGACTCATTTGAACTCACCCGGCAGGTTAAAAACACCCTGAGCACACAAGCAAATGTCAATGCTGTGGCAGCCAGTATGACCTCTCCGTTGGTCATGGGCTGGAAAAACTACCTGTATGACGAACAAATTTCGCTACTGGGCATAACCAGCATGGCGTTTTTAGATCAGGATGCCTTTACCACCTTATCTTTGCCTGTCAGGCAAGGGCGCAGCTTTACCCCAATTGCAGCATCCGGTGAAGATAACAACGAAATTATCATCTCAGACTCACTGGCCAAACGCCTGTATGGCACAAACAACCCGCTGGGAAAAACGCTGTATATCGACCAGGAAACCCCCAGACAAGTTGTTGGAGTCGTAGGCGATGTATACGTGCCCACCGGCCCACTAGGGTATGAATTGGAGCGCTACTACGTGCCGCTCACCGAAGGCAGCAGTGCGTTTATTATCAAAGCCAGCGGGCCTTTGTCAAAAGCGCAGCTTGGCGAGTCACTCAGGGATATTCATCCGACCTTAAACTTCTCGGTTTTCAGGAAAGTGGATGATATGCTCAGTCAGCGACTCAGACAGACCTGGCTTCAGGCCATGCTGACCGTGGCGCTGCTAACACTGACACTGAGCCTGGCTGGCGCGGGAATATACGGTGTACTTACCTACAGCGTGCAAATGCGCCGTTACGAGTTGGGCATTCATTTGTCTCTGGGTGCACACACGCATAAGCTGGCCGCCATGATCATAAAACAGAGTTTTGTGCCTATTTTTACCGGCCTGGCCGTGAGCCTGATGATTGCAAGCCTCGGTTATCTGGTGTGGTCTCGCATCGGCGACGGACCAGTCGATGTGAACTGGCTGGCCATTATCAGCAGCATTCCGGTGATGTTACTGGTCGCACTGATTGCCAGTTATCTGCCAGTACAAAAGGTGATCCGCCAGGACCCAATCCGGGCATTGAGAAATGAATAACAAATCGAACAACAGTCAATGAGGATATGCAGGCGCTTCAAAGCGCCTGCCAGTTATACCATGCAAGGCACCCTACTTATCGTAGATGACAAGGCCGATATTCGCCTGAGTCTTCACATGCTGCTGAAAAACAGCGGCTTTACCACCCTTCAATGCAGCTCATTGAGTGCGGCAGCAGACACGCTTGCACAACACGCCGTCGACCTGGTGTTGCTCGATATGAATTATGAGCTGGATACCACATCAGGTCAGGAAGGCCTGCAATTTTTATCTGAGCATGCCAAAGCAACCCCATCCAGCCCGGCGTTTATTGCTATGACTGCCTGGTCGAGTGTAACCCTGGCTGTCGAAGCCATGCAGCGAGGCGCTGTGGATTTTTTTGCTAAGCCCTGGGACAACCACGCCGTACTGATGATGATCAAAAAACACCTGGGACTCAGACAAATGGCCCAGGCTCAGCAAAGCGCAATACCCCAAGCTCAAAAAGCGTCTGACACAACGCTGCTGTGGCTCAGCCCGCAGATGCAAACACTCAAAAAACAGCTAGACCGGGTTGCGCCAACCGGTGCCAATATTTTGCTTCGCGGTGAGAACGGCACAGGTAAATCCAAGATTGCTCAATATCTCCACCAACACAGTGTCCGGGCAGGCAAACTGATCAGTGTGAACATGGCGGCTATCCCAGAGCCCTTGTTCGAAAGCGAACTATTTGGTCATGTTAAAGGCGCCTTTACCGATGCCAGGCAGAACCGCGAGGGTCGTTTTGCTCAGGCCACTGGCGGCACCCTGTTTTTAGATGAAATTGCCACTCTGAGCGACGCGCAACAAGCTAAGCTATTGCGGGTACTGGAAAATGGCGAATACGAGCCTGTAGGCGCAGAGCATACGCTTCACGCCGATTGTCGCCTGATCAGCGCCACCAATGCAGATTTAGAGGCGCAGCAAACACAAGGGGGATTTCGCCAGGATCTGTATTTCAGACTCAACACCATAGAGCTGACTGTGCCACCCCTGCGCCAGCGCAGTGATGAAATCATCCCGCTGGCAAAACATTTTATCTCGCACCATGCGCAAACCTACGGCTTGCCTGAGCTAGCTTTGTCTGGTTGTGCATGCGACACCTTGCAAGCTTACCACTGGCCGGGAAATGTACGGGAGTTAAGTCATATCATGGAGCGTGCCATACTGATGTGTGACGAGCCCGAGATCACCGCCCGGCAGTTGCAAATAAAAGCCGTCAAAACCGAGCTCAACAACCCGATATCAGAGCTGGTAACACTGGAGCAGGCAGAGAAAAAACTCATCCGAATGGCACTGGCTCAGTGTCAGGATAGTGTTGAAGATGCCGCACTCCTGCTGGGGATCAGTAAAAGTGCGCTGTATCGGCGTATGGATAAATTCAACATTAAAACCCGGCAGGCATAAATATGGTGGCGCTGAGTTACGAACGATCCGCGACCCTATTTTGCATGCTCATCTGGCTGCTACTAGCCTCGCTTAGCACCGCGTTACTATTCAGTCTGGGCAGTGGCTGGCTGGGTATCATTACACTGTGGATATTGGGGTTGTGCCCGGCTGCGCTGCTGTTACAGCATGTCAAAGAGCGTCTCGTTCAGCCTTTTTACCATCTGACAACCACCATTGAAGCCATGCGGCTCGAAGATTATGGTCAGCGCTTTTACAGTACCGACAAAAACGGCATTCTGGCCCAGCTGCAAACCGAAACCAGCCAACTATGTGACCATTTACAAGCGTATAAATCTGCACGGGATCATCAGGCAATCTTATTATTCAGGCTCATTGAGCAGCTGCCCAGCCCCATTGTAGTGTTTGATGAAAGCAACACGCTGGTTCATGCCAACGACGCTTTTTCAAACTGGACCGGCAAACCCTGGCAAACACAAAGACGACTCAGGGCCGCTCATTTCAGCCTGACGCAAACTAACGGACAGTGGCAATTCAGTCACCCGTCGCTGGCTCAGCAATGGCAGATCCGGCAAAGCCAGATCCCCATTGACGACAGCCATGCCCATTTGTTGATCCTGACCGATGTGCAGTCTGTGGTGAGTCAGGCGCAGCGCGATGCCTGGCAAAAAATGATCCGCATTCTGAGCCATGAGATCCACAACTCACTGTCTCCCATCAAATCACTGGCACAGACACTGCAAATGTTACCACCCGGCGCCGATACGCAAGCTGATTTTGAGCAGGCGCTGGCTGTAATAGTACAGCGCAGTGACGGGCTGATGTCATTCGTCAATCGCTACGCCAGCGTTGCCCGGCAACACCAGCTGCATACAGAAACGGTGAGTATAGACGCCCTCCTCAGCCCCATGCAGGTTTTATATGACACCCGGGTCCGCTGTTCAATTGAACAGAACTTTGTACTGCATGTGGATGTCAGCCTGCTGGAACAGGTATTGGTTAACCTGATCACCAACGCGCTGGAGGCCAGCGATGAAACCGGAATGGTTGATATTATCGTTGGTAACACAGCACAATATGCGTTTATAGATATTCTGGATGAAGGTCAGGGACTCACTAACCCGGACAACCTGTTCGTGCCCTTTTACACAACCAAACCAAACGGCAAAGGCATTGGTCTGGTGCTGTGTAAAAACATTGTAGAGCAGCACAGTGGCCAGTTAACGCTGGTCAATCGTACCGATAAGACAGGTGCCAGAGCCAGAATTCAGTTACCGCTGGGGGTGGCCTGAGCAAAGCCAGATCACTGCTCAACAAAGATCAGCGCATCGGTATCAAAACCGCGTTCAGCCGCCATGCTGACAAACTTGTCGGTGATCGCCTGATCAACTTGTGGGGTTCGAGAGAGTAGCCACAAGTACTCCGTATCCGGGCCAGACACAAACGCATACTGGTAGTTATCGTGGTCGAGCTCAAACACAACATAAGCCCCATAAAACGGACCAAAGAACGACACTTTCAGGTAAGCCTCGTCGTCCTGGTTGACAAAAAACGCTTTACCTTCGGCTTCGCGCCACTGGTTCTCTGTAGCGTTGAAGCCACGATTAATGACCTTCACGCCGCCGTCTTCGCGCATACTGTATTGCGCCGTCACCCGGGTCAGGCCGCGCTCAAAAGAGTGATCCAGGCGGGCAATCTCGTACCACTTGCCCAGGTAGCGATTGAGCTCAAAATTTCCCACAGGCTGAACGCCCTGTGGCATGCCCAGACAACTACTGAGGACAAGCGTCATCATGATAATTAAGACTGTTTTCAATGTCTGCTCCTTGTATAACTAATAACGGTTAATACGACATTGCAAAGAAGTAGGTTCACAGGTTTGCAGGCTTTTCACGACATACGTGCCTGTCAGACAGAGTTTAGCAGTAATAGTATATCTTGGTTGGAAGATCCCGTGTTGGAACACGGGATGACAGGCTGAGCGCACTTGATGGTTTGAGCGAATGACCCGTTTAGGCCTTTTTCACGAATTTCGCGGTGACCATCATTTCGCCTACACCATCGACCTTGCAATCCAGTTCGTGGTCTTTTTTGTCCAGAACACGACGAACCAGAGCTTTAGTGCCAATTTTGATCACCTGAGAGCTGCCTTTGATTTTCAGATCTTTGATCACAGTCACTTTGTCGCCGTCGGCCAGCAATGCGCCGTTGGCATCTTTCACTGTGATTACGTCGTCTTCGTTGACTTCATTTGGGTTCCATTCATAGGCGCACTCCGGGCACACCAGATTACTTTGATCCTGATAAACGTATTCAGAATTACATTTCGGGCAAGGAGGTAAAGACATGCTGACTTACTACATTTTGATTCATTTGGCCTGCATAGTAATGGCTCGCACGCGGATGTGCCAGTGCTAAGCCAATATTTATTGATTTAGTGCAGACAAGAATAAACTGGTCAGTACTATAAACTGCTTTTTGCATGCTCCATCACAGTCCGCACTCTGGCAGGCAGGATTGCACGTCGCGCTGTGCACAGATAAATTGTCTCGCTCACGGGTTGGTTCAGCACATGTATCCGTATTAGTTTTTGCCGGGCAAAGGCCTCAACCGCAAAAGCAGGTAAAACACTGAACCCTATGCCCCGACTGACTGGTTCAAGGATCAGGCTTATCTGATTAGAAAACCCTCTGCGGGCAAACTGTGCGCAATGCCGGAACTGTGCAAAGTTCGCGCTGAGCAGCAATTCACTATGATGTGCGCCATCGGGGTGGTCGATGAATCCCAGTGACTGCAAGTTCTCCCAGCTCGGTTCAGCCACCTCAGCCGGCGTAACCAGCAACAAGGGTTCCGTCGCTATCGCCTCGCTCATTACCTCCGCAGACCTAGCCGCAACAGTGGTAAAACCCAGCTCAGCACTGCCATCGGCTACGGCCTTTTCAATGGCCTGATTTGGCGCAAATCTGTGATCAATGACAAGCCCGGGATGATGGCTTTGTAACGTCAACAACTGCGGATAGAGCCTGAGCCCGAGGCTCCCGGGCGACATGACCCTGACTTCTCCTTCAAAAGGCGGATCCTCCCCGATACTGCATTCCAGTTCCGACAAATCTTGCAGTATCTTTAATGCCTGAATACGCAACCGTTTACCCGCTTCTGTCAGTACGACCTGTTTCCCATCACGCAGAAACAAGGCCACACCAAAGTGCGACTCTAACTTTTGTACATGCTGGCTCACACCTGACTGAGTCATATGCAAGTGTTCAGCCGTACGGGTAAAGTGCCCTATTTCCGTCAGGGTACAAAACGTGCGGAGCCAGGTGTTATTAATCATTACAAAAAATACTTATTTTGATAATTTTTAATAATTTTACATTATAGCCTGACATTTGTAACCTGCTCACTATTCAAACACAGGAGCGTATTTATGAACCAGGTTTACCCTCGCAACTTTTCACATATCGGTATCTCAGTGCCCGACCTTGAAAAAGCCGTTGAATTTTACACTCAGGTTATGGGCTGGTATGTGATCATGGCCCCTACTGAGATCGTTGAAGACAGCAGCGCCATTGGTGAAATGTGCAGTGATGTATTTGGTCCTGGCTGGAAACGTTTTCGGATCGCACATCTGTCCACTGGCGATCGCATTGGTGTAGAGCTGTTCCAGTTTGATAACCAAACCAACCCGGATAACAACTTTGAATACTGGAAAACCGGTATTTTCCATTTTTGTGTACAAGACCCGGATGTTGAAGGCCTGGCAGATAAAATAGTGGCCGCAGGGGGCAAACGACGTATGGCAGAGCCGCGCTATTATTACCCCGGCGAAAAGCCCTACCGTATGATTTATATGGAAGATCCATTTGGTAATATCGTGGAAATATACAGCCACAGTTACGAGCTGATATACAGTGCCGGTGCATATCAGGAATAGCACCTGGCGGGGCCGTTCATAGCGGCCCTGCTTACTTAGGAGTTTGTTTGTTAGCCCCCCACAGGGCAACACCCAGCGCTATGCCAGCTCCGGCACACGGAGCAATAGAAAAAGCCAGAATATCAAATGCTACCCCAAACGTAACGCCAATCGCAGTCCCAATACCTGCACCAATTCCAATATACAAGCCCGGGTTAGGCTCGGCTTTCGCTTGCTTGTCTGTCATGGAAATTTCCTTATCTTCACACTAGATAGGCTTAAATTTATACACAGACGCAGGCTAAGCACAATACAAAATTGTATGCCAATCTCGTGCAAAAATACGATATGCTTTAATCGAGTGACGACAACCTCAGGTTTGTATGCATATTTTACTAGTTGAAGACGACCCGGACACGGCTGAATTTATCTGCGCCGGGCTTGCCCAGCACAATGCGCAAGTACAGCATTGTGACAACGCAGAGCGCGCCATGTTAAGCGCGTCAGCCCACGCATTTGATGTGATCATTTTTGATCGTCTGTTACCCAATATGGATGGCCTCGACGCAGTACGGATTTTACGTGCCAGTAAAGTCACCACCCCGATTATCATGCTCACCGCACTGAGTGATACCGCCGATCGGGTCGCCGGACTCGAAGCCGGTGCCGACGATTACTTAGTCAAGCCCTTTGCTTTTGCTGAGCTGTATGCGCGTTTAAAAGCCCTGGCCAGACGCCAGCCTCTCAGAGCCGATACGCTGGAGCTGGTGATAGGCGAACTGCGACTCAACCGCACATCTCGTCAGGTGTTAAGAGCCGGGCGAGAAATTGAGCTGATGCCCAAGGAATATCAGATCCTGGAATATATGATGCAGCACCCCGAACAGCTGATCACCAAAACCATGTTACTGGAGCAGGTCTGGGGGTTTAGTTTCGATCCCAAAACCAGTCTGGTGCAAACCCATGTCAGCCGCTTACGCAATAAACTGGACAAGCCTTTTACGTTTGACATGATCAAAACCATTCGCGGCAGTGGTTATTTGCTCACAGGTTCCACGGATGGTTAGTCGTTATCATTTAAAGCGAGCGTTGCTTTCAGGCGGCGCACTTTGGGCTGCTATGTTGTTACTGCTATGGCTCTTAGGGCAGCTACTGGTGTGGCAGGATAAACAAACACAGCAACACGAGTTTAGTGAGTTTCTCAGCGACATCGAAAGCATGCTTGAAGAGCATGGCTTTGAACACGTATTGCAGGAGTTTGAACTCGAAGATGAGGTTATCTTGCCAGAGCATGAGGCACGCGCGCACCTCGCGGATGAAGGCTGGCTGATTGCCGTGTTTGAGCAAGATAAACTGCTTTTTGGCGCTGAGACTCAACTGACGGCGTCGCTCACTCCTCAATGGCAAACCGTATCGCTTGGCGAGGAAGGTGATGCAGCACTGTTGTCTGCCACAGTGAACTTGCCCGATGGCCTGCGTATTCATTACTGGCAAAAACAGGATGAGCTGCAAACCCATAAAAGCGCGTTTTATGCACAACTGATGTCCTGGTTTGCCCTGCTCAGCCTGCCCCTGATAGTGGCGGCAATCGCCTGTGTTCAGGTTAAGCGCAGCCGCGCCCTGCAAGCATTATCAGAACAACTGGCCCAGGTCGCACATTCTCCGGACTCTAAACGCACCGAGGTGGCGACATCAAACTCAGACATCATTACCCTGAGCGTCGCAATAAACCGCATGCTTGATGAAATATCCCGCCTGCATGGCAATCTGAATACCATGTCGGTGGGCATCGCCCATGATCTAAAAACCCCTTTATCCCGCATTTCTAACCGCTTGCAGAGTATGTATCAGGATCTCGATAACCCGACAATACTGGAGGGACACATAGACAAAGCGAGCAACGAGCTGGCCCAGGTTATCAACACTTTTAATAATCTGGTGCGACTTAATGCCATAGAGTCAGGAAAACACATTCAGGGCTTTAAAACATTTGACTTGTCGGCACTTATTGATGAGCTGGCACAAAGTTACTTACCGGTCTTTGAAGACAGCGGCCGGCACTTTGAAGTGTCCATTGTGCCGGCTGTGCACTGTCACGGTGACAAGGACCTGCTCGGTCAGTTGATCTGTAACTTGCTGGAAAATGCACTGGAACATAGCCAGCCAAATGCGCACGTATGGCTCAGACTGCAAAGCCATACCCAAAGTGCCCTGCTGCAAATCGGGGACAATGGTCCTGGCATCCCACTCAAGGATCAGGCCAAAGTGTTTGATAAATTCTATCGTGCCGACATCAGCCGAGGTCGCCCTGGTAATGGCCTCGGGCTGAGTATTGTGCGCGCTATTTGCGAGGTCCATCAGGCCCAGCTATGCTTGCTCGAAAACCAACCTGGTGCGGTGTTTAATATTGAGATCCCGATACGCCCGGCCCTGAGTAATTAAGTCGTTAATGCAGCGGTTCATGTAGCAACAGATATAAGGCTCGAAGTAACAAAATGCAGTGCATCTAAGAGCATACAATTTTGTAAACAAGCCGTATGACAACTGTATGACCGCTTTCGCTCGTTTCACTCTAAACTTAAGGTATCCGCAAGTAAGAGAGTGAAACCATGTTCAGACTAACCCCGCTTAACATACTGCTGCTCAGTTTTTGCCTGAGCCTGACCGGCTGTGGCGGCAGTGATGCCAGCCCAAACAACACAACCAATACCAACAATCCGACTACCCCACAGCCAGAACCCGATAATTCACAGGGAGATACTAACAATAATTCTGGCGACGATAATAACGATCCCGATGATGGGGGCGCAGACGAAACACCCGATGACAACACATCTGAAATCGATCCGGCCTTTACCACTGCCCTCACTACATCACGATTTTTACAACAAGCTACCTTTGGAGCCCGGCCACAAGACTTAGATACCCTGACAGGAACAAGCGCATCGAGCTGGTTTAAAGCACAACTTAAACTGCCACCTAGCCTGATCATGCCAGTGGTAAGCGAGTTTACCCCACCGCCAACCGCAGAAGATGACTTTAATGCGCTGTATATTGAATCAACCAGTGTGGCATTCTGGCGCAATGCCATTGCCGGTGAAGACCAGTTGCGTCAGCGAATGGCGTTTGCCCTGTCTGAACTGCTGGTCGTATCCAATGCAGGTGGAGAAGAACTGACCGATATCCCGGAAGCAGTCGCTTCTTATCAGGATATTTTGATCCAACATGCCTTTGGCAACTACCGGGAATTACTCGAAACGGTGACCTACGCTCCCGCCATGGGCTTTTATCTGACCTATATGGGCAACCTCAAAGGAGATGAAGCCACCGGCCGGATGCCAGATGAAAACTATGCCCGCGAATTACTGCAACTGTTTACGGTTGGCGTTGTGGCACTGAATCCGGACGGTACCGAACAGCAAGATGAAAATGGTGCAACAAAAGAACTGTATAACAATCAGGATATCACCGGCCTGGCACGGGTGTTTACGGGCCTGGATATGGACTATGACACGTCCGAAGAACTGGAGATAAACGAGTTTGCCCTCCCCATGACTGTCTACCCGGAAAATCACTCTGAAAAGAGTAAAACCTTCCTGGGAACCACAATTGCCGCCGGGACAGGTCCCAAAGCCTCGGTAACACAGGCGCTGGATCATATTTTTGCCCATCCAAATGTGCCCCCTTTCGTTGCAAAGCAACTGATCCAGCGACTGGTCACGTCAAACCCCTCTCCCGGCTACGTAACACGTGTTGGCACAGCATTTAGCAACGGCCGTACAACTTTGCCCGATGGCACCTCAGTAGGAGATGGCCGTCGTGGCGATTTAACCGCAACACTGGCAGCAATTTTATTTGACCCGGATGCCAGAGCAAACGCCACTGAGCGTGGCGGCAAGATCCGTGAACCTATCTTACGCTTTACACAATGGGCACGGGCGTTTGCAGTCAAAAACATCACCCCGGAGTACCAGGAAATGCTGTGGGACACCCGAGATGCCAGCATGCTGGGCCAACACCCTTATCGCTCACCCAGTGTCTTTAACTTCTTCCGCCCCGGTTATACCGCACCAGGCAGCGTGAGCGCGGCCAATGGCATGGTGGCACCTGAGCTGCAAATCACCAATGCCAGCACCATTACCGGCTACGCCAACTTCATGACCTACTACATCACAGGGTTACAACAAGAAGTAGATGTCGAGGAGCTACAAGACATCTATGACGAAGAGAATATTCCACTCAATGCACAAAACGCCGCGGAGAGCTTTCTGGCAAGCTACGACCAAGAGCTGACGCTAACAGCTGATCTCGGCGCACTAATAGACCGTCTCGACTTATTACTATGCGCCGGTCAACTCAGTGCCACCAGCAAGCAGTCGATCCAGAGCATACTGCAAACGGTGGCACAAAATGACGACGCCGAGCCGCTGCGGCTCGTACACCTGGCCATTTTACTGGTTATGACCTCACCTGATTACTTAGTTCAGAAATAGGAGCAAAGCCCATGAACAGACGCGATTTTATCAAACTCAGCGGTGCCTCCGTAATGGCTTCTTCGATGTTTCAGTTAGGTCAGGCTCTGGCAAACAGTCCGGCGCAGGATAATGATTACAAAGCCCTGGTCTGCGTATTTTTATACGGTGGCATGGACAATCATGACACCATAATCCCTTATGATGAGGCGAGTTACGCACAATGGGCCGGCCACAGACAAAGTCTGTTGGGTAAGTACACGACCCCACGCACCTTGGCCAACCTGTTACCGATTGCAACACCCGGGCGTTTTGGCTCCCGTCGCTTTGCCCTGCCCGCGGAATTAGCCGGGCTGGCAAACTTATATCAACAAAATAAGCTGGCCGTAGTCGGCAATGTTGGTCCGCTACTGAGTCCGATTACCGCCGCGATGATCGCACAGGATACGGCTCGCCTGCCTTCCAGATTGTTCTCACACAACGACCAACAATCAACCTGGATGTCCGGCGCTGCAGAGGGTGCACAGTTTGGCTGGGGAGGCTTGATCAATGATGCCCTGATGACACAAGGTCACACAGCCAATACGCCATTTAATGCTATTACCACAGCAGATGGCGCATTATGGCTGACCGGTAAGCAAACCGCTCCATATCATGTCAGTGACGGACAAGCCGCCACCATTGAGGCTTTAGAAGAGTTTGACGAACATCCAGAGCTGGTCGCACATTTCAGCAATCAACCGCAGAATGCGCAACACTTTTTGCAGCAGGACGTCACCGCTGCCATTAACAGTGCTTACCAGGCCAACAGCCAGTTTAACGCAGCGCAAGCCAATACATCCGTTACGTTGCCAGAGTTTCCGGCAACTTCGTTAGGCAAACAATTGCAAACCGTGAGTAACAGCATTGCTGCGCGCCAGCAACTGGGGGCCTCAAGACAAGTCTATGTGGTCGCGATGGGCGGCTTTGACACCCACTCCGGGCAGGCACAAAACCTGCCCAAACTGCAGTCCACGCTGGACAGTGCGTTAGTGGCGTTTAACACTGCAATGGAAAGCCTCAACCTCAGTGAGCAGGTCACCGTATTCACGGCATCTGACTTTGGCCGAACACTGGCCATTAATGGTGATGGCACCGATCATGGCTGGGCAGGACACCACTTTGTGATGGGAGGCGCGGTCAATGGTGGTACCATTTTTGGTGATATTCCTAACGCAGAGCTCAACCATGAACTGGATGCTGGTGGTGGTCGCCTCATCCCGACCACCTCAGTTGATCAGTACGCTGCCAGCCTGGGTCAATGGATGGGATTAGACTTGGGCACGCTCAACGGCATCTTTCCCAATCTGAATAACTTTAACGGCCCACTTTCTTTATTTAAATGACATCAAGACTAAACGTTCCTTGTCTATAGTTCGTAAGAGGAGAAGCCTGACTCAGAGTTCAGGCTTCAGTTCATCATGCATACGTGAGAACAGAATAATAAACTCAGATAAGGACACACTATGTTTAAACACGCATTTTGTATTGGTACCCTGCTGGTTGCCTCATTGCCACTTCAGGCTCAAACCGATGAACGGGGCGCGGCAAGAGCTCAGCTTGAACCCAAAGGGTTTTTGTACGGCATCGGGCTGGGCGTCAGTGAAGAAATATACCAGGGCTACGACAGGCGTGTGATCCCCCTGCCCATTTTAGGTTACCGGGGAGATAAACTCTCAGTGCTGGGACCATTCATCAGCTATGAAATGCTGGAAGTCAACGACATAGAGATCCTGCTGCAGGCAGCCCCGCGCTTTCAGGGCTTCGATGAGTCAGACAGCGATGTGTTTAAAGGTATGGCTGAGCGTGACTTCTCAATGGATGCTGGCCTTGGTATCAGATACGAGCGTAACAACTGGAAGTTCAATATCTCTGCGGTACACGATGTGCTGGATAAATCGGATGGCTACGAGCTGTCAACAGGGCTGGGTAAGGTCTTTAAATCCGGTCCATTTTTCTATGAGCCCAGTCTCACTATCAGCCATCTGGATAGCAATCATGTTGACTATTATTACGGGGTAAGGCTGAACGAAGCCACCAACATGCGCCCCTACTATCAGGGCGATAATGCCACCAATGTCGCGCTCGGGTTCTCGGTATCAACACCCATCTTTTTTGACGGATTTACCCAGCTTGCGTTTGACTACACCTGGTTTGATGACAGCATCACCGACAGCCCGCTGGTCGATAGCGACGGCAGTTTCTCGGTCCGCTTACTGTTTAGTAAATTCTTTTAAGCACAAAAAGGCCGCAGCTCATTTATGAGACTGCGGCCTGTTATGTCGGATTAGATACTTGCTGGCATGCCCATACAACTAGCATAATAAGTCGTCGTAGCCGGCCAGTCAGAGAATACGCCCATTACGCCCACATCTTTCGCCAGTACATCAAGTAGCTTAAAGGTATCACCATCGTTGTTAATCATACCTTCACCACGATGTGCGCCATTGACACTTTGATAGTACCAGCCGCCACCAGCTGCAAGGTGGCCTGAACGCTCCAGTGTCCAGGTAATGATCCCAAGGCCTGCGTCACGCGCTGCTTTGGCATACGCAGATGGCACCATTTCGCCATTTTCTTCAGTTACCAGTACCCACATAGGTGGTGCAATGATCTTCACGCCGTCTGCTGCCAGCTCAGCCATTGTGGGGACTAAGAGTTCAGGGTTATTGACCAGTTGCTGCGGCGTAACCCCCTTTTCATTCTCAGCCGTTTGCGCTTCATAACGGTCATCCAGGTAAACGGCCTGTGCACCGAACTGCGGATTTTGCGCTATCCAATAGTTGATGTCATCTCGGTTAAATGACTGTGCCCAGACGTGCTTAGGATCAACGCCCGCAGCCTTATACTCATCAATCATTTTCTGAGCATAATCCTGCTGAGAAAATCCATCGAACGGCATAGTGACGGATGGAGACTTAAGCTCAGGCGTCATCTTAGTACCCAGCTCTTTGAACAAAGCAATACTTTCTGCATGAGTCATCAATGTGCCTCGGCTGGCATATAAGTCAGTGCGCCAGTTCGACGTACCATTCATGTATTCTTCAACTGTGGTACCCATAGAGTTTGCAGCGTCCATTTTACCTTCAAGCGTCATAAATTCCGCCAGCGTAATGTCGCTGGTACAACACTTAGCCTGAGCCACAACACCATTTTCAGGATCTGCCGGTACAAACGGCGTTGAACATTTCTGTGCCAGGTCAGTTTCCAGGATGTTAGTGGTGGTGTGCAGATCGCACTGAGAGTGGCGACATACCAGCTCTTTGTCTTTGGTGAAGGTTACATCACACTCCAAGATACCCGCACCCATTTTGGCCGCTGCGAGATACGACTCTTTAGTGTGCTCAGGAAACTGCATCGGTGCACCACGGTGGCCGATTGAAAAGTCTGTCTTGTAGAAAGGACCATTCGAACATTGGGCCAGTTTATCTTTTAGCTCACCCTCATCCATGTCTTGCACCAGAAAATCCGGGCGCGTACCGACTTGCATGTTGTTGGCACCACCCGCTGGTACTTCAACCACAACCGGGACTTCTATGGTTTTGATCTCAGTAATGGTATCGGTAACCACAATGGTCTTTTCGACTTCCACTACCTGAGTTTGCGTGTCTGTGGTGACAACCGCTTTTTCTACTTCAACGACTTCGGTTTTGTCGTCATCACAGCCAGCAAGTAGCAAAGCCGCAATCACAGCAGAGAGAGATGTTACTTTTTTCATTGTTATTCCTAAGTTTACGTCCAAAGAAAGCGTTTTTATTCTTCAAGGAAATAACAATAGAGGGACACTATTACCGAAGTAGGAACAGTCAGTGACCTTTTTATGACTGGCCGCTACTGATACTGTGCAGCTGTAATAAACTCTCCAAATGCCTCGCACCAGACAATCACCGTATTGTAATCAGCCGGGTTGATTTGCTGGGGTACATCGACCACAAAGTTACTGAAGGTTTTGATGTCACCGACCTCAACCATGGTACTTTTGAGGCGATTAAAATCAGCTTCTGTTTCCACAAATTGAGGAGACAAATACAAACGATAATCCGGCCCCGGGGCCAGCTCGCCAAGCAAAGTAATGTGATCTTTGCTGATCGACACCATGCCTTCCCCCCAGTGTAATGCATCACTGTCTTGTAAAGATTTACGAAATTGTGCCGAATAATCAGCCCCTAAAGATGCAGCTGTGACAGCCCCCTCGTTAGGGGCGGGTGGCGCAGTTAGAATGGGCAGCATATAAATGCCACCCGCGAAACCGGCGAATCCAACCAGGCCATGGGTAATGATGAGTGTGAACGCACGTAATGTCATAAGTCTCTTTTCCTTATAGCTGATGGGCTAAAGTGTAGTACAACTCAGCGCACACCCAGGTACTCATCACACAGTGTTTTTATGACTGTACCTTTTGAGGTTATATTGAATATTTGCCCCTAGTGCAATTACCTACACTGTACATCTTTGTGTGGCAAAAGTTAGACCCGATAATAGGCCAGAAAGAACGCCACGGTTTCCGCTGTGAGTACGTCAATCTGTTCTTGAGTCAGTGCGGGTTGTTGATGCAAAATCTGAGGCCAGAAGGCCTGCCCTTTTAACAGACTGATCAGCTGGGCATGTGCGCTTTGAGGATCTGCCTGACGCAACTGTCCATGTAACATGGCTTGCTTAATCCAGCGGATCAAGGCGGTTTCCTGATCAAAAAACTCACTCATTTCAGCAGTGAAAATATCAGGATTAAACAAACAGTACCCAATCGCTACTCGGATCAGTTCCTGCAAATTCTGATTGCTCAGAAAGTCCAGCTCATTCTTCAGTAACGCAGCCAGCTGTACATCCAATTCTGTGTCGTGCACATACTCTATGTCACACGTCAAAATGTTCTGACGCCAGATTTCTTTGATGATATGCGTCACTAACTGTTCTTTACTTGCAAAGTGATTGTATACGGTACGCTTTGAAACCTGAGCAGTTTCGGCAATCTTGTCCATGCTGGTGTCGCTGACACCATATTGCTGAAACGCGCTCAGGGCACCATCTATGATGGCCTGTCGTTTTAGCATACTGCGGGTAACTTTTACGGTCATTATGGGTTCATTGTATGTAACTTTATTCTGACTATTTTTACACTTACCAGTTTACTTTTCAATTTATCCTTGTTGTTCTAAAGCACAGCTTCCCTGCTGTCATTGCTTTAATACTCAATCGAATTGTGCAATCTGATGTTGTTTCAGTAAGGCCTCTATGATCTGCACATAATGATAGCGTTCAGCCAGATCCAGTGGCGTGTCATTTTCATAAGTTTTGAGCTGCAATTGTGCGCCACCTTGAATAAACACTTTGGCCGCTTCGATGTGTCCATGCCAGATGGCATCATGAAGCGGCGTATAGCCATTGTTTGGACCCTGTGCATTTAGAACCAAAGAGCCACGCTTATCATTAATCAGCTGTCTGACTATATCAGCATGTCCCATATAGCCCGCCTTATGCAGGGCAATGGCGTTCATAGGGTAGCCCGGTATTGTCTGGTCAGCATTATGCGCCAGTAGCAGTTCAACCACACTGCCATACCCCTCTCTAGCAGCAACCAGCAATGGGGTGTGCCAGTCATTGCGGTTAGAATAGACGGGGCGGCGCTGATTAACGTTCTGACCAGCTGCAAGTAACTCTGTGATCTGAGTAACTTTCTGCGCTTCACTCATCGCGCTATTTTCAATCACGTTGAGGATCTTCTGCTGCGCTAACATGGCCTGTTGCTGAGCACGCTTGTGGGCAAAAAGCGCCGCCAGTTCGTCATAACGGCGTGCTTCACTGGCTGTAATTTGTTTGTCCCAGCCTCCAATTAACTGCTCAGCCTTGGCACCCGTTGGCGTTGTCAATTCGATGTTCAGTTCGGGATGTTTGAATAATTCAATAATGTTGTCTGGCTTTGAATACCAGGTTGCTATCATTAACGGCGTAAAACCGGAGCGCGGTGCCTGTAAATTGATAAATGCGCCTTCTCTGATCAGCAGTGCCAATATCTGAGTATGATCGGTCTGTGCAGCGATATGCAACGGACTGTTTCCCATTCTGGTATCCAGCTGATTGACATCTGCCCCGGCACTCAGCAAACGCTTTACCAGTGATATATCGCCACTGATCACAGCCTGATGCAGCCTGGGTAACTCAGGCTTTGGAGTGGCATGTACAAAAGGCGACACAAGTACAAATACAACCATGATGAATAAAGATATTTTCATGAGAATTAACCTTGTCATAATACGCACTACTTTGCCTGCTCGGCTGTCATAACCTGATAGTCTGTAATCTGAAAAAAGTTGCCGACCAGATTAACCTGCCAGACTTCATTAACCAGTAAGTTTACAGCCTGCCCGCCTAAAGGTGAGTCACTATACGTCTCGGCTATCAGCCGAACACGTAATTCCACCCGATAAATCCCCTTGCCCTTCTCGCTCACCTCGATTTGCTCAACCAGATGCTCGCAGCCGGGCTTAAAGGTGCGCCTCGCTGCTGTGTACCAATCTCTGAATCCCTCATGGCCCTGATATTGATCCCCCATCATGTCGAGCTTAATGTCTTCAGATAAGGAGCAGGTGAACTCAGCACAGTCAGCAGGCAAGACATCAAATCGAGAAAACCACACCCGCACAAACCGCTCGATTTGTATGACCGGATCATGTGTCACGTTATGAATACGTTCACACAAACGCGATGCATGTGCTTTGGCTTTGTTCTGTACGTCCGATAACTCGTTGTAAACGCCAGGTATGTACACCATGCCATGGGTATAAACGGGTTCAATAAATTGCATACCGGTTAAATACACTGTTTGCTGTAAAGGTCGGATCATTTGTTCAATTTCAAAGTGGTTATAGCCAAGTGGATCGTAGGATGACTCAGGACCACCCACTGTGAACGATAAAATGCATGCCTTCCCTTTGAGTTTGTCGCCACTCGCACCATATGCAAAGTTATAACTCAGCACATCATCCAGCCATTTTTTGAGCAATGCCGGCACTGAATACCAGTAAAAGGGAAATTGCAGCACAATGACATCTGCCGACAACAATGCTTGCTGTTCGGCTTCAACATCAATATTGAAATCTGGATAGCGTTCATCTAAACGCCGAATTTCCACCTCAAAGACAGCCTGAGAAATTTCATCCAGGATCACTCGATTGGTGTTTGAAGCAGCCAGGTCTGGATGCCCGGAAATCACGACCACTTTGCTCATAGTTACCTCTTTGCATAAACTTAATCAACACCGGCCTAAGCACGGCTTTGTCATAATCTGGCAAACAGTATATTGCGCCCAATTACTAAAAATTAGATGCCAATTAACTAATAAATTGATAGCTTAAAACTAATAATAAAACGATGAGTTATCGCATATGAATGGCGCAGCTTTTAACCAGTTGATTATGTTCCACACCATTGTGCTTGAAGGAAGTATCACCAAGGCAGCCAAGAAGCTGGAACTGGCTCCCCCTTCTGTCAGCAATGCACTCAAAGCACTGGAAGCGGAGCTCGGCCTGCCCTTGTTTACCCGAACGACCCGTCGTATTGAATTAACCGAAGCAGGTCGATTGCTGTTCGAACGTACCTATGACTCTGTGAATGACCTCAGCTCTGCGCTGGAAGAAGTCAGTGATCTCGGTCAGATCCCGTCCGGCAAAGTGAGACTGACTACACCACGATTTGTTTACCAGTACTTACTCAAACCAATATATGCCGAATTTTGCCTGCAATACCCAGAAATCGACCTGGAAATATCGGTCTCCGATGCCGCCATTGATATTCTCAAAGAGGGATTTGATCTGGGCATTCGCTTTGGTGATCGGGTTGAAGAAGGCCTGGTAGCGAGAGCGCTTACGCCCGCCATGAAAGAAGCCTTATTCGCTTCTCATGATTATGTTGCACGTTATGGGCTGCCCGAAAGTCCTGACTCGCTGAGGCATCATAAACTGATCAACTATCGGTTTATCGCATCAAACCAAATAGCGCCTTTATATCTGGATCGCAATGGGGAAAGGCTCAGTGTAGATATGCCAAGTGCTCTGACTGTCAACGACACCGATCTGATGCTGGATGCAGCGCATAAAGGGATAGGCATTGGCCGCATTGTTGAGCCTATGGTGGCCAGCCAGTTCACAACAAACACCTTGGTACCGATATTGCCAGACTATTGGTGTCCGTATGCGCCGCTCTATGTGTACTTTCATCGTAATAGTCAAAAAGCCCGGCGCGTACGAGTGCTGATCGACTTTTTACTGGCACATTGCGGTAGTAACAGGGCGTAAGACACAACGCCCCTGCCATGTCTGGCTTTTTAGTGAATTTAACGCAAATATTCTAACTTCTATCATCAAATGGCAATAATCTTGATACACTATAACACTATTGCAATTTTATGAATTTAAACACTTCATGACTCTTTCAAATATAAAGCCCGTTGCAGCCTTATTCACACTGCTGTGTGCTACACCCGCGCTATCGCATGGTCATCAGGAACATGCCACATCGAAGCAGCCACTGCGTGTTGCAACCTGGAACATTGAACACCTTTCTGCATCTGACAACTCGGGATGTAAGCCAAGAACCACAAAAGACATTCAAGCCCTGAGACAATACGCGCAGTCACTTAATGCCGATATTATTGCACTGCAAGAAGTCGCCTCAGCTTCAGCCGTGCGCCAGGTATTCGGGGAAAAAGACTGGCACGTAGTGATGTCAGACAGAGCCGACAGTAAAACATACACCTGCCGCAAAAGTGGCAATAACTCAACCCAGCAAAAAATCGCTTTTGTGGTAAAAAAACCGCTGGCCGTTGATAAGGTCGTGCAGCACAGTACTTTCTCAAAAGTGAAACCAGGTCTCAGAAATGGGCTGGAGATCCAACTGACCTATCAAGGTGAAGCGCTGCACCTGCTGAATGTGCACCTGAAAAGTGGCTGTTTTGTTGATGACTACCAGCGTTCAGATAAAGAAGCCTGTAAGCTGCTGTCGAAACAAGCCCCGATACTGGACGGCTGGGTTGAACAAAAAACCAAACAAAAGGCAGACTTTGTCGTGCTTGGCGACTTTAACCATCGCCTCACGGCACCTTACAACCGCCTAAGCCGGGATTTGTATTTTCCACAAGGTGCTGCAAATGCACAGCCTAACGACATAGACAACGCGCCTTTATTTAACGCAAATCAGATGCTGACTGGTTGCCACCCTTACTACCCGGCACCCATAGATCACATTCTCGTGGCTAAAACACTCAAAGACCAGTTTCAGTCAGGCAGTGCGCAGTTCCACTATTTCGCAGACATGACCCCAAAAAACATGCTTGCGGATCACTGTGCGCTGAGTATTGACCTTAAATAGTCATGAATAGGTGGGCCGGCTTGTGTAGGCCCACACCTATAACACTAGCCAAGCGCAAGCGTATTCTGGGTCCTACGCGTGTGTACAGCGCCGTAAATAAGCCAGGCACCAACCATAAAGTTGGCCAACGCCAACGCCCAGATAATCCCCTGAAAACCGTTCAACTGAGCACCGATATACGCACCAGGCAAGGACAAAGCAAACAATCGGACCAAAGTCACATTCAGTGCAAGGCCGGTGCGGCCAATGGCATTGCAACAACTCACATACAGCATCACCCCCGCCAGCGCAGCATAGGATATAGGCAAAATACACATCGCCAGCTCAATAGAATGGCTCACAAAAGACTGTTTACAGAAACCAACCCCTAACATATCGGCACCCCAAAAGAGCACTAACGCAATGAGACTCTGCCAGACCAAACAGGCAGCCATTGCCTGCTTAATGCCTCTGCGTACCCGTAAAGACTTATTCGCAGCCCAATTTTGACCAACAAAAATGGGTAATGACGTCGTCAGCACCATAGGCAGCAACAATGCAAGCGGCTCTATACGCATGACCACGCCAAACGCGGCCACAGCATCACTCCCCTGCGAAGCTACGATCATCATTAATAACGACTGAGCCAGCGGCGTAAGCAACTGCATAGCTACCACGGGAATAAACAGCCTGAACAAACGGCGAAACGCTTGTCGGCTACGCTGTGATAAAAGGTGTACTTTGAGCCTGATGTTCTCTTTAACACGCAATAAATACAGCGCATAAAAACTGGCACTCGTTGCAGCTGCAAAATGGGCAATTCCCAGTCTTTCCAGGCCACTCATCGATAACGCAGATTGCGCCCAGGGCGTGAACAATGCAGCGCTAATGAGGATTTGTGTACCGGCAAACATCACCAGTAACTGCGCCGCGCCGCGCATATTGCCAAATGCCCGAAGCACGCCAAACACCACCATAACAATAAAAAAGAATACGACTGCGCCCAGTCGATATTGCATATAACGCTCGAGTGTCGGCCAGACTTGCTCACGAGCAGAAAACTCAGCAAACCCCAGCATGGTCAATAACGGCTGTAAACCAAGCCATATGATCATCGCCAAGCTTGCGCCTGTGAGTATGGTGAAGATCAGACTCACCGCTGCCAGCTGCTCAACCTCTTTTGCCTGTGTTAAACGGGTCGCCACAACAATCCCCAGACCAATCGCAAAAGCAAATAAAGTGGCCTGAACAGGCAAGGTGTAACTCATCGCTGTGAGCTCTTCTACACCCAAACGCGATGCAAAATAAAGCTCCATCAGGTCGGCACTAAACAGTGCCAGAATTGCCCACAGCATAGGTAAAGTCAGTTGCTTTAAAACTGCACTGGTAGAGCCTGTTAATATCCAGCGCTTGCGCACCGCCCGTTTTCTTTTTTTATCACATACCTGAAGCGGCTCGCCCAGGCTTAATGCAGGTGAATTATCTGATCCCATAGTGGGTCGTTTACTCCCTCAATAACGCGGTGTTTCTATCATGGCTTGGTTCTTTTACAACATATATTTGCAAAAGAGGAACGTCCTAGACTCTTGACCCGATTTCAGCGCTAGAGTTCACAAAAAGAAGGGAAGGATTCGACTAACAAACGAGATTAGGGGATGAATTAAGTGACCGACATGCGCGTGTACTTTTTCAGGCGGCCCTCTGAGTCAAACATTCACATAAATTGCCCAAAACTAACTAGCTGACTTTACTACTGCTTTCTCAAACAGCCGTACACTGTCAACTAAATTTAACCTTTCGCCATTATGCTGGTTCCGGTTCTGTTCCAGATTATGGTAATTCAATTAACGTCTGGACTAACACAAAGGAAAAACAAACTAATTAAAAATACCAAGGATATTTATGTTTAAAAGATCATTGGGGGTTGTGCTTTCTTGTCTTTGGATGACAGAAGCCATTGCGACACCGGAACTGGATAATCTTGCCCTAAGTGCTCAACTTAACAAAAGCTATCAGGCGTTAAAATCTCAAACACAACAAGGAAATAATGTTCGTGTGATAGCCAGGTTAAAGCAAACGCAACAGCCAGATACCTATGTTTACCGTACCGAGAAAATTGCCAAACAGAGTCAAATGCAGGCTCGCCTCTCAGAAGCTAACTCAGAATTACAAACGCTCGGTGTCGAGGTAAGCGGCAGCCTCCCACGCTGGGGATATATGATGATGGAAGTCAGCGACACCGAACTGGATGCCCTAGCACACAGTGGTTTGTTCGACATGATTTCAGAAGATACTGCCAACTCAGTTCACCTTGTCGAGTCAGCTGAACACATAAACGCGCCCGAGGCTCATGACATGGGCTATTCAGGCGCAGGTCAGTCGGTTGTTGTGTTTGATACCGGAGTTCAGGCTGACCATCCATTTTTAGGTGATCGGGTTATTCAGGAAGCGTGTTTCTCATCAAATAACGCTAACCATGATACAAGTTTATGTGCCGGCGGAGCGACCACAGGAGTTGGGCCAGGCTCAGCGAGCATATGTGAAAATGACGCGCTTGGTGAGTGTGACCATGGAACACATGTTGCCGGAATAGTAGCAGGTTCCATTACCGGCATCAGTGGCATTGCACCTGAGGCGAATATTGTTGGCGTGCAGGTATTCACCCGCATTGACAACAACACTGCAATTTGTGGCGATGGTAATCCATGTTTACGTTCATACGATAGAGACCTATTAGCGGCATTTAACTGGGTCATCGAAGAAGTCGAACGCGGTGCATTAGACAATGTCGCCAGTGTCAATCTCAGCCTGGGCGGTGGACAATTCCGTGAAGCTTGTGATGATCGCGTGCTTGCGGACCCCATAGAGGACCTCAGAACAATGGGTATTGCAACCGTTATCTCCGCAGGCAATGACTATTTTGATGGGGCTGTAGGTCACCCGGGGTGCGTAAGTGATGCAATTACCGTAGGCGGCACAATGCGCGCAGATGATGACCTGCTTATTGTATGGAACGCAAATGGCGAAGTAATCTGGGGAACTAATATGTCCGAACAAGTCGACGTGCTTGCACCCGGCCGCAGTATTGCATCGTCTGTATCTGGATCTCGCATAATTAACATGTCTGGTACGTCGATGTCTGCGCCGCATGTTGCCGGTGCGATTGCCGTACTCAAACAGATCAACCCGGATGCCAGTGTAGATCGGATTGAGCAGGTATTAGAGTCAACGGGCGTCAATGTAACAGATGCACGAAACGGCATAACGCGTCCCAGAATTGATGTGCACGCAGCCGCTTTGGCTTTAGAAGGAAAACCCATCGCTGCGTTGGATCAATCTTCCTACTCTGTCATGGTAGGCACGCAGACCACATTTACTGCGAATGCGTCTTCAGACCCCAATGGGCGCACACTCAGTTACGGCTGGGATTTTGATGGTAATGGTGTCGTTGATGAAGAAACCAGTCAATCTTCCGCACAGCATACCTATGAAAATATTGGCAGCTATCAGATGAAGCTCACGGTGAGTAATAACGAAAGATCAGATACTACGCAAGCAAGTGTCACTGTTTATGACCCCGTTTTGCTTTCCATCATAATCAGTTCATCGTTACATTAACCTGATTGCACAAGCGCCTGCAGGCGCTTGTGCATCTCCTAAGCACCTGTAAAGTAGATTGCTTACCGAAGAACCCCAGGGTTAACCCGACACAGCTACCGGCTTGGCCCTGTAAGCATACTGCGCGCCCCTAATATACCTGGCAAGTGGCTTTTCAATACAAACAAATGACACAAACGCAATCGCAGTGCTCAATGCAAACGAAGCGATGAGTTTAATCTCCACAGCCCAGTCAAACTGATGTATGACAGTGATTACTGGCATGTGTAATAAATACAGTGAATAAGAGATTTTACCGAAGAAATCACCTACCTTGTTAGCTAGCAGGATATTATTGTCTGGCACCAGAAAAACCACACAGAAGAACACGGTACTCATTACCAGCAACACTTCATAACTCAGCCACATGCGATTTTTTGCATCCGATGTCACCGGAGACAGCTCAGGGTACATCAGTGGAATAAGGCACAAAGCCAAAATAAATCCGTGCTTTTTCAGATATGAGGGAATAACCAGGGTTTTATAATGTAACCCGAATATCACTCCGATAAAGAAATAAGGCAGACTGCGCAACACAGTGAACTGGTTGTAAGGCACACCGTACATGTCACCGTAAATGCGGGGGAAATTAGTAAAAAACAACAGCAACAGTCCCCCGACTATCAGCAGGTAGATATAACCACGCCTTGTCGCAGCGAATGACCAAAACAACACGAATAAAACGTAAAACTGCACTTCCGGCGGGATAGACCAGAGCACGCTGTCACCATATAAAAACAACCCATGCGCCAACAGCACTTGATGATCGGGGATATGATAGAGCAGATCGCTGCCTCCCTGAGTCAGGGCGAACGAAGCAAAGACCACCAGCAGATAAAGTGGTACAACACGCGCAAAACGGGCGACAAAGTAATGCTTTACACCCCTTAGGGTAAAGTCTTTATCCAGATATAAGTGCGACATCAAAAAACCGCTCAGCAGAAAAAATAACATCACACCATACGCACCGGCTCCGCCTCCCAGCGCCCCATGCAGCCAGTTTGTTATGTCGCTGAAATGCGTTACAAACACGATGATTGCCGCAATGCCTCTCAGGGCATTGAGTTTTCTGATCTCCATACTGGATCCTTTTTTTATTATTTTTATGACGTGCAACAGCCAAACCTGGCAAAGAAATTGTATTCTTCTTAGCGAAATAAACAACAGGATGCGTTTATTAACCAAAGTGCATCAAACATTTATCGCCTGATGTTGGTTTGTTCCAAGACGATGACGATGATTTTAGCTGCTATTTATCACGCTCGAACAAGTATGCCAGTGACAATAAAAAGACACATTAGGTCCTATAATTGACACGCGGCAAACGTAAAATGAAAGAAAAGTAGAGACAAATTAGTATAAAAGAACTAGAATAGGCGAATTTTTGACAAGGCAGCTGCGCAATAACCTAAGTGCAGGCCTAACTCGTGGAGAACTTAATGAAGAAAAAGCTGTTCGCAGGCGCACTGGTTGCTTGTGCATTTTCGGTAAGCGCGTCATCTGAGCATGACCTGGATAAAGGCTATGCCGCACTGGTATTTGATGACTTTTATTCAACATCGGGAAATGCACTGGGTGCCGTGTTCGCAGGCGATGATGTCAGCCTTAATGGCTATTCTATCGGGTATGGCCATAACAGTGCACTGAATGCGCATTATCTGGTTGCTGGTGGTGATATTCAGTATATCAATGGCAGACAATATGTTGGTCATATCATTGCTGGCGGCCAAACAGACAAGGTGAGCGAAGCCGTGCGTTTAGGTCTTGAAGCCGGTGCCGAGGTCATTGCCAACGCTACCACTCTGCCTGTCGACTTTGCCGATGCTCAGTCGGATATGTTAGCCCTGTCTGCCAGCCTGGCTGAATTGTCACAAACAGGAGAAACACTCAAGCAATGGGGTGGCCTTTACCTGACAGGCGATAATACCAGTGAACTGCAGGTATTTAATTTATCCGGTCAGGATGTTCAGTCAAGTCATACATTTGATGTGTCGGGTATTCCAGACAACGCCACGGTTGTGTTCAATATTTCAGGTGCCGGCGCTAATTTTGCACCGCTCAATAACAAGAGCTATGCAACGCTGAGCAACCACAGACAACGCACCATTTTTAATTTCCCAGATGCCACAGCACTAAACCTGGCCGGCTTGCAAACCGAAGGCGTGATTTTAGCACCCAAAGCCGATATCACAGCCCCACACGGTACGGCAACCATGCCAGTCATCGCAAACAGCTTTAATGGCTCTATGGAGTTACGCGGCGGAAGCTTCACAGGTCAGCTGCCTGATGACAGCGCTGTATGTAACGGTGGCTTGTATGCCATTAACTATTACGGCGATGCCGAGCAAGGCTACGTACACCAGATAGACCTGGGCACAGGCCAGTCGGACAAAGTAATTAACCTGAATAACACAGCATCAAATATCGCTGCACATGACGGTAAACTTTACTTCATCGACCAGCAAAGCGCTAAGACCCGTAGCTCACACATTTACAGCTATGATCTGTCTGCACAAACGCAAACCCTGGAATCAGTAACCGATGGCTATAAAGTCATCCGTCTTGCCTATGACATCTCGGGTGACGTTCTGAAGGCTACCAGTCGCACATATGCTTATGACTACGATGTAGCCACCGGTGAAAAGCGCGTACTGGGTAAAATGAAAGCCTCGAACGAAGACTTTAAAAACGGCGATATTGCCTACTCAGCGGATGGCAACACGCTTTACGTGCTCACCGGCACTGCGCTGTACACCGCAGACGCAAATCTGGAGCTAACCCTGATTGGCAAGCATGGCGTTAACTGGGCGTCCGGTTTGGCCATCTCACCAGAAGGGACACTGTATGTGTCGGGCCGTGAGCGTAATGCTGATGCGGCAATCTATGAGATTGATCCGCAAACTGCACAAGCGACGAAGCTCTTCCACGTTCCGCATCGCGTGAACGACCTCACTTGGGTGAAGAACTTCTGTAACTAATCTCAAGTTAAGATTTCATCAATAAAAAAGAAGCTGCCGGGTGCAGCTTCTTTTTTTGTCTCATATTCACTTTAGGCCTAAAGTTGCCCTTTAACCCCAGTTTGCCGTACACTCAGGCCATTCGTTGTTTAGAACTACAGGGGACAAAGTGTCGTCGTCCAATAAGAAACAAAGCGGCTTTTTTAGCCAAATGATTTTTAACATTATTATTCCGGTGGTTATCCTGACTAAGTTTTCGGGAGAGCAATACTTGGGTCCGGCACTCGGCGTTGTAGTCGCGCTGGCCTTTCCACTGGGGTTTGGTCTGTGGGAGCGTAAAAACACAGGAAAATTCAGCTTTATCTCTGGTCTGGGTATTGTCTCCGTCTTGCTCACCGGTGGGATTAGTCTGCTGGAGCTGGATGCAAAATATATCGCCATCAAAGAAGCCTTGATCCCCGGGCTTATCGGTATTGGCATTATTGTCAGCCAGTATACTAAGTACCCCTTGCTAAAAACGCTGATGTTCAATGACACCGTCATGGACATTGAAGGAATAGAAAAGGCATTGGCAGAAAAAGGCAACAGCGATAAGTTAATCAAAGTGCAACAGGTTGCCTCCAAAATCCTCGCCAGTGCATTTTTCTTATCTTCAGCGCTAAACTATGTTCTGGCAAAAATGATTGTCGTCAGCCCGGCAGGCACAGAGGCCTATAATAGTGAACTGGGCAGAATGACCGCGCTGAGCTACCCGGTGATCATGGTACCTACCATGATTGTCTTCTTTATTGCGCTCTATTACTTACTGAACTCTTTGAAGAAGCTCTCAGGGCTTAAGCTTGAAGAGATGTTTCACGACCAGGAATAATCCCTGCGTCAGCTAGTGAATGAATTGGGGTGCCGCTCTGGCATCCCTTTTTTAACCGTTTTGAGTTAATGTGATTGATGACTGTCAATTTGCTGTTTAAGCCGCAAAAACTCCACCTCCTCTGCCGGGCTCATTGGCAATGGCGCTTCCGGATAAGTATTCGTCCGTAACAAAATTCCATCCTTGATATAAAACAAGTACTTATAAGTCTCCACAGCATACGCGTCGTCTACACTTGGCTTCTGAGCTTTGCCACAAACGTAGATATCATCAATGCGTTCTGCATCTGAAAGCGTATCCGTTTTTAACATCAGCGCAGAAACCTCAGCGCTTGCAGTCCCTTTGAGCACGCTATACACGGTAAAAAAGACTCTTTGCTGGTAACCCCAGACTTCTTCATCAACAGAACGTACTTTGACTGCGCGACCAATCCCGATAAAATCAGCTTCTTGAGCTATCTGCAATGCAAAAGCCTCTTCCAGCTGCCTTCCCTCCCGGAGTTCGTTGGAAAACGTCGTTGCATTAGGGTTACATGCAAATAGCCCGGATGAGAACAAAAACAGGCTCAATACAAACCATTTCATGGACTTTAACCTTCCTAAGTTTCGCTGCGCTCTTTGTGGATTTCCAACCCCCAGGCTTGCCAGGAAATCGCTCTTCCTACAAAAGCAACCTTGTTAAATGGCCAATGGTCGCCAAGCCAGCTCTGAACCGTTTTATACAGCACGGGATCCAATGCCTGACTGTCTGATCGCACCCATAAATACACTTCACAGTCGTATTCAGGTGAACGGCTTGGATCAATATATACTGACCCCAGACAGCGTTTTTGCGAGCAATCAAAAACGGAGTAGGCAAATGCCTCCCGGGCGGCAAATTCGCGCTGATGCACTTTCAGGCTTGCTCTGCTCTCATCAAGAGTCATATCTGCTTTAGGCCAGTCAAAATCCGGGCCGAAGATCCCCTGCAAATTTTGCTGACTCGACATTACGGCTTCGTAATCAGGCTCGGCAACACTGACGTCCAGTACCCTGAAATGAAAGTACTCAGTATCCAGGTTCACTGGCGGTTCAAATGACTCCGGAATAAAATGTTTATTCATCTGTATATCCAATGCTTAATATAGAAAATTGGCCGGTTAATCGCTGCTTGCTTACCTGGAGGTTGTAGCAAGAAAACAGCCTGCGCCAATAAACGTGGAACCAAACAATTTACCCAGCCATGTGCCCGACACCAGGTTGCGTGCTTTAGACTTTGCGCGTTGAGCTACAAAAGCGTAACTGGACAAACACAACACCGACAAAGACATAAAACTCAAAACCAACACAGAGAACTGAGCAAATAATGGCTCTGAGACAACAATAAACTGTGGAAAGAGCGCTGTTGTAAAAACGATAGCTTTGGGATTAGTTAACGCGACCAGGACACCCTGACCGTATAAATTGAGTGCCTTACTTTTAGCACAGCTGACTTCATTGACGTCTAGTTTACTCAGCCCATTTCGCCATAATTTGACACCCAAATAGATCAGATATAATGCGCCCAGGGCTTTAATAACGGTAAAGGCAAGTGACGAATGCAGGATCACCGTGCTCAGACCAAGTACAGCTAACCCGGACATCATGAAAAGCCCGGTGATATTACCCAGTACGGTCAACATCGACTTTTTTAATCCAAAACTCAAACTGTGCATAGACACCAACAAAGCCGCAGGCCCGGGTGTGGCGGTTGCCAGTAACGCGATTGAGCAAAAAGTTATCCAGCTTTCAAATTGCATGATGTTTTCCCTACAAATCATTGCTTATACCATTGGCATAAAGAGCAAATACAGACATCACCTCAGCGGAAGCCTTGTCTTTATTGTTCTTTCCCTACTTTAGATGCCAGAGGGAAAGGCCCATCGTAGCTCGCTGGTACCGTTTCAAGCACCGGCAATCGTAGTTGGCTTACATAGGTGTTATCATGCCATAACGTGACTTTTGCGACCTTGGCATCTTTAGCGGTTTGATAGGCAACCGCACTTTCCCCGTTATAATGCTTCTGATGATACCAACTGCTCGATGAGACAACAAAGCGTAATTTGCAGCCTTTGGACAATACACGTGAAACATAATTGAAATCGTCCATATTCAGGCTAAACGGTTGACCAGGCGTCACCATTTCTGGTTTTTGAAGGCCGTTACGATACCTGGCTCTTTTCATTGCAAAAGCCAATAGCAACGGCTTATTCTCAGGGCACACTTCAAATACGCTCGCATGAAAATCCGTATCAGGGACATTGATACTCAGCCACAATCTCGCCTGAATCTGACCCGATAATACAAGATCTTCGGAAAGCTCTGCACTATCAAAGACAAGCTTTTCACCATCAGCATGCCAAAGAGGCGCTTCTCCACTAAGATCAAACGCTGATGGCGCACTGACCTTACGCATAGGATCATAAACATAGTGAGAGTGACGACGGTCGGCATCAACCACAACAGAAGGGGATGCAGATAACGCTGGCCGCTTAGTACGTGTTAAATACAGTGTGTGCCAGTGGCCCTGTGCCAACTGCTTACTGGCATGCCAAGTACCCGCTTTCTGGATATATTTACTGATCTTTCCTTTGAGATAGCGTGGTTTATCTTTGCCTTTCAGGGTCCAGTTAAACCAATCCAAATACACTTGCTTCATATCCAGCACGCTGCGCTCGCCCAATTGCAACTGCCCCAGAGCCGGTTTTGGGTAACGAGTGCCACCATGATCCCATGGGCCCATAATCAAATAATGCTGATCAAACACCTCTGGACGACCCCATTTTTGATGGTTTAGATAGTAAAGCAAAGTGCCATGCTGATCTCCATCATAATGCCCGGTAACAGACAGGATAGGCACATTGATCGCCCGGTAATTATCGGCGTTTGGTACAAAGCCCTGCCAATAGTCATCATACTTTGGATGCTGCAACCAGGTTTGATATTCAGTAGTTTGATTGCCAGCTAATTTATCTAATTCAGAAAATGCGAGTCCGTTATTTTTCTGCTTTAAGTAAAGTTCATTCCAAGGTCCCCCTCCGTAAGAAGCGCCCTTACCTGCTTTTGACACCATGTTTAACCAGGACATAGTGTAATTAACAAAAATGTTGTTTCTGAGAGGGAAATCCTTACCTGGATATACAGAGGCAATGGCAATCATAGATTTTAAGGACGGCGGTGAGAACTTTTGCATCGACCACTGAACAAAACCACGATACGAGCCACCCAGAGTGGCAACCTGGCCATCACTAAATGACTGCTTCGCGGCCCACTCCACGATGTCATATGCATCCTTACCATCATCTGCAAAAGGGACAAACTCCCCCTGTGAATCACCCGTTCCTCTGCTATCAACGGCGATAAACACATAGCCATGATTTCGGAAAAACTCACCACGTTCGGTCGCTTCATCCCGGCCATAGGGTGTGATCTGTAAAATAACCGGCTTCGCCTCGTCTGTCTCAGGCAGAAATACAGTCGCCCTGAGCAAAGTGCTGTCCGACAAAGGCACGGTAAGCGGACTAGCAGCTTCCTTTGCAACTAACATACGACTGTTGAACGTACAAAACACGAGGATTAAAAAAAGATAGACCACCTTCATATTTATGCTTCCTTGAATAATTTAGCCTAACGGTTGGGTTACGTTATAACACAGCAGCGGTGGAGCGAAAACAGGTAAAGTTACGAAATAGAACGAATGGGCTGGATTAACGCACCAAGGAGCTTATCAGTATTTTAGAGAAGGTAAGCCAACAGATAGAGAGCTTTGTGCAGGCCCTCTCAAAACAAGCGTGCTTTACTGGTCGTGTGAAAAACGGGCAGAAATAACTTCCTGCAATAGTAAAATAAAACCATGACCTATGCCAAGTACACTGCTTCGTGTTCGCTCTCACAGTAACGCTGAGGGTACTTATTTGCCTACCTTAGAGAGCCCTGCGACTCTCGTACCTAGCGATTATGCAAGGTTTGATTGCTATAAAAGAGTAAAAACAATGACACGCTGGGCGACTAGCTGACAGAAGCTATGGGTACGTAAGCAATCAGCTTACATGACACCCACCCGGGCGGAGTTTCGCGCGGGTGTCGTAGCACCTCACACAACCAATATCAAAGAAACAGCGAAACTGGTGGAACTTCACACCATTGATTTAGTACAACTATGAATATCCTATGACCCGATATCCCGTTACCGTTTTAGTAATTGGAAATTCGGCGATCCTGGAAAGTGCTTCAATCAGGCGAGTCAACTCATTGCATTCGTCAAAAGTGAATTCCAGCCACTCAATCTCTTTATAAAACGCAGGCTCACAGAACCAAAGATTATCAATGTGTTCTTCGTAAGGCTCCGTCCGGGATTGCCTGATTTGTTCGCAACTTACTAATTTATATGTGATCGGGTAGCTACGCTCTTCAAAAGATGCCACTGCCTTGAGCAGCTTAACCCATTTTGCATTACTCATATGAGAGGCTGAAAACGTACGGCTAATCGTCGCATCTAACCTCTGATATGATTTGGTTTGTTTTTCTCTGTGAGCTCGAACTTTACTCATTACTCAACTCGTTTTCCGCCCTCTTTGTAGCGCACTGAGTCTACAACTCTTTTCTTCCATACCAGTTTTATTAATATTTTATCGCTCTTAAGCAATCACACTCAAAAACAACATTATCCACAACGCAGCCCAACTTAAGCCCTTTAACCAGCGAACCCGCTGCTGAATACACAAAAATACGGATAGGGATAAAAGACAAGCCCAGACCAATTTAGGGTTAACAACAGACGGCTCCGCCCCCAACCTGATGGCTTGCTCGTCAGGCAACAATGCAGGCGCGACCAGGCTAAATATGATTATTCCTAAACTAACGGCCAATAAAACACTGCTGAACCGACTAAACAAATCTATATTTATTTTCACTTTGCTACCACTGCTGAGATCTGGCCAAGTACACTTAAGCCCCGTACGTCCCATTGATTGAAAAACCTGTAATAGGGATCAGCAAAAACGTAGATACTATTGCAATTATCAATAACCGGAGCATAAATTCCCTACTGCCATTTCAATTGGACATGTCAATGCTGAACTAAACACGTTTGCCACTAAAAAAGTGCAATCGATTTCCGCTTCATATCAAAGCTTAGTTCAATGTCCCTACATGTGATTCAAACCAAATTACTCTGTTTGTGCAAATCTCATTTTGCCCACATGGCAAATGACTGTGCCGGATAATATACCTACTATATTTGCGACCATATCAAACAGGTCAAATGTACGTGCGGATATAAATGCCTGACTTAACTCTTCCAGACATACCAAAGTCAAAACTATCACTGCACCATAATAAATATGCACTTTGCCGAATACTAAACTTCTAAATTTAAAGCTAACAATAAATAGAACTGTCAAAGTACCAAACAGACCGATATGACCAAGTTTATCTCCATTAGGGATTGATCTTACCAAATCAAAGAAGATGCTGTCTTGCCCAGTATTTGCCAGATAGATAACCCAAACAATGAACAGAAAAAAGCTTATTGCGACAAAGGATACTAGTTTATGCATAAATCACGTCTCAGTTCATCTAACTGTAGTGGGATCATTGAAGCAATATCGAATTCGCATAATGGCCTCGCCCGCATCCCGCGTTTTATTTCCTGTCTAAATTCATCATGTTTTGATGGAAAAAGTATGTAGCCCAAAATAAACAGTATTTTCCCCGCGAAAGTAGCATTTTTGTTACCCCACATAAATGATTGTAATTTCAACTCCTCTGTAACCGTGGTGCCGTAGCCCAAAAGTGCATGATATGCGTCATGTTCCTCATATTTAGGTAAATAGCCTAAATTCCGAGATTGTAAAAACTGATGCAGCTCCTCGCCCAATGTCCCCTGATCCAAGTAAAGCAGATCATCAAGCTTATAGGGCCAAGGTTCTGGCCTTCTGAATAAATTAAGAAATGGGACACTCCACCCGATTAGATTTTCTACGACTTTATATTTATTCATTTGATTGGTAAACCTTACGAAAGCGCAGCGAGTAGTCACTCAAAACTATGAGCCGGATAATTCGAAGGCGAACCCTCGATTTACTCTTTGTTAAGTAATGTTTTCAGCACAAGTCAGATACATTTTCGCGGCCAAAGAAAAGTGCTCATGGTTAAAATCTAAAGAGTGTGAATCTCCAGAAGCAGACTTCACCTGCACCGAAAAAACGTCCGATTTACTTTCATGATTTAGAATAGTATTTACCTCTTTCCCTTTCACATAAAAATACTGAAAATCATCAAACTCAACTTTGATTAATTTTCTTCCATCCATAAAAGCCTCAACTGGATAATCAACTTTTTCAAGCGAGGAATTTAAAACGCTGGGAATAGTAAAGCTAAGGATATGAGTCTCTTTCTCAATCTGATAACTGTCCTGCAGAGCAGACACTTCGTAATCTTTACCCTTATATGAAAAACTTGCGAAAACACTAAAATTTATACCTGACAGAACTTTTACATTTGCAGTCTGGCCCAGTATGCAAACAGATTTTGTAAAGTCAGGTTTCCAATACCCTCCATGTGGTAGGGCCAAAGTTGTAAAACTAACTACTGTTAAAACTAAGAAGCAGTGCTTATACATGAAGAAATCTCCTGATGCTTAACAAGCTAAAGAAAGTTATGACACAACAATCTGTATTAGTACCTCCCCGGTTTAAGATTCTATATGTCATATTACTTGCAAGCAGTCCCCTGATCCACGAACCGATATGCAACAAATTGATTCTTATCTCCGCTGGGTTTTTGCGAAGAAATGGGCACTTGCTCAAAACGCCCATTCAAAACGTCATGCCAGAAACACCTGACATGTTTCTTGGGGTAACTTTCTGATATTTTCTTTAGTTTCGAATAAACATCTTCATCATCTAAGAGAAATTCGGCAAATGTAAAAGTAATAAGCGTCTCATAAGAGCTCATCTCATTTTCATCCAACATATCAAGGATCAAAGGCTTATAATCAACTTTATTTTCAATAAAAACATATGCCGCGCCATCATCCCAACCAGACCCCATAGCGCTCATTTTATATAAAAGATAAACTTGTACTGTCTTGCTCGTCAAAACGACAATGTAAGTTAAAAGAAGTACAAGCAGTAAGTTTCTTATAAATTTTACTAGAGCCACAATATTCCTTAATTAAGTAAAAACAGCCCTGAACAATGGTTTTTAAAATAATATTATTGATACTAATTTAAAACTAAGCCTAGTTGTAGTAGCTCAATAAAAATAGCGTATAATTAAAAGTTACCTTCCCACTACTATTTCCAAACACCACCGTTTCTTAGCGAAACCATCAGATAGTAAATAGCCACTCATAACAAAAGGGTCTATCTTTTAGGCTTACTTTAGCTTTTCACCACATAAAGGACACTCAATTGGGTTTAAGTCCCAGCGCTGGCTTCTGACCAACTTCCCATTAAATTTCAAATATTTAAACTGAGCCGCACCACATTTGGGGCAAGTATTTAGAGTCATTTGTATGATTATCCCGATTGCTGTGGAAATAGAAGCAAGTACAAACATCCAAACCGACTCTTTTTCAGTAACAAAGAAAAACACCACAACACACATAAAAACCACAATGCAGGCTTTCAGAACCGGCAAGAACTTAGTCCGTTTTCTTTGGTAAATTTCTGCTGCGCTCTCAACTTTCACGTAAACCTAACACCTTCCTCTATGAAAAAACAAAATATTTATTTTATTAATCATAGTGATAGATACCTCTGTCGTTCGAACAAAATTAGTTAGCTAGCCAGATAATAGCAACAAGTATATTATTCCATCATCTACCATGGGCTCAAGTGAAATTTCCCTAAAATACATACTTGATTTACCCCTTAAAAAAGTTTTGAACATACATCTGATTTATAGCAAAGATCTAACTCCCTCAGCTTGTTACTTGTTTTACTGACGCAAGTCCCTTTAATGATAACGCCACATTCCACATGATGTGTTGACAACGACGATTCCAGGCAAAAGCAACGAAAACATCTTTCCTGGATGTTTTCGGGCTTAACAAAGAAATTGAATATCGCAAACAAAGCTATGCTTTGGCTGAAGGAAAGGTTCCAATTATGGAATGTATTCTCGTGAGCCATGCTATACGACTCAGTGATACTGGCAAAATTACAAATATCCAATTATTTAAACGCTTTGCGATATAGAAACTAAGAAACACACAAATAGAACCAAGAAAGGGGCTATTGATACAAGCTTGAATATATTGTTCAGCTGGTTCCTAAACATATAAACCAACACCAACTGAGGGAACCAAACAATGCCTGAATTAAATGCAATGAGCCCTGCTCCAGTGAAACCTTCATGGCTATGAGGACCACCATCAGTGAGTGCGAAAAAGATCCCATACATTGCTAAATAACAAGGAAAAAGCAAAAGTAAAATTAGTAAAATGAGTATTATTTTTAAAATTACAACTTTGTTTGATTCATCCATAGAAACACCATATATACTATCATGGCCGCTGTTTTCGACACAGCCCAAAAAACCTGGATTCGCAGTTTGATAAAAGCAAACAGCGTCTCGGTGAGTATGCTATAAAACTTCATATCAGCGTCGCTAAAACGTAAACTGCTTTAGATTAAGCACTACACTCGTGACCCGGTCATAGAATAAGTTAGGATAAGAAAATCGACCTAAACCACACAACTGTCACATGCACATCCCCTTAACAGGAACAACTTCAGCCACCTGCCTCAACTTCTGGTACTTTGGCCAACTGCACCCAGCTGGAGTCTTTTTTAAATGCCGGTTTGTGGAGCCTCGCCCGATATCCTTCTGAATATTTATATTGAGCTTGCCGAAGGCTGTATAAGTTTGCACCCCCTTCATAATCTGGATCATGAAACTGCACGTTGTCATCTTCCCAGTCACAGACTTCACAGATTGTAAATGTCCCCGGAGGCTCTAATTCCAGGCTTTTATAACCACAACAGGGACACGTAAATTTCTTTTCACACATGCACTTACCATCTCGAAAATGAACACATACGAACTTATATCAAAATCCGCTACGACAAAGCCCTGTTTAACGTATTAAGCCTTGTCAGGTACCTTTTTAATTGGCTCGCTTCACATATTGCCTTAACCAATAATATGGCAGAGCATAAGTAGCAGGATCAATGGCAACTAACAGCAAGCTTTCCTGGCGTGAACTCACCAGATAAATTGAAACGACCAGGATAGGCACAACTAAAAATATAAATGACTCTGTCGTTTTGTTTTGCAGCTTTAAAATGAACACCCTCAAATTGTAAAGTACGACAAAGAGAGGTACTAGAAAGATTACGTATGACAAACTTTTCCCTCAATCAAAACAGTAATATAACACGCTTAATTAGGTGGCCAAAATCACTATGCCACTGCGGGATGAGTATGTATATAGCCGTCCACCCTGAATGGAGCTACTGCTAAGTTTTTCTTAACAGGCTTCAGCTGGCAGGTGAGGATAACATGCAAATTGCAAAGCCTGCTTGCCACTCACGGCTACAGAACAAATAACCCGTGATATTCGCATGCAAACACATGCGAATTTCTGTAACTCCACCCAATCTTAGTAAAGCTCACTAGTAGAATTATGCAGCATCAAGGTGGCCAACTGGTATCTGTCCCCCGGCGCATCGTGAGGCCTTTCATAATTGTATATTTCTAACCATTCATCTGTGATTTCGCGCACTTGTTGTAGTAAATCGAACAGATACAAATCTAATACTTGTTCTCGATAGCTACAATTAAAAGGCTCCACAAAACCGTTTTGATAAAGACTACTTAGCTGGATAAACTCCAGCTTTATATTTTTGTCCTGAGCTCAGCTTTCTAACAAGCTGGATGTAAATTCAGGTCCGTTATCAACCCTTATTTGCGACGGCTTTCCTCTCCAGGCAATCACTCGTTAGAGCGTTCTGTTAACCCGCTCAGTGGTCAAACTGGTATCTACTTCGATGGCCAGTGCTTGTCGAAAATAATATTTAATGTCCTGAAGCGTCGTTCATGAAATCCATGGACCAAAAATCATTGTGCTTTTCCGGTGTACTCAACGGCTCTGGCTGCATGTCGGAGCACGGCGCTTTCTTTTTCTCCTCAGGTTGAGCTTTAGCATATTGTAAACTCGTTCAACACGCTTCTTGTTCCATGCTTTGCCCTGATGTCGCAGTCGTTCAAACAACATAGGCAAACCCCAGCGAGGGTGGCGCTCTTCAAGCAATAACAACGCATCGATTACCTCATCATCTGGTGGCCATTTATGCTTGCAGTAATAGACACTTCGATTTAGTCCTGCACCTCAAAAGCAAGTGCCACACTTACCCCAAACTGCTTAAGGAAATGCTCAACTCACGCTATGCGACTGCTTGTGCGCACAGCTTTTTTGTTCATGGCAACAATTTGTGACTCGGTGAACTTGCTTTTCTCATCGTAAAACTTCCTTCTTTTGTTAATGGAAATTCTACTCAATAACTGTCGCAGTTTATGGGGGAGTTACAATAATCGCATCCTCGGAAAACCAAAGTTGGATGCTGCCTCTGGCGATAAGGGTTTTGTTGTGGGCACGTCAGTTAATGATACGTTTTTCTTTCAAAGTTTAGTCTCTGTGTCCACTTTTGAGATCTGGTTAGATTAATTCAATGATCCAGGAAACAACGCCATTCTCATGCTGATTTCGTTAGTCTGATTTCCAAAAACTCCGTAAAGAGCACAAGCGAGTGGAAAGCACATTATAACCGTAACGGCATTCAGCATTTTCAATGATTTCAAGCGATGTACAGATAAATATGTTTAATATATCGACTTGGGAGATCGCGATGAAGCTGACCCCCAAGCCACCATAATCGGCGTCAACAAGTGGCACGCAGCTTTTTGACATCCGAGTTTATCGGATGATTATTGCTCCAATTCCACAATGTCTTTGAGTCCATCGTTCTTGATCAAAGATAAAAGCGCTTCTCTTGGATCTACCTCTTTTAATAACACATACAACTCTCTTACTTTCTCAGTATGTTCCCCATTAGATTCTGAGGGTGAATCAACATCAATTAACTTCAGGAGCACGTCGATGTATTGACTAATATGGTCTGCATCTGGATCGTCTACATCTCTTTTTGAAAACGACTGCTCAGAATAGTGTAAAGCTTGGGAGTAATCACCACTACGTTCATATATCATTGATAAGTTATGTAAATAAGATGTATCATCTGGAGAAAATTTAAGTGCTTTTAAGGTATGTTCTTTCGCTTTATTAATATCAAGCCCGTAATATATCTTCCCTAATTGATTATATGCAAATGCCTTGTCTTCCTGGTTATCAGTGTTACTAACCAGATATTTTGATACATCTTCAATAAATGGAGCATTTGCTTTCTCTTGGTCAACTTTTTGTGCGTAGTGAGTAACTGCAGACAAAGTGCCTTGATGTTCAGTTGAAGAGAACTGCTCCTTATGTGAATACCATATACGCTTTGTAATCTCTAAGGTCTCGCCATCACCATAATGAAGAATGCCAAGAGCTGAAGCTAATTGTATTCTGGAAGGCGCACCTATATTAATCATGGTCTTTAACGCATCTTTAGCACCTTGAATGTCACCTTTCTCTGTCGAAATGAGATAGTCTTCAAATGGGTTTTCACTAAGTCTAGCACCGGTACCTATACCCTGCTCCCTGGCTATACCTGTACTAAATGTCCCCTGATTACTATAATTATTTGAAATTAGCGTTTTAACGGATAAAATATCCGTTGAAACCACGTCGATTATGTCATTTTTGTTATTCTTTGCCTCCTCTTTGAGGGTTGCCTGCGCTTGTTTAAGTATTCCGCTATTATGATCTTTTACTTCACTCGAAAACTGACTTATGGTGTCCAATAAAGCTTGCTGTTTATCTTCACTATTAATAGATAGCAAAAATCCGCTTAAACCTATAACAGCCGAAATCAAACCAACAATTCCGAATGAGATCGAGAATCTATTTGATTGTTTGTGCGCATCCTCAAATGGTTGTATTATCTTGTTAGAAAGCTCTTGGTGCACCCTATCTAACTCAGCTAACTCAGCTACATCATCGAGAAATCCATGCAGTGGACTCAGAATTGACTTTTGCGAATCTTCATTTAATGGTGACTCCTTGAGTTGGCTTTCCAACGATTTTATTAAGGTTGATAATCTCGATACTAAACTTGTTTCCTTGTCATTTTGGTAAACATCATTAATGAAGTCACTCAAAGGCAAGAGACAATCATCTACTTTGCTTGAGGCCACATGTTCAGAAATACGACCTCTCAAGTTCGACTCTAGCTGCTCAAGCATGAGGACATATGTTGTTTTTACTCTTTCAGTCATTTATGTATCCTTCCAATAAATATCTAAGATATGTGTGTGCTTTATTTAGATGTGTGAACCAGTTTTGGCACTATCAGTGCAAAAATGAGAATTCAGATCAACAACGTACTCCAAGACATAACCTCAAAACACCAACAGAAAAACCAAAAAATTAACCCAAAATTAACACCAAACCTACCATCACGATGTTCATTGCTCAAGATTTAATTAGTCTGTAAGTAGAGAGATCTTATATCAATGAGACTCAGACTAGAGCAGAATGCGAAGTTTGATATAGTTCAAAACATACGTTTTACTTGTGCCTATATGTGCGCACATCACGAGCTACAGTAAATTGTGATACTTGTCAGTTGTCTTTGGCTAACAGCTACTCAATGGTCGGAATGAAACATAGATTACAAATTTCCCCTGATACTAAAAAGATGTGTGCTGTTCACATGCAAACAGACAATCCTGCATGATATTTTCAGGCTCTCTGCTCGTAAGTGTCCGGGAGACACGTTAGACATTGTTGCTTCGTCAGTTACTCACGGAAACAATAAAGGCCGGCAAACACATGCGAATTTCAGGCCGGACGGGAATCACTGCAAGGGCCTGATCTGTGCTTTAAAGCTACTCCAGGACCTGAACAGCAAAAAGCCCTCTTTTAACGCATGTTTTTTGAATCTCCCTTAAATTTCAGCCCTTTGTTTGACTATTTCCCCTCCAGTATGTTGAAAAAAAACGCAATTAAGCTGATTTAGCGCAGCTTTTACTGTCTCTACCCATTGAATTGAGACCCTTATGGCCTTAGTATCGGGAAAAACAATAATAATAACTGTAACGTTTTGAGTTCTTTAAGCCGCTTTTTCTTACTTGAGGAAGAAACCCAATCGCCAAGCGAGGTGCCTAACTGGCGTGTCAGTGCACTGCGCATTATATTGGTGACCGGACTTTTATTGTGTCTGGGGATCTTTATCAACAGCTTGCCTGCTGCACTGGCATTTGAACTTAATTATGTTCTGGCGCTTACATCGGGCTTTACACTCACCATAGGTGTGTTGCTTACGCTGAGCCGCAGTGCCTACCAGTTGTGTGCTCACCTGCTGATGATTGCCATTGTGGCCGCCGGAGTGGCCATTAAACTGTTTATCCCCTTGTTGCCCCTTGCTCAGCTTGGTTCCATTTTTGTTTACATCACGCCTATTCTGGCTTTACTGCTGCTGGGTAAGCGAACCGCGATTTTTTACGCAGCATTGAATATCGTCCCGTTTCTGATGATAGTACAACAGGTTAATGTCTCGATGATCCCGTCAGGTGAGCGCATGCTGGTAGACGGAGACATTTACATTCATTTTTTATTGTTTTTCTTCTTTAATTGCACGGTGCCGCTGGCCGTGTGGCGCACTAGTCTGGCCGCCAGCCGACTGAACTTGCATATGGCAAGCAATAACGAACTACTGGCTTCTCAGAAACAAATCTATCAACGCTTCTTTCAAAAATCATTTCACGCCATTGTGCTGGTAGACCAGCAATTTAATATTGTTGAAGCCAATGAAAAAGCACGCCGATTATTGGGGATCCAAACTCAACCCCTGCCCTGCAATTTCGCTCGCGTAACTCAGGACGACCTGAGTCGATTGCTCAACAACAACGACCTGATCGAAGCAGATCTGAATACCTTTCATGTCGGCGAAAGTACGATAGAGCTGGCGTCGCGGGAATATCATTCCGAGCAACTGTGTGCCTGGTATCTTAATGACGTCTCCGATCAGCATCAGCTTCAGCAGGATCTGCTGGCGTTGGATGTCGCCCACCAGCAAGCCAAATACTTTGATGCCCGGACTAACTTACCGAATAAAACCTGGCTTACCGAGCAATTACAGGTGCATATTGATCGCGGCCGGCCATTTGCCCTGCTGATTGCTGAAAACCTCAACAAGCATGTATTGGATTACCTGATTGATGGAGAGCTGCACAAACACTTATATGGCCACATTAATCAGGTGGCTGAGCACGACCCCAGTTTGCTCGATCAGATTGCTTATATTGGTGCCGGAAGACTGGCTATTATTATCGAGCCCGATGCACCAGTGCTGGAAGTAGCACAACGCTGGCATCAGCATCTCGATTTCTGGCTGAAGCTGGGTCAACATCAGTTCCACGCCCGTTATGCTGTGGGCATTGCCACCTACCCTGAGCATGGCTATATCCCCGAACGCCTGCTGAAAAATGCCCAGCAGGCTTGTGAATTACGTGGTGCAGGCGATGATCTGGCCATCTTTGACCACGGCACCCGGCGTCAGACGCTGGCACGCCACGAAATGGCCCTATTGCTTGAAAAAGCACTGGAACATGACGAGTTGCAAATTGTTTTACAAAGCAAGCACGATAACACCCATTCGATAATTGGCTATGAAGCCCTGGCCCGCTGGCACAGCCCCTTGCTGGGCTGGGTATCTCCCGGAGAGTTTGTGCCCATTGCTGAGGAATTTGGCCTGGTTAATCAACTGACACAGCGCATACTGCACAAAGTGTGTCATACCTTACAGAGCCACCCGGATATTCACGTGCCTATCGCCATCAACATCAGCTCCCGAGACATTGCCTGCGAGCAGTTTGCCCGCAACACACTGGCCATAGTGCACAGCTATGGCCTGAATCCGCGCATGTTTGAATTTGAGCTCACCGAGTATAGTTTTGCCGATGATCACAACCAGATCATGGAAGCCCTGGATAAAATGGGGTTCAGCCTGAGTATTGATGACTTCGGGATAGGGTATTCCAATATTGCACGTGTACTGGCCTCACCCATTAAGCGACTCAAACTGGACCGCTCTTTGGTCACGCAGATCACCTCAGACCAAAAACAACAGGCGCTGTTGCTGGGGATCCTGACCATGTGTGATAACCTCGGTATTGCGGCACTGGCAGAGGGCGTTGAAACCCGGGAGCAGCTGAATAAACTGCTCGAACTTGGGGTTAAAGAGTTTCAAGGCTACTGGTTTAGTCGCCCAGTCGCCGTTGAGCAGGTGCTGGCGAACTCACACGAAGCCTCGGCCACTTAATCGCTTTGCTGGTCTTCCAGCGCCATACACTGAAATCTCAGCTCACCAAGAAACGCCCTGGCAGCCGGGCCGAGTGTGTCTCCATCTTTAAAAATCAGGTTGAGCTGAGCCTGACGAGTGCGATTGTGAGTCAATGGCAGCGGTTGTAACGCGCCCGAGCTGAGCTGCGCTGTGATAGCACTTCTGGGCAACCAGGCAAAACCCAGCCCCTGAGTAACCATATCCACCATAGTGCGCAAATGACTTACGGTCCAGCGCTGATCAGCCCCCAACCAGCCGCTGTCTGTCCCCTTACCCAACGCAGAATCTCTGACTACGATTTGCCGGAATGATTTGAGGTCCTCCAGCGTCAACTCACGCTCGAGCTGATGCAACTTGTGCTCCGGGTGCGCGACAGCCACAAACTCCACCTGACATAACTGTTCACTGAATCCATCCGTCAGCACCATAGGCGAGATAGCAATATCCACCTTAGCGTTCTGAAGCGCCTCAAACGACCCTGACAGAATAGACTCAACCAATTCAATACGAAGCAATGGATAAGCCTGAGAAGTTGTCTCCAGCACTTTGTAGAGCAATGACTGAGGAAAAATTTCATCGACGGCAATACGCAGGTGGCTCTCAACCCCTTTTGCCAGAGTCTGGCCAACCGCTTCGACTTTCTCGGCTTCGTCGAGCAAATAATTGGCGCGGCGTAACATCATGTCGCCTGCTTCAGTCAGGTGCGTTTTGCGGCCTTCCACCTGAAATAGCTTAACCGATAACGCTGTTTCTATTTTCTGTACTGCCGTATGTATGCTCGACTGACTCTTATGAATAGCCTTGGCCGCTTGATTAAATCCGCCATACTCCACAACAGCGCGAAACATACGCCACTGCTCAAGCGTAACTCGTAACATCTCACCTTCCTCGTCATTTGACCCTGCAGGACCTTCGTCTGTAACTATTCTAATCTATTCAAGTACTTTTCTCTATTGACGCACAGGGCGTTCAACTTTTCACTACCTAAAGCAGACTCACCTCAGAAAAGAAACAAAACTAAAAGGCCAGCACAGTTTGTCATAATTTAGTCATCTAACAAGGGTATGATGCGCCTGCTTTTAACCGGTATGTACTCTTATTGGTTACTTGGATTTTCAACCTCCCTTGAGTATTTACTGCACGGAGGCAGTAAGATTTCCCTTGGTGCTTTTGGCCCAACCAATAGCAGATCCATATAGCCGACAGAAGTCGGCTTTTTTCTTTATTGCTATCAGCAACGCACTACTTTGCCAGAATGGGTGAAAAAGATGTCTATGAGAAGATACGATGTTGATTGGATGTCTTTGCAAGCGGACGTGAACAGTTGCTTGAAACAGAAACAGGATGAGGCATAACAGCCTCATCCATAGTTCAGCAGATTAACCTGCCGGATAAATATAGCTAGACTGCAGACCCAGAGGAATGCTCAGGCCCCAGTATGCCAGCAGGAATAAGCTCCAGCCAATCAAGAAGGCAATAGAGTATGGCAACATCAGTGCCAGCAATGTACCAATCCCGGTGTCTTTCACATATTTCTGACAGTAAACCACCACCAGCGGGAAGTACGGCATCAATGGCGTAATGATGTTTGAGCTGGAGTCACCAACACGATACGCTGCCTGAGACAGATCAGGTGAAATACCCAGTTGCATCAGCATAGGCACAAAGATTGGGCCCAACAGTGCCCATTTTGCAGAACTTGAGCCAACAAACAGATTCACAAAAGCAGTCAGGAAGATAATCCCAATCACAGTCACAGAGCTTGGTAGCGCCATTGCCTTTAAGACTTCAGCCCCTTCGATGGCCAATAATGCCCCCAGATTAGACTGGCTAAATGCCGCAATAAACAGCGCACAGAAGAACGCCATGACGATGTAATAAGACATCGAGTTCATCGACTTACTCATTGCATCTATCATGTCTTTTGATGACTTAAAGGTGCCAACCATAAAGCCAAATACGGCACCCGGGATCCAGAACAGTAAGAAAATCAGCGGTACAATGGACTGCATTAACGGCGCACTAAAATCGGTCAATGCGCCACTTTCACTGCGTAGCGCCGAGTCTTCACCACTGGCTGCGTAGATGAGTAAACCAATACCTGCCAGCATGACAGCAGACGCCGCGTAAAATGCCGAACGCTCTTTACCGGTTACTTCGTTAAACTCAGGCAAATCATCAGTATCACCATCGACTTTGGTTGATGCCAGACGCGGCTCAATAATTTTATCAGTAATGTACCAGCCTAGCAGGATAATAAAGATGCTCGACGCCGACGTGAAGAACCAGTTATTCAGCGGGTTGACCGATATTTCAGGATCGATGATTTGGGCTGCGCTTTGAGTGAAGCTCTGCAATAAAGGATCAATACCTGAAGGGATAAAGTTAGCACTAAAGCCACCACTTACCCCGGCAAATGCCGCTGCAATACCTGCCAGCGGGTGACGGCCCATGGCATAGAAAATCACACCCGCCAATGGAATTACCAACACATAACCGGCATCGGTCGCTGTGTGGCTTACAATTGCGATCAAAATGATAGAGGGAGTTAGCAGGGCCTGAGGCGTGCGCTTCAACATCAGCTTAAGACCGGCATTAATATAGCCTGAGTGCTCGGCCACACCGACGCCCAGCATAGCAACCAAAACTACGCCCAGAGGCGCAAAGCCAGTAAAGGTTTTAACCATTGAGGCCAAAAAGCCGGCCAGAGAATCGCCGCTTAGCAGGTTATGAACAACAATCGCCTCTCCGGTGCGCGGATCGATGGCATCAAAACTGACACCTGACAGCATCCAGGACAATAGCCAAATCAGCAGCATGGCACCGAGGAAGATCATGGCAGGATCAGGCAGCTTATTGCCCACCCTTTCAATGTTGTTGAGGAATCGCATAACGAAACTGGTGTCGTTATTCGCGTTTTTCGCTTGTTCCATAGTTAATCCCTAAAAAGAAAATTAGCCAACTTTAACTTAACAACCGTAACAATGCCAATTCATTTGTTCCTTAATCCATTACGTGGGTATTATTTATGCGTTATTTTGCGTTATCGCAAAGAATGCGTAATTCAACTCAGCTACTATACTTGGAAAACCAGCCAGACTCCGGGCTGGCTGATCGTGTTTTCAGTATTTTTCTCAACGAGACCGCTATGATCGAAATAGACAACGCCGTGCTTAAGGATATGAATCATGGGTTTTGCCTGCCAGCAAAGCCTGAGCTGTTGCAAAGTTTGCATCAGGTATTGCAACAACCAGAACCTGAGCTAGGCGAAATTGCCGCGCTGATAGCAACAGATGTAGCGACCTCCGCCGCAGTATTAAAAGTAATTAACTCCTCCAGCTATGGCTTTTCACGTACCATTACGGACATTCGCCAGGCCGTGATGTTTTTGGGGCTCAACAGCATTACTATGCTGGTGACAGGCTATTTGCTCAAACAAGCCTTTGATCAATCCAAGTGCTGCATCAAACTGGAACGTTTTTGGGACAGTGCTCAGGAAATTGCCGATGTGGCGACACTGATTGGCAATAAGATAAAAAGCAAAGTACCGGTCGAAAACCTGTACATGCTTGGCCTGTTCCATGATGCAGGCATTCCCGCCATGGCGTTCAATTACCCGGATTATGTCGAGGTATTGGGCGCCGCAAACCGAAATTACGATACCTTGCTGGTTGAGTTCGAAGAAGCCCGCTACCAGACCAACCATGCTGTGATTGGTTATTACCTGGCAAACAGTTGGAATTTGCCCAAGCCCATTTGTCAGCTTATTCTGCGCCATCACGACATTACGTATCTTCAGGAAAAACGTAGCGATGAAGAAATGCTGACCTTCTCAACATTGAAAATGGCGGAAAACCTGGTCCACACCAACAAACGTTTTGTCGCAGCACCAGACTGGCCGCTGATGAAACAAAGTGTGCTTGATGCACTTAACCTGGATGAAGACGATTATCAGGACCTCAAAGACGATACCGAAGAATACTTCACCAGTTAACTCAGTTACACGTCCTGACAGGGCTTTTGATCCCCCAACCTCATTAGCCCAGTCATTTTCCACTTGGCAAATGCTTTCAAATCGTTAACATGAGTGGCAAAAATCATGGAACGTCGTGTTGGAATCAATGTTTGCTAAACTCAGGAACCTGGGCCCCGGGATCCTCATGGCCACCGCCGCAGTCGGAGGCTCTCATCTGGTCGCCGCCACCCAGGCGGGCGCCTTATTCGGCTGGCAACTCTTATGGTTAGTGGTTGCGGTTAACCTACTCAAATACCCCTTTTTCCGTTTTGGGGTGGAATACACACTGCATAGCGGTAACAGCCTGGTCACGGGCTATCACAATAAAAACCGGGCTTTGTTCTATCTGTTTGTGGTGCTCAATGTCATCGCTGCGGTAGTGAACACGGCGGGGGTACTGTTGCTCACTGCTGCGCTGCTGCAATATGCGCTACCCTGGTCTATCTCGTTGACCACTTTATGCTATGCCTTGCTATTTATCTGCCTTGGGATCTTATTGTTTGGTCACTATAAACTGCTCGACAAAGCCAGCAAGTGGATCATGGCCATCTTGTGCTTTACCACACTGGCAGCCTTGCTGGTCGCAGTGTCACAGGGTCAGGCGCATCCGTCACCGCAACCGGCCCCGTCCCCCTACTCACTTGCATTACTGGGATTTATGGTGGCCCTGATGGGCTGGATGCCGGCGCCGATTGAGATCTCAGCCATCAATTCGCTCTGGCTCAAAGCCAAAACTCGCACTCAGTCGCTCAGTAAAGCACAGGGCTTATTTGATTTTAACCTTGGCTACTTTCTGACGCTGTTTCTGGCCGTGGTGTTCTTTTCGCTGGGTGTGTTACTACAGTATGGCCAGAGTCAAAAAATCGAACTGGCAGGCGTCGCTTTTTCTAAACAACTGATAGACATGTATGCACTGACATTGGGTGAGTGGGCGCGCTGGTTGATAGCCACAATAGCCTTTCTATGCATGTTTGGCACCACCATCACGGTACTGGATGGCTATGCCAGAACCCTGGACGATGCTGTGAAACTGATCAAACCACATAAAAACAAAGCCAGCCTGTCATTGTTTATTGCCCTGCAAGCCATATTCGGTATGGTGCTGGTGCTGTTTTTTAAGGCTAACCTCAAAGACATGCTGATGTTTGCCATGACACTGGCGTTTTTAACCACACCATTTTTTGCCTGGCTGAATTTCTCACTGATCCGCAAAGAACTGTTTGCGCAGCAAAGTAAGCTGGTACAAATATTGACCTGGACAGGTCTAACCTATTTGATTGCGTTTGCAGTGTTATTTGTGGTGTGGCGCTGGGTGCTCTGAAGTAGTAATACCAATTTCACTTAATACCAGGCCTATTTGAAGGAGCAAATAGGACGCTAACAGCGTTAAAAATTTCTCATTTAGAACAACTAAATAGCAAAATTTTGTCTCGCCTACATGGATGTAGGTGCCTCAGCAGTAGCAGGACGCGGGAGCGGTGTTATCGAACCTATTTTCTCGCCTCAAAATAGATCACTTAATTAAGCAAATTGGTATAGAAAGGCGGTATCAACCGCCTTTTTATTTGGGTAAATTAAGCGCCTAACTGCTTAAGTCGCTCCCAGATAGTTACCACGTGATGCTTATCTTCCTCGTTAAGCTCACCGTCGCGGTATGCTTTCACCAGGCTGGATTCAACTTTTGCATTCAGCTCATCGACTGATAACGTCAGTTCTTCAACCTGAGCATATCCAACTGCCAGGTCAAAATGACCGCGTAAGTAGCCACCAGCAAACAATTCATCATCGCTTGCTTTTTCTACTAATTCATCAAAAAACTGCTGTGCAGCTTCTATATACGCTTGAAGTGACATTCTGTCTCCTAAATTAAATCCTGATGCCCGACGGCATACATTACATGGTCATTATAACCTGTTACTACTTTGATGTAGCCACTCAGTTCGTTGTCTAAGTCCTGATCGCCCGTATCTGCTATCAGAGGGCGACCATTGAGTGCCTGCAACTTGCTTTTAGTTGCAACCACGATGATATTGTCTTTGCCGATCTGGCGGATCAGCGCCGGACTCAACTGCTGATTACCCCGGCCAAAAATATGCCCTTGTCCGCCAATTAAGGTGATGACCAGTTTGGTCGGTGCCTGCCCGACATTATCCAGCAACTGTTGTGCAGTCAGATCGCTCCCTAACAAAGTATGGTCGCGGATCAAATCTACTCCAAGCAGGGTGTTATCAAGCCCCAGTTCTTCCATAATCGCCGCTACGGTTGAGCCTGAGCCCATGATATATTGCTCGTCTTCTTCCATCTCTGAAATCACATACGCAGCGATATCGGCCAGCACCAGTTCGTCGCTTTCTTTGCCACCATTTTTTACGCTTTGTACGTAACGCAGTTCACTGGGCACCTGCATTTCACCATAGCGCTTAGCACGCACCGTTCCGGCTCTGAACGCATTTTCATCTATGTCCATTACATCGGCATCGTCTATGGTGACCAATTCACCCTTGATGAGCATTTCAACGACCCGGCCCGCCGCTTTCGGCGTGATGGCATAAACACCACTGTGGATCTTGCAGCCGGCAGGCACTCCCAGCACGGGAGCCTCGCTCCCGATCGCAGCGCAAATATTGCGTGCGGTTCCATCTCCACCCGCAAACAGCAACAAGTCTACTTTCGCTTCGGCAAGTAACCTGGCGGCCTGCTCAGTGTCCTCAGGGGTCGTGGGCGTACCACAGGTCATCACGACCCGGGTGGTAAAACCATGCGCTTTAGCAAGCTCCTCCCCCATTTCACCACTAACGGTATAGACCTCCAGCACATCCCGGTAGGGGTATAACAAAGCCAGCGCCTGCGCCGTACGGCTATGTGCTTTTGGCTCAGCACCCATAGATCGGGCAAGTTCAGCGGTGTCGCTACCATCACTGCCCTTCAGCGCCACTGCGCCGCCCAACCCGGCAACCGGGTTGACTATCAATCCTAGTTTAAACTGCATCTGCAAACTCCTGTGGACAATGCCATTCAAACTGGCCAGCACTGAGTGGCCAGGGGGTCGAGTAAAACTGAGATAACGCTTTGAGTAAAGCCTGAGTGCGAACGTTGAAGCCGGCTGTGACCATCTCCGTCACCTGTGCATGAACACGTTTTTGAAAAGCAAAACGGCAAGTCGGCTCACCATTTAAATTGTCAACGGAAACGTTAAATGCAAACCCAGCCGCAGTGCTCAGGGCCCATTCGATAGCCTGAGGTTTAACTTCTACCTGTTCAAATGCCAGTTGCTGATCTTTGCTGCGCCCGTCAGGACAGTACCAGTAACCATAATCTTCCTGCTCCCTGCGCGCTTTACCTGCAACCAGCCAATGGGCAATTTCATGCAAGGCACTGGCATAGAAACCATGCGCAAATACAATGCGGTGATAATCACACTCCGCATCTGCTGGCAGATAGATTGGCTCATCTGTGCCTGCCACAAGCTTGGTATTGAACTTTGGATAGAATAAGGCATTAAATATCGAGATCAGATCGTCAATGTGGTGCATACAACTCGCAGGTGGCCCTCAGGTTGGTCAATGGCCGCAGATTGTACGGATTTTTGGGGCTAAAGTAAAAAGTCAGTGCTGAACGGATTCAAATAACACCGCTCTGCTGCGGCCTTGTGCCTTGGCCTGATACAAAGCCTGATCTGCCTCTCCAATCAATTGGGCCAAATCCGATTTTTCGTCCACTTGTGTACGACTGGTCACGCCGATACTTAAACTCAGTTCATACTGGTTTTGTTCGCAATATGCCCGCACCAGACGCTGTGCCATCTGTAAGGCTTCTTGTGCATCGATTTCTGGACAAACCAGCACAAATTCGTCTCCTCCCCAACGACCCAACCCGTCACTGGGGCGCACTGAATGGACCAAAAAACGACTTAACTCGGCCAATGCACGATCGCCAGCCTGATGGCCCAGCGTATCGTTCAGTACCTTAAATTTATCTATGTCGACTATCATGACTGACAAAGAGCGTTGATAGCGACTTGCCCGACTCAGCTCGTCATTCATAACTTGCTCTATCTGACCCCGATTGTAGACCTGAGTTAAAAAATCGACTTCTGCTTTTTTTTGCAGTTGCAACTCATGACGAAGATCACGGATCACCGCCACAAAGTAAGTTTCTTTTCCCAATGCCGTTCGGGCAATGGCAATGTCCAGGGGGATTTCATCACCACACTTATGCACACCGATAATATTAAGCCCATTTTGCCCTTTACGGCGCATTTGTGCCCGACCCGTAAAATTGCGCCGCTCTTTGCTGTGCAAATCACGAAATCGCGCGGGGATCAGATCTTCTACCGACATGCGCAGCAACTCCTGAACGGAGTAGCCAAACAATTCGGTGCACGAATGATTAACCCGGGTGATCTTGCCACTATACTCACAATAAAGCAGTGCATCCGGGATGGCATCAAACAAACACGCCCGCTCCTCAATGGTCCTGAGCTGGCCACGTAACACCACCGCACCTGCACAGGCAAGTATGACAACCAAGGACAACAGCAACCAGGCTTCGACAGAGCCCTTATTGATAACACTGGTCAGGGCCGCCTGATGCTGGCGCTTGGTCTCCTCAATTCTCGCCTCCATACCTAATCGTAGTGACTGAAGCGCGATGTCCAAGCGGCGATGTCGCTGTGATAAGGGGCTTTCAGATAACTGGACAAATGCAGTGTCCAAGGGCTTGTCTTGGGTTGATTGTCGAGACTCATTCAGAATGCGTTGTACTTCATCAAGCGCCTGCCGTTCGGCATCACTCAGGTCCAGCTCAGCAATCATCGTCACTATGTGTAAAGCGACTTCAGCATCCGTATTGATATTGTATGCTCGCTGCTCTGGCAAGTAATCTCTGACCTGGTGCTCGGGGTCCATGTCACTCAGTTGACGCTCCAGTTCATCGAGCAGCTGTGCTTCTCGCAAAATAATGTCGGCCTGTTGCTGCCAGTGCTGTTCAAACCGTGTGATCACATCGCTGGCATCATCACTGATGTACAACATGACCACGTTTGCCAACACCGTCGCGCTAACAAGTGTGGCAATAAAAGTGAAAAAGTACCTGCTGTGCATGCCTTATCCCCGGGCCACTGACGCGCACCATCACCTGCAATTACCATTGCAAGATGAGCAAACAAGGTGACGACAATTATCCCCTTATTTTAGCCGAAAATAAAAAAGCCGCATAAATGCGGCTTTTTTACATGCTCAGACAAGGACTTAACTATAGTAGGCTTCGCCTGCTTCAGCCTTTGCCAAAAGCGGCTCTGCGGGTGTAAACACCGCATTGTCGGTCGCATAGGTAGAGAGCTCAGAACACACCTTGTTCAGACCGCGCTTGTCCATGTAGCTGAATGGTCCGCCCAAAAATGGGGGGAAGCCAATACCAAAAATGGCACCAATGTCACCATCTCGGGCGCTGGCAATAATGCCCTCGTCCAGACAACGAGCGGCCTCATTTAGCATCTGTGCAACGCAGCGGCTGGCAATTTCTTGCTTGTTGAGCCGCGGCGCCGGTGTAATACCCAGCAAGTCGTAGACAGACTCATCCACTTTTTTGCCTTTGCTTTCGTATTTGTAAAAACCTTTTCCGGTTTTACGGCCCAGACGTTTGCTGTCAATCATACGAGCGAATGCATCTGGCGCTTTGAAACGATCACCCAGCTCTTTTTCAAGGATTGGCGCAATTTTTGAACCAATGTCTACGCCCACTTCATCCAACAGTGCCAAAGGCCCAACCGGGAAGCCAAACTCAACCAGGGCCTGATCGATTTTCTCAATCGGCTCACCCGCCAGCAGTAAGTTCGCCGCTTCATTCACATAAGGCGCGAGGATGCGGTTAACGTAAAAGCCCGCTTTGTCTTTTACCACGATGGGCGTCTTACCTTGCTTGCGAGCAAAGTTAACCGTGCGTGCGATGGTCTCTTCTGAGGTCCCCTCGTGCGGGATGATCTCAACCAGTGGCATCTTTTCTACCGGTGAGAAGTAATGCAAACCAATGACATTTTCTGGGCGCGCCGCGTTTTCAGCGATCTGCGCAATCGGCAATGACGAAGTGTTGCTGGCAAAAATAGTTTGCTCTGTACATTCGCGCTCGATGTCTGCCACCATGCTTTGCTTCAGTGCCAGGTCTTCAAATACCGCTTCAATGACGATATCGGTATGACGCATACCGGTGTAATCGGTTGTGCCTGTGATGCGGTTCATCGCCAGCTGTAACTCAGCCTTGGACAAGATACGTTTTTTCTGCTTTTTCGACAGGATCTTATAACTGTAACTCAGGGCATTGCTGATCCCCTGATGTGCCACATCTTTAATTCGTACCGGCACGCCAGCTTTCACTGCGCTGACATGGGCAATACCGCCGCCCATCAGACCGCCACCAAGCACTGCCGCACGATTGATTTTAGGCGCGTCGTCACTTTGCCATTCTTTTTTCATTTCGGTGGTGGCAAAGAAAATGCCACGTAATGACTGAGATACCTCTGTCATGACCAAATCGGCAAAGCCTTCGGCTTCTGTTTTATAGGCTTTCAGTTCGCCCAACTCAACCGATGCACGGACCGCTTTGATGATAGCCAGCGGCGCCGGATAGTGGCCGCCTGTTTTCTTCTCAACATTTTCTTGCGCTTTTTTGAAGATGATGTTGCGACCAAACGGGTTTGATTCCAGCAGCTGACTCAGTTTGTCCAGCTTAGGCTTGCGTGCTTTTGGCTTGCTACCCCGGGCCAGTTTAATGGCCACATCCAGCAAGATGCTGTGTGGTACACTGTCATCCACCAGGCCGGCCTTTTTAGCCTGCTTGGCACGTACTTGCTTACCCGTGAGCATCCACTCCAGCGCTTTTTGAATACCAACCAGTTTCGGTAAACGCTGTGTACCACCACCGCCCGGTAACAGACCCAGCTGCACTTCTGGCAGGCCCAGCTTGGTTTTGTCATCGTCGCTACATACGCGATAATCACATGCCAGTGCAAATTCAAGGCCACCACCGAGAGCCGCACCATGAATGGCAGCGACAGTTGGGAATGGTAGTTTCTGCATTTTGAAAAACGCTTGCTGACACATTTCGGATAAGCGCAGCGCATCTTCGCGCGTTTTTGCCTGATCCAACATCTTGATGTCGGCACCAGCGATGAAGTTATCGTCTTTACCGCTGACAAACACCATGCCAGTCACATCATCATTGCGGCCCTGCTCCAGAATAGTCAACAGCTCATCAGCAAAGCTATCGCGCAGCGTGTTCATCTTCTCGCCCGGCACATCGATGGTGACGATGGCCACGCGGTGGCTGTTTAATTCATAACTAAATACTGACATTACGCACTCTCCAATACAAAGGCTGCACCCAGACCACCAGCCGCACAAGCGGTAGTCAGCGCAAGTCCGCCCCCACGGCGTTTCAGCTCATTCAGGGTTTGTGTGATCAGACGCGCGCCTGTTGCTGCAAACGGGTGTCCATAGGCCAAAGAGCCACCGTTTACGTTGAATTTATCCATATCAATTTCACCCAGTGCTTTACTGCGACCCAGCTTCTCCTGAGCAAATTTATCAGAGGCAAACATCTTCATGTTAGCCAGGGTTTGCGCCGCAAACGCTTCGTGCATTTCAATTAAATCCAGGTCTTGCAGAGTCAGACCAGCGCGCTCCAGAGCCAGTGGCGTGGAGTGAGCCGGACCCATCAACATGTCTTCGTGCACACCGATAGCGGTAAATGCATAGTTGCGTACATAACCCAGAATTTCGTAACCCAGTGCTTTGGCTTTGCTTTCACTCATCATCAGTACCGCAGCCGCACCATCAGTCAGTGGTGTCGCGTTTGCCGCCGTCACAGAGCCGTGCTTACGGTCAAAAACCGGGCGCAATTTCGCATAACCTTCCAATGACGAGTTCGCACGAATGTTGTTGTCTTTATCAATAAAGCCTTTGTACGGTTCAACGTGTGCAGCCATGACTTCATCTTTTAACAAGCCATCATCCCAGGCCTTGGCAGCCAGGGTGTGTGAACGGTGCGCCAGTGCGTCCTGATCAGCACGGCTGATTGCATGAGTTTTGGCCATTTGCTCAGCAGTCTGACCCATAGACAAGCCCGTTGAGTACTCAGCAACCGCAGGAGGTACCGGCATCAGGTCTTTCAGTCTCAGCTTTGAGAATATTTTCAGACGCTGTGACAAAGTACGCGCCTTGTTGAGGTCAACCAGGCTGCCTGCCAGCTTTTTGCTCACACCAATCGGTAATACCGACGATGAATCTGCACCGCCGGCAATGCCCACAGCCGTATGACCTGCAATAATAGATTCCGCAACGTTCGCCACAGCCTGGAAACTGGTGGCACAAGCACGTGAAACAGAATAAGCATCGACTGACACAGGCATGCCTGTACCCAGCACGATTTCACGTGCGATGTTAGGTGCTTCAGGCATTTGCACAACCTGACCAAAGACCAGCTGATCTATCTCTGTTTTATCGATATTCAGACGTTCCAGCATTTCATTGACGACGACCTTACCCAGGTCCAGTGCTGGTACATGGTGATAGGCCGTGGCCTGTTTAGCAAAGGGCGTACGCAAACCAGAAACGATGGCAATGCGATCCCCTTTTGTTGTTTTTAGAATGTTTTGTTCAGACATGAATTTTGCTCTCCCGCTGACAGGTCTGACCTGTTATTGTCGCTTGATTCTAAACAACCGAATCCTTAATGCCAATAGCTAATTAGAAAATCTTGTAATTCAAGCACGACTCACAGGGCCTATCCAATTGCCGCTTTTAAATCTAGTCTGATTTTTGTTCAATTCAAAAAGTCACTGAAAAATAAATGAAGATTTATGAACTTTTACCCAATTCAGTGTCTAATCAAGTTACAAAAAAACGCCCGCAAACCCTTGAGTTTTGCGCCTCAATCCTTATAAATAAGCAAAAAATTTGTCACAACAAGGACAAAGCACCATGGCAGTAAACGCATTTAGTGAACTGAAAAACTACCTCGACTCACAAATTTTAGGTCAGAGCGCACTGACAGAAGCGCTATTGATCGCCCTACTGGCAGATGGCCACTTATTGGTTGAAGGCCCGCCGGGACTGGCTAAAACCCGTGCCGTAAATGCCCTGGCAAAGGGCATTGAAGGAAGCTTTCAGCGCGTTCAGTTTACCCCGGACTTGTTGCCTGCAGATATTACCGGTACCGACATCTACCGCCAGCAAACCAGTGAGTTTGTGTTTGAAAAAGGCCCCCTGTTTCACCACCTGATCCTCGCGGACGAAATTAACCGAGCGCCGGCCAAAGTGCAGTCTGCGCTGCTCGAAGCAATGGCGGAGAGGCAAATTACGGTTGGCAAAACAACCTATCCACTGCCCGAGCTTTTCATGGTAATGGCAACACAAAACCCGCTTGAACAGGAAGGGACCTACCCGCTACCAGAAGCGCAGCTTGACCGTTTCCTGTTACATCTCAATATTGATTACCCGCAGGCCAGCACTGAGCTGGAGATACTGCGCTTAACTCGTGGCGAAGCACTGTCAGAACAAAGTGTGCAGTTCACCCCTATTTCACAACAAACCTTGTTTGAAGCACGTAAAAAAGTGCTTTCACTGCATCTGGCTGAGCCGCTTGAACAATATCTGGTGCAATTAATCATCGCCACGCGTGAAGCCGCCAAGCTGGACCCGCAGCTGGGCGCCTGGATTGAATATGGTGCCAGCCCGCGAGCGACCATTGCTTTGGATAAATGTGCTCGCGCTCATGCCTGGTTACAAGGACAAGACTTTGTCACGCCGGATGATATTCAGGCTGTCCTGCATAACGTGCTGCGTCACCGTATCATTCTGAGCTATGAAGCACAGGCAGATGGGATCAGCAAAGATCAGGTGATCAGCCGTATTCTGGAACTGGTACCCGTTCCGTAAGTGGTTGCGATTATGAAGCATGCTATGCAATCCGTTGATCACACTAGTTGGCTCACACAAAGCCACAGTAATGGTGTTGAACTGACGCTCAAAGAGCTGTTGTACTATAAAAGTAAGGCGCGCCTGCTGGACCTCAAGCCCAAACGCGCTATTCGCAGCGATCAGGCCGGACAGTACCTGGCCCCGCATAAAGGCCGGGGAATGGAGTTTGCAGAAGTACGTCAGTATCAGTACGGGGATGATATCCGTGCCATAGACTGGCGTGTGACTGCGCGCACCGGAGAAGCGCATACCAAGCTCTATCAGGAAGAAAAGGAACGTCCGGTGTTTATTTTTTGCGATCTGTCCAGCCCGTTGCTGTTCGGCAGCCGCTTGTTGCTTAAGTCTGTGCAGGCTGCCCACCTGAGTGCCCTGGTTGCCTGGTCTGCGTGCGCCCGTGGTGATCGACTCGGTGGCGTCGTGTTCAGCGAACACGGTCACCATGAACTTAAACCCACCGCACGTGACAAAGGAGTGCTGGCATTTTGTCACCAACTGTGTGACATCCATGCACAAAGCCTTGCTCAGCGCGGTGACAATCAGGCCCCAAGCTTTGACAATAATCTGAAACGTTTGTCACACCTGGCCAAGCCCGGCAGTCTTATCTATTTGGTCTCAGATTTTAGCCAGCTCAATGAAGCCAGTTTTAAGCAGCTTGAGCACCTTAGCCGGCATTGTGAACTGATTGGCTGCCAGATCAGCGATCCGTTTGAACACACCTTACCGGCTTATAAAGATGCGGTAGAAGTCAGCTCCGCGTCTGGCAGCTGGACTTTACCGTTAGCGGATAAGCAATTCAGAACCCAGTTTGCCGAGCAGGCCGAGCAAGCTTTTCAGAACAGACTGGCACGCTTACAGCGTGCCGGAATGACCATGCAAACATTTTGTGCCTCAGCGCCAATTGAAACCCAGATCTCCAGGTAAATGATGATGCAGAACCCCTTAGACGCGCTTCATGATGTGATCCCACCCGAGCAGGTTGACTGGTGGCCGCTTACCCCTGCCAGCTGGGCGGTGATCATTGCAGTCATTTTGATAGTAAGCGTTAGTGTCTGGCTGGCTGTTAAAAAATGGCAGCATAATGCAGCCAAACGCGAAGCCATTCAGCTGAGTGAACAACATGCCCAGGATGCACTGGCATTACACGGCATACTCAAACGTCTAGCCCGACACTATTATGGTAATGAGCACGCAGCTCAACCTACAGCACAGTGGCTGAAGTTACTAAACAAACTCACAGGCCAGCAATTTAATCAGCAGGACCTCAATTCTTTATACAGCAGCAACCCGACGCTGGCGTGCACTAAGCTGATGTCGGCAATTAAAACCTTCAAAACGAAGGAGGCCGTCAATGTTTGAACTTGACTGGCCACTGGCGCTGCTATTGCTTCCCCTGCCTTGGCTGATTGCGCGCTTCAAGCCAACCACTGCGCAAACTCAGATCCGCTTACGGATGCCCGGCTATCAGCAACAAAGCGGCTCCGGGCAAAATATGGCTCGCCCGAAACGCAGCGTTAATGTGTTAGAGACATTGATCTGGTTATGCCTGGTTGTGGCACTAAGTGGCCCCAGCTGGCTTGATGACCCCATTACCTTGCCCAACGAAGGGCGCGATATTATGTTGGCCGTTGACTTGTCTGGCTCGATGACCGAGCAAGATATGGCTTACCAGGGCAAATATGTCGACCGTCTGTCGGTGGTCAAAGCGGTTTTGTCTGACTTCATCGTTGAGCGTCAGGGGGACCGACTGGGCCTGATCTTATTTGGCGATACCGCCTTTTTGCAAACCCCGCTGACCCGGGATTTACAAACCGTCAGCCAGATGTTACTCGAAGCACAGATTGGTCTGGTTGGCCGCGCAACCGCCATTGGTGACGCCATCGGGTTATCGGTTAAGCGCTTTAACCAAAAAGAGCAAAGCAGCCGTATTTTAATCCTGCTTACCGATGGCCAGAATACTGCCGGTAACCTGAAACCGGAAGAAGCGCTGATCCTCGCCCGCGAAGAGGGTATTAAAATCTATACCGTTGGCGTCGGTTCGGATGGCCAGGGTGGGTTTAGTTTGTTTGGCATGGGCGGTATGACTGGCAGCAGCATAGATGAGAATACCCTCAAGCACATCGCCTCTGAAACCGGTGGCGCGTATTTCCGGGCCAAAGACGTGAAAGGGCTACAGCAGATTTATGCGGAGCTCGATAAGCTTGAGCCGATAGCCGATGAAAACCAAACCTTCAGGCCCAGACTGTCGCTCTTTTATGTCCCCTTACTGATAGCGCTGGCGTTATGGAGCCTGACGTTACTCAGTAAAGCCATCAGACAATTGCGAGTGAAGCCACTATGACCGAGTTTATTTTTATTCGCCCCGCTTTGTTGTGGTTGCTCCTTCCCTGGCTACTGCTAACAGGCATACAGTGGATTAAACGTCATCGTAGTAACGACGGCCAACTGATCGCCCCACACCTTGCACAGTTTGTATTGGAAGATGGCCCCCGAAAGCAAGGCAGTAGTACACCCTGGCTGGTCAGTCTGTTGCTGTTACTCAGTATTTTGGCCGCAGCAGGACCCAGCTTTGAAAAGCACACGGTACCCGTTTTTAAAAGCAAACAAGCCCGGGTACTGGTCATGGATATGTCGTACTCAATGTATGCCACAGATATTCAGCCTAACAGACTGACCCAGGCCCGCTTCAAAACCCTGGATATGATTGGTCAATTTACCGAAGGTGATACGGCACTGGTTGCCTATGCAGGAGATGCCTTTGTGGTGTCACCATTAACGGATGATATTAAAACACTAGAAAATCTGGTGCCCAGCCTGAGTCCTGAAATTATGCCCAGCAAAGGCGCTAACGTGCTGGCAGGCCTGGATCAGGCCAAGATCTTACTCGATCAGGCCGGTTACGCAGAAGGTGAAATTATCCTGATCAGCGATGAGGTAGAGCAAGACGAACTGGCAGATATCTCAGATTTATTTAACGGCACAAATTATACTCTCCACGTGTATGGTATCGGCACATTAGAAGGTGCACCAATCGGCTTGCCCGAGGGGGGCTTTTTGAAAGACCGCTATGGACAAATTGTAGTTCCTAAACTCTACCCTGAGCGTCTGTCAGCCCTCGCCTCGCGCCAGGGAGGCCGCTATGCCACTTACACGCACAGCGACAGCGACATCAAAACATTCGCCCCTAATAAAGTGACAGACTTAGACAGCAATGAGCAACCTGGTGAGGCTCTTTGGCATCTGGATGCTGGTAAATACCTGCTATTTATCATAGTGCCGCTGGCGCTGTGGTTAATGCGCTCTCAGCCACTTACGCTGGCAATTTTAGTCGTGGCACTGATACAGCCGCAAGTCGGATATAGTGCAGACTGGAGTAACTGGTTTAAAAATCAGGACCAACAGGCACTGGAGTCATACCAACAAGGTGACTTCGAACAAGCCCAGAGTGCTCAGGATCCCGCTTTAAAAGGGACCGCTTTATACAAGGCCGGTGAGTACGAGCAGGCAGCGGAACAACTTAAACACGCTACTTCGGCCATTGGCCAGTACAACTATGGCAATGCGCTGGCTAAATCAGGACAACTGGACGAGGCCATTGCGGCCTATGAACAGGCTTTGCAACTGGACCCTGACTTCACACAAGCACAGGACAATAAGCAGCTTGTTGAAGATCTAAAAGCCCAGCAACAAGAGTCACAACAGCAAAATGGCGATCAGTCTGACAACCAGGAACAATCTGGCGATCAACAAGATCAGCAACAACAGCAGGATGACCAGCAGCAAGGTAATGATCAACAAAGCGACCAGCAGCAGGAAAGCGGGCAGCAACAACAAGGTGGTGAACAGCAACAAAGTAACCAGCAAGGCGAGCAGCAAAATGGCGAGCAATCTGACAGTGACGCGCAAGAGCAGCAAAGTTCGGACTCAGATAGCGCTGAACAATCAAACAATGACAATGCGCCTGAACTGGCGCAATCTGCTGCACAAAATGAGCAACAGGAACAGACTGAGCGGGCCGCTCAGTCTGTACAACAAGCTCAGCAACAGGCTGCTGAGGGTGAGGAGCAGTCGGAGCACGCACAGCAACTGATGCAAAGTCGCCCACTGACACCACAAGAGAAAGAAAAAGCGCAGCAACTCGACCAGTTACTACGTAAAGTGCCGGACGATCCGGCCATCTTGCTGCGCAACAAAATGTTATTAGAATCACAACAACGGGTGCGCCAGCGTCACCCGCGAGGAGTCGAAAAATCATGGTAACGCGATTACTGGGATCCGTGATCTTACTTATTACAATGATGCCTGTCTGGGCCGTAGATCAACTCAGCGCCAGTGTGGACAAAAATCCAGTGCTGGTCGGTGAATACTTTACATTGACCATAGAAGCCAACGGTAAGGTGTCGGGTCAGATCCCTGACACCAGCGGGCTAAGTAGCCAGTTTGTCACCAGCCCAATCAGCACCAGCTCCAGAACCAGCATCATCAATGGCAGCATGAGCAGCACGACCAGTTGGCAAATGCAGCTGTTGTCGCGCAAAGCAGGCGAATTTACCATTCCCAGCTTTGAGGTAGCAGGCCAACAGTCCCGCCCTATCAAACTCAAAGTGCTTGCCCGCGAACAAGATGGCGAAGCGCAACAAAACCTCTTTATTAAAACGACCCTCAAGCCAGACACATTACATGTGCAGCAAGCTGCGCTGTACACAGTGAAGCTCTATATAGGTCAGGATCTGCTTGATGGTCAGCTCAGTGCGCCACAAATGCAAGAGGCACAAATTGCCCAGCTGGGCAAACAAAGTGAAGACTACGAAATCGTCAATGGTCGCCGTTATATGGTGGTGACTCGCGAGTATCTGATCCAACCGCAAAAAAGCGGTACCTTTACACTTGAGCCACCCATCTTTAATGGTCAAATACGCGAAGGCTACCGTCGCCTGGCTGTATCGGCGATGGGTGACAGCATTGAGGTTGAGGTCAAGCCAATCCCCGACACCTACTCAGGCACCTGGCTACCCAGCGAACTGGTCAACCTCAGCGAAGAATGGCAGCCAAGCGACCAGGCCGTCATGGTCGGCACACCAATCACACGTACTCTGACACTCACAGCACTCGGTGTAACTAAAGAACAACTGCCTGACATAGAGGTGCCTGATGTAGATGGTTTCAGAACTTATCCAGATGAGACTGATCGCAAACAGATGACCCGTGATGGTCGGGTGATCTCTCAATTGATCGCCTCCTACGCCCTACTCCCTCAAACGCCGGGGACGTACACTCTGCCAGAGATCAAAGTGCCCTGGTTTAATACCGTCATTAACAAAGTGCAATATGCAACCTTGCCATCTCGCACAATTGAGGTGAAGGCCGATCCAAACCAGGTATCCGTTGTACCAGCCCCCGTTATTGAAGCCCCCAGGCAAGCAGATACCGACTTCGAGCCGCAGATTGTCGTCCAGAATGCAGAAAAAACCTGGCTTGACTGGGCATTGCTTGCGTCAGGCTATCTATTGTGGCTCGTCACCTTAGTGATGTGGTTTCTGACTCGCCAGTCAAAGCCAGCCAAGGTGAAGGCACTCGAACAGACACAAGTAACGTCGGACGAAACCCAAGCACTGCAGCAGATCAAACGTGCCGTCAAAGCCGCTGATTTAGCCGCCTGCTACCAGGGGCTAAAAGCCCTTGCCCATGCTCAAGGCCATGTGCAACTTCATACCTGGCGTCACCAACTTAGCCAAGAGTTGCAAAACGAAATTGCAAAGTTGCAAGGCGCGCTCTATAGTGCCAAGCAGGAGAATGTTGATCTGGTGTTGCTGTATCGCCTGTTAGCGGCACAACATAAGCAGGTTAAAAGCTCTAAAAAACAGCATCTTGAACCGTTGTATTAATTTTTCTTCGGTTTGATGAAATAACTTTGCTAGAGACAAGGTCTTATTAGCATGACCACAAAACAAAAACGTTACGAAAGTCTGGTCCAGGTCTACAACAAGGAGCTTTATCGCTTTGCTTATTGGTTGTGCCAGGACCCGACCATTGCTGAGGATTTGGTTCAGGAAACCTTTTTGCGCGCCTGGCGTTCACTTGACGCTTTGCAGGACGACAGCGCCGCCAAGTCCTGGTTATTAACCATATTGCGGCGTGAGAATGCGCGCCGCTTTGAACGCAAACAATTTGATTATGCCGATGTTGAGCAGGATACCCTGATTGATACCAGCAGTGCGTCACCCGACTCACAGACTGAGCAAATGATGATCCAAAAACAGATCAGCTTATTGTCATCTGAGTACCGTGAACCACTGTTATTGCAAGTCGTGATGGGTTGCTCCGGCGAAGAAATCGCACAGATCCTGGAACTCAACAAGAATACTGTGATGACCAGGCTTTACCGTGCCAGAAACCAATTGAAAGAGGCTTTAACACAAGTGACCGAAACAGCAAAAGGGGCATCAAACTGATGGATGAACTCGAATTTCGCCGCCGCTTGTTTGCCGATCCCAATGATAAGGATGTAGTTGCTCAGGCAGACACCGATCCGGCCAAACAGCGTCTCGTCAAAGAGATGCAAGATTTTGATGCGACACTGCATAGTGCGTTAGATATTTCTGTGCCCGATGATTTAGCACAGAAAATCCTGGCGAAACAGCAAGCAGATGCAGATACCTCGATGCAGCAGACCACCGAAGTCAAACAACTCGCCTGGTACCGACGCTTCAAAGCGCCGCTTGCCACGGCAGCTTCGGCTTTACTTGCGGTATCCTTATACTTCGCTACGTCAGTCCATGCACCATTACATGCTGGCGAACATGCCTTACAGCACGTGTATTACGAAGCCGAAGCGCTCGCATTAACACGCGAGGTGCAACTTCAGGAAGTCAACGAGAAACTGGCGATGTTTGGTGGCAAGCTTGAAGCTATGCCTGGCAAAGTGACCTACGCGACATTTTGTAATTTTAAAGGACAACGCAGCTTACACCTGATCTTCCAGTCAGATCATGGGCCGGTCACTGTTTTTATCGTGCCAACCGATAGTGATGATGCCGAGAGCAAAAATGAACGTTTTGCTGATGAGCGCTTCAGCGGCAGTATCAAACCCGGAGATCGCGCTGACACCATTTTAGTAGCAAATCTCGATACCCCACTGGAGCAGTATCAAACCGCCGTGACTGAATCACTGCGTTGGTTGTAAGCGCCACTTGCAGATTAATACCTCAGCCCCAGACAGGTTATGGGTGCTGAGGTTTGATCATTTCCCCAAGTTTGAGAACAAATAGCTGATAATAAGCACAGTTATAACAGATATTTTCGAGCAATTAGCAAGAATATTTCGACGCTAATCAAAAACCATAAAAAGCCATTATATTTCAAAATCTTACGCATAAATCTAGCCATATTGCTGGAGTAGGCGCTTGAAATCGCTTCGCTTCACCGCATTGATTAACTACAATGCGTTCAGAACTAAAACTCAGAGGAACACCATGAAACAATTTGTTGTTTTAATGACACTCATTGCCGTTCTGGTATCTACCAGCTTCAGTGCAGAAGCACGGAAAAAATTCGGCAGCAAGAAAAGCGCGGGTAAAACCCACGCAACCAGCACCACAGCACAAAAAAAACAAGTCGATACTAAGACTCTGGCACCTAATACCGCTAAACCTAAGTCCAATAAAAAGGGCATCATGGCAGGCGTACTGGGTGGCTTACTTGCCGGCGGCCTGATCGCGGCCATGATGGGCGATGACTTTGAAGGCTTCCAGTTTATGGAAATGATCTTGTTTGCCATCCTGGCTTTTGTGTTGTTCAAGGTGATCAAATCCTTTATGACCAAACGCCAACAACCCCATATGGCAGGTATGCCGCAAGGTGGTAACTTTGGTGGTGGCAACTTTGGCCAAAACAATGGTGGGCAACCGCAAAGCCAGCAACCACAATTTCGCCAGCAACCACAATCGGCCCCAGTGAGCGGTGGATTTGGTCAACAGCAGGAACAGGTCCCCTTTAACCTGCCTGCAGATTTTGATGTAAATGGCTTCTTGCAAGGCGCCCGTGACCACTATCACACAGTTCAGAATGCCTGGAACCAGAGTGACTTTGCGACCCTGGCCGAGTACCTGAGCCCGGAGCTGGTTGAAGAGTTTAAACAGGACCGTGTAAAACACGGTGAGGTAGCAACCGAAGTGATGTTTGTTGATGCTCAGCTGGTACGTGCAGAAACCACACCGGTCGCCTGGGAAGTCAGTGTCATGTTCAAAGGTAAATATCGTGACCTTGGCGATAAGCAGGAAGAGCCAATTCACGAAGTTTGGCACCTGGAAAGAAAGACACAAGGCGATGCGCCTTGGGTTATCGTCGGCGTAGAAGATTTAATCGACTAATTCGACATCTGTGCTACCAGCACCGCCTGGTAGCACACTTTATTTCACTCAATAGATCCCCTCACCTGACCTAGCAAACGCCGACTGACGGGCACGCGATTACCATCACTGAGATAAAGAAACGCATATCCAGATTCCGTTTTATCCTTATTTAGCGTAATTCGCCTGACCTTATCTAAATCAACCAGGTAAGATCTGTGGACCTGCATGAATGTGCCAGGTAGTTTATCAATCAGGCTTTTCAGTGTTCCCGAATACAGGCGCTCACCGCCTCCATCCAGATGTAACTCAACATAATCGCCCGCAGCGCGGCACCACAATATCTGTCCGACATCAATTCGCTCAGTTGCACTACCAAAAGTCAGCGTGAGATACTGCTGCCTGCCCGTTTTATTCAGTTGGGCAAGTTTCACCTGCAACTTGGCAATGGCCTGTTGATCCGCCATGGTTTGTATCTGAAGTTCGCCCAGTTGGCGAATATGCATCCCCAATAGTACGCCCAGCAATAGGGTTACCATAACGTAGAAAAGCAGACTGTGGAACGATTGCAAGCTCAGCATTGCTGCCATAACAAAAACACACAATGCTGCAGCAAATAATAAAGCTTTGCCGGTACGATGCCGATAATAGTACCAGCACACAACCCCCACCCCGGCAAGCGCAGGAATCGTCACGGCCAGCGTCGTTTTTAAGTCAAACCCGGGACTAAAAAATACCAATATAAAGGTGAGACCCATACCCGCAGCCAGAACGCTCAGCTTTGCTTTGATATCGAACTGACACAGACGCAGTAAATATACCAGTAGCCCAAAGCCAAAGGTCATGGCACAAACTAAGATCAGTACTAGTCTGACGTCATGCAAAGGATACAGGTAACTGGACCAGCCACGCAGTTGTTCAACGGCTAGCTGAACAACTGCGATACCAATTAACCAAATCAAGCCGGAAGGGATCTTTGCCCGCAAAGGGCTTAACCTTAGTATCAGCAAATACAGCCCTCCAAGTAACAGGATACATAGCACACTGAGTTGCATATACGGCTCAATGCCAAAGTAATCAGTGCTGTTTTGATACTTGCCCAGCGCCGCCAAATGTAAAGGGGAAGATAGGCGCAAGATACTCTGGTGGGAAGACAAATGTATCACTACCCGGTTTTCACCTGCTCTGATTAAGTCAGGGGGCACATAAAAGCGGGTGTCCATGCGCCCGGCAAGCTCATGTTTGCCATCCAGCGAAACACGACCATTAGTGCCCAGCAGCCTGCCATTGAGATAAACCTTGCTGGAGGCTTTCGCAAACAAGTAAAATGCAAGTGGTTCAGCGCCTTCTTGCCAGCGTTCAGGCAAATGCAGCGAAGCTTCTATCCAGATAGCCCGTCTCTGTGGATCAGCACTAAAAAACGACTGTGTTATGCACGCATCATCTTCAAAATTTGGTATTACTTCACCACCCGGACAGACACGTATCTGTTGATAATTTATGTGTGCCCAGTCTAGTGCTAGCGAATTAGCTGACACTAATAATAGCAGCGTACAAAATATGACTTGTAAATGCCGGTTATCACAATACTGCACACTTCCCCCACCTCGACCTTTGACCGGTTGAATTCAACCGTTTGTCGATATTACTATTAAAATCAATACATTTGATAGAATATCGCATGATAATTCGAATGGAACAAGGTTAACTGGAGGCACAATTAGCAAACAAGAATATCACTATGAAAGACTTCAGATACACGCACTTTCGCAGTTACATCATACGCGTACTACTATTCCTTAGCACAATAGTGACCTCAGGTACTTTCGCTCAGGAGCTGCCCCCTCTGATGTATGACAACGAACAGGCTATTACTTTCAAAACCCAGGACAACCAACAAGTGGCAGCCTTTGCAGGATTTATCACCGTTGCGGAAAACCGCAACCAGGCTGACAGCCGGGATATTCGCATTCATTATGTACGTTTTCCTGCCACCACTAAAACACCAGGCAGCCCTATCATCTACCTGGCCGGAGGACCTGGCGGCTCTGGCATAAAAACGGCTGAATATGCCAACTTTCGCTTTCCTTTGTTTATGGCTCTGCGTGAATTTGGAGATGTGATTGCACTGGATCAGCGTGGTACCGGTAAATCCGATGAATTACCAGCATGCCAGTCAAGCATTTCCACTCCTTTAGCTAAACGACAAACAGATCAGGAAGTGGCGCACTTGTACCAACGCGCTGCGCTTGAGTGTGCCGCGTTCTGGCAAAATCAAGGAATAGACATGAAGGGGTATACGACAGAGCAAAGTGCCAAAGATCTGAATGACCTCAGACGTCACCTAAAAGCGGACAAACTGACTTTGTGGGGGATCAGTTATGGTACTCATCTGGCGTTGGCTGCAACCAAAACCATGCCCAACAATCTGGATAAGCTGATACTAGCCAGTGTCGAGGGGCTCGGTCAGACAGTTAAACTCCCAGCTCAGACGGACGCTTACTTTGCCCGCGTACAGAATGCGATTAACACGCAATCAAAAGCCAAAGCGCTCTACCCTGATGTTGCCGGGCTGATCAGAAGAGTCCATAAGCGCCTTGAAACAGCGCCAATAACCTTACATATCTCTGACGATACAGGAAAGAACACAGGTTTTCTGTTTCAACGCTGGCATATGCAGCGTCTGGCATCTGGGATGATAGCCGATCCACATCGAGGCCTGAAACGCCTGTTGGCACTTTACCGGGCTTTGGATATGGGGGTCATTGAGCCACTGCAGCACATCGCAAACAGAGGTTATTTTCGCGAAGCACAAATTAGCTTCAGACTGATGCCATTGGCCATGGACATTGCATCGGGGATTACACAGCAACGGCTGGAACAAGTGAATCGCCAAAGCGGTTCAGCTTTGCTTGGCCCGTATCTAAACTTTCCAATGCCACAACTTCAGGGCGTGATCGACAGACTTGACTTAGGTGATGAGTTTAGAACCCCGCCAGTATCTGATGTACCAACATTAGTGCTTTCAGGTTCTCTAGATGGGCGCACGTACCCGCAGAGCCAGCGAGAGGCTGTCAAAAACTTTAGTCGCGTTACACAGGTAATAATAGAAAATGCAGGTCACAATCTGTTTATGCGCTCACCAGAGGTCACACAAACCATCCGCAGGTTTCTGGCCGATGAGCCTGTGAATAAACAAAAGATTGTCGTGCCGCTACCGGATTTACTGATTAAACGCTAAACCATTGGTTTACATTTTAAAGGCCATTTTAATCTGCGGTTTAATGCAGCTGCTTTAATAAGCCAGCACCTCAGCGTCGCAATAAGACGCTGAGGCTAGCAATTGCCGGTTATCAATCCCGACACGCACCGCCTGTGCAACCCCAGTTAGGTTCACTGGCAACACACTGTCTGTAGTTAGTAATTTCAATATGCTTACCACCTGCCACCTGAGGTGTTTGATTAGCAGATAAACGGTTATTGCCAGAAAGGTTTTTCAGCTTATTTATTTTCACTTTCATTTTTTGTTTCCTTGTTTATTTAATCGCCACATTTACGTTAGCCCTTGAACCCTAGAAACACAACAAATTAAATCAACCAAAATGCAACAAAATTTATACACTGAAATATCTACCTGCTGGCACGTACCGTTTTTTTATATTCACCCGGTGTCATTCCTGTATGTGCTTTAAATGCCTTATAAAAAGACGAGCGCGCGTTAAAGCCGACCGCCATAGCAATGTCCAGTACAGTCTTATCATCAGCCAGCAGCAGCTTAATCGCTGCGTCAATCCGTGCCTTATTGATATAATCAAAAAACGATTGTCCCACGGTCTGATTCAGGGTTTGAGACACATAATTGGCTGATACTCCGATAGACTCAGCCAGTCTGTATAGAGTCAGATCGGGATCCAGGTAAAGTTGCTCAGCCACCACCGCGCGATGGATCTTCTGTGCAATGCGTTTTGACTTCTCGTCGCTCAGCGCTGAGTGCTGGTATTTAACTTCGCTACGCTCCTTAGTCACAACACGATGCTCATCGCCTGTCACATCAAGCTGCTCGGTGAAACCATAGATTTTGTCAAAACCTGGTTTTTGCCGTAATGACCAAAACAGCACAAACCAAATGCTAATAGTGCTCAGGACTGCTATACCCCCTTCACGCAGTAACGTGGGTTGCGCACTTAAATCCTGAAAAAGTGTCAATGCCAGCCAGCACCAGGTAAATAACATCAATATCAGTACCACAACTAACCAGTTCAGTTCACGTTCCTGGGTGTTTGAAAATACCGCTTGCAACTTACGTCTGTAATTCATCACCTTGCGCCAGGCTTTGAGCACATAAAGCAAACTTTGCACCGGCCAAAACAGCATCAAGGCAATGATCAGCCAGACTGTAAAACGTGCATCGGCCGTCAGCTCGACGTCCCCCTCTGCAAAGAAAATGGCAAATAGCGCGGACTCAGGCAATTGTATCAGGCTCGCTGACAGCACACATGAAACGCAGGCTGGGATAAAATGCCACATACTAGCGCGATTAAATTGCCAGGGGACGGGTGATGTTAAAGCTTGAGTGTATAAATAAAAGCAAGGAAACAACAGCAACCAGGCAGGCACGATAGCTGCGATATAGATATATTGGGCTGACGGATAATGTGTAAAGACAAACGGACCCGACAAAATAACAAGCAGCGAAAAAAGAAACAGTACCAGCGCCCGATAGCAATGCCAGCGCCTCGCCCTGTCAATTAACACGGTCAAAGCCAGCCCCACAGCACCGAGTAAAAAGGTGTAGACAAACGCTAATTCAGCCTCAAACAAAATCACTCAACCCCATGAATTAAATACTTATAATTATTATCCATGTCCTAACCTTTAGTATCGGACGACAGTCTTTGACTAGTCAGTATAAAGTGCAACTCAACCACATCGCAATATACAGGATCATAAGATGGAACAGATTACATTCACTATGCTTGCGCACATAATCACAGGGAGTGTTGCCATTGCCGCCGGTGCAACCGCTATCGCCGTAGCAAAAGGAAAGTCACTGCACGCTTCGGCAGGGACATGGTTTGTCTATACCATGCTGATAATGGCTGTCAGCGGTACAATGATCGCAATACTACAGCCTATGATCATCACCGCCATCGCTGGCATCTTTACAACCTACCTGGTTCTGTCGGGGTGGCTGGCCGTCAAATCTGCACCTAATACACAGGGAAGGTTTGACTACACATTTCCCGTGTGCTCCCTGCTGATTGTGATTGCTTGTGTTTACTTCAGCAATCAGGCGGGCACCAGCCAGGCTGAAATAAAACATGGCATCAGTGTCTATGACTACTACTTTTTTGCACTACTCGCCGCACTGTCTTTTATTGGCGACATGCGCCTGGTGTATGCGCAAGGGCTTGCCTCCACACCGCGATTGATGCGTCATTTATGGAGAATGTGCTTTGCCTTGTTTATATCGGTCGGCTCATTTGTGTCACAAGGTGCCGCCAAGATGCTACCACAGTCTTTTGTCGACTCAGGTATGTTAGAGCTACCGGGCCTGCTCATCTTACTTGTGATTGTTTACTGGCGCTTAAAGCTCAGCTTTGGCAATAAGATACGCCATTGGCGCGCCAATCGCGCTGCTCAATCTTCCTCGTGAAGCATATGCTGTTGGCATAGTGCAGTCGCCGTTGTGCTTTGCCGACAGTGCTGCGTGATAACCTGGTTCTCTGCTTTTCTTATTAACTCTGCCAGTTCACCGCTTTGCTTCATGCCACGCAATACGGCATCCACTTCTTCGACCCAATGTTGCTGATCTTTATGAATATAGTGATAGAGCGCGAGTTCACGAAAGCTGCGCTGATGGGGTATGACATTTTCAATCCCCGCCTGTGCCAGCATCACCAAACCATCAATGCGATTGGTCAGCGCAACGTCAGCCAACCCCTTGGATACCAGATTAAGCGCCTGGATTGTGGTATCAGTGTCCTCGACTCGGGGCATCCCGTCAGTGATATTGTTGGTGTGTTTTACACCACGCACTTTGGCAATTCGGTACCGGCTTAAGTCTTGTTCACTTTGGATGTTAACTTTGCCATCATTGCGAATAAATGCCATTGTCTCTAACGTATAATACGGCGTAGGAACGCGAACGGTGTGAGGGTTTTCGTTACCGTAGCTAAAAATGCGCATGATTTCACCATGTCTTTTTCCGCTGCGTACCAGCTGCTGTGCACGCTTCCCCGGATAAGGTGTAATGACAATTGACACATTCAGCTTTTGATAGATTTCAGGTAAAACCAGACGGCCCACTTCCTGCTCAATCAGGTAATTAATTGACACAAATTGCAAGGGCCCGGCGAACGCGTTGTTGCATAACAACAGCAACAATAACAAGGACTTCTTCATCTACCTACCGAGCATTTAAGATTATGTTTATTAAATTATTTTAGTATCACTAAGGTAAATATCAATGGTTGGTTGTACAAGTATCCGAATTTCCTTTATTGCAATAATGAAAATCCAAAAAATAGTGGGATTGAGCAGGTGCAGTGCCTCGCGTAATAAATTGATGCAGAAGCTCAGCACCAAGACGCCCCATTTCAAAGGGCTTCTGCCCGATATTGGTCACTGACAACCCTCTTTGCAGCGCCTTGAGCTGGCTGTTTTCAGTATCAGCGGAAATGATCACCCGCTTCTTATCAGCAATAAGGGATTTGAACTGTGCCATGCGAGTGATGTAATCAGGATTAAACTGCGCAAACCCGGCAACAGCAAGAAAAATGGGGGGATCAGGGTATTTCATCATAGTAACGAGCTGATCCAATGCATCAGCCCGTCTGCCAAATGTAAACAACGGACAGCGATAATGTTCAACCCACCCATTTTCACCTGACAGTCTCTTCGTGCTTTGACCGGACAACGCATAGCGAACACCCGCAATACGTTGGTTCAGGTTTGGGGTCGTCTGGTGCCCTGATTGCAGGCATATGTACTGCTGTAGTTCGACTTTAAAACGCTTAGCCTCTTCACCCAGCGCTTTACCGAAGTCAAAATTATTGGTGCCGACATACGCGAGCCGGTAGGCTTCGTGCTCTGAAAGCAGATCGGAGTCAAAAGTAATAACCGGGACGGCATGTTTTGCTGCCAATTTGAGCGCGCCATCAACTAGAAACTGAGAATCCGTGGTGGAGATAAGTAATCCGTCAATGCCCTTTCGGATCAACTCTTTGACAATCAATACCTGTGTTCTGACGTCCTGATAGTCATCCGCACCATCATAAATGCAATGCACATTTGGATAGTCCCGGGCAAAGCGCTGACAACCTTTGTGAGATTGCTGATAAAAGCTGTCGTTTTTGGTCTTGCCCACAACCGCGATATTGATTGGCTTCTGTGCTTCGGTGGCACCAAAAGACTGCCCCTGCCAGCACAGTAGGATAACCAATAGAAGTGAAAAATGAGCAACCCGGGTGAGCATGCAAATGCCTGGTACAATATCTAACGACTTGTTAATAGTGTAACCAAATCGCTCTAAAAAACAACAACCTTTGGACTCCAGCCAGAGCCAGAGCGGGTGATAAATCAGAGTAAGAACCGAGTATCAAAGGCCCGCTTTTATCTCAGGCATAGGGTTACTTACAGCTGAATGCCAAAGTGATTTGATACGGTTCGCCCATTGAATCTTCTGCAATACCACCGCCAATGCTCATGGCTGCGCCCACATCATCTACGGCATTTTCACCCAAAATCCACATCGCCGTACCAGCTGCTTCAACCGCCGTTGCGATATTACGCTTTTGCAGATATTCCTGCTCGGGCATTGACCCCATATAGGTAATATCTTCATTTTGAATATAGGCGTGACCACGTTCTTGTTCATCGCAATAATGGTTTGCCTGTTCCAGTGCTTCCTTGCCTGCCGCCTCTCTGGTTTCTGCTGTCAAGTTCACATAGTGCTTGCCATCTGCTGACGGACGGACGTTGTTGTGATGCGCGCAGCCACTTGCGAATACGGCGACCAAAGAGAATGCTATCCAGTTTTTCATAATATTTACCCTGACTGTGTTTATTTTATTCGGGTAAAGTGTATAAAGTCTTTGCGTACCTTTCAGTGAGAGAGTGTTTGAAAGTGTTAAGCCTGAACAATACCCTGACCATCAGCAAGCACCTGACATGACTGGCCTGACTTGAATCGTTCAAGCAAAATCGGATCATACAGCAAGGTATCGCTCCTGGGTTGCCCATCGTATTGATACGTCACCAACATATGCGCCTGATGGCAAACCAGCGGATTAAGCAAGCGTTTATCATTCACAACCACCAGCCCAATGATTGGACACATACGACAACGTTGTTTATTCCTCCTTGTCGATTTCCACATCTTAACTTTGCTCCAGCACCAGTTTAGCGGCCAGCAAATCACTGAGCGCAGTACCAACCGATTTAAACAACGTAATTTCACTGCCATCCTGCCTCAGGAAACAGTTTTTCCGAGCCATGTCGGCCAACTCTCCTGCTACTTGATCCGCACTAAACACCCCTTCCGCAATAGGGATAAGCAATTCCCCAGCCTCATTCAGAACATTGGTTTTACTGTCAACATATACCCGGCTGGCAAGCAATGTTGCGGTATCAATCTCTCGCGCATCTTTATGATGATTCCCAATCAGATCTATATGTGTTCCCGGACTCAGCCAACGCCCGTCAAACAACGGAGTATGGCTGCCCGTCGCAGCACAAATTACATCTGCTGAACCTATGAGCCCCGCACTACTCTGGCCAAGCACAAAGTCGACCTCGGGAAAGTCCTGCGCCAGAGTCGCTTTCAGGGTTGCTCCTTTGTCCGGATTTCGGGCAACCAGCGTCACTTTCTCGTAATTTCTTACCGCCAGATGGGCACGCACCATATAAGGTGCCAGTTTCCCTGCACCAAACATCACCAGGTGCCTCGCGTCTTCTCTGGCTAAATAAGATGCCGCGAGCGCAGAAACAGCAGCCGTGCGCCATAAAGTCACCTGAGTGCCGTCCACCAACGCCAAAGGTTCACCGTGCTCACGACCAAACAACATGATTTTTGAATACAGGCTGGCTTTGCCATGTACTTCATTGCCCGGAAAGTAGGTAAAAGCCTTAACACCTATCACTGAGTCATTCCATGCTGGCAGCACAGCAAAAGCGTCATGATGCGTGGCCTGCGCATCCAGCTCAAAGACACTGCGCCTGGGCATGATATGCGCGCTCGCAAACCCCCGTTGCAGCGCAGCAATCAAAGTGGGAAAACTCAGTGCCTGCTGTACCTGCTCTCGCTCTATCACTTTCATAATGACTCCTTTATAGCTCAAAATCTTGTGGGGTATGAGTCAACAACTCATAGCCAGAGTGTGTAATCACAATATCTTCTTCCAGCCTTACGCCACCAACGTCTGGAATATAAATCCCGGGCTCAATGGTGATCACATTGCCTGGTTCCAGGCGGTAATCAACGCCCGGTTTGATGAAGGGCTGTTCATGCAGAAAAAGCCCGAGACCATGCCCCAGCCCTTCTCCTGCATACTGGGCAAAATCACTGTTCATCATGACCGCATGCGCAGCCGCATTGAGCACCTGACAGTCTTCGCCTGCACAGGCCCTTGCCAGCGCTGCTTGCTGGGCACTTTGTACCGTATCAAACATGCTGCGCTGCGACACACTGGGTTTACCGTAGACATAAGTACGGGTCATATCAGAGCGATAGCCATCAACAACAGCCCCAAAATCAACCAAGATTAAGTCCCCATACTGAAGCTTCTGCGTCGAGGGGTTACCATGAGGCAAGGCACTGCGTGGGCCAAATAAGAGAATGGTGTCAAAAGATACTCCCTCAGACCCCAGCTTTTGCATACGATAATCCAACTCCAGGGCCAGGTCGCGCTCACTGATCCCTGCTTTCACGAGTGGCAAGGTATCCGCCAATGCCTGATCAGCGATTTGAGCGGCCTGACGAATGCAGGAAATTTCCTGCTCACTTTTCACTTGTCGTAATTGCTCAATAAAACCTGTGCAGGGTGTTAATACACGACCAGAAAGCTCGCGGCTGATCTCTTGCCACTGACCTACATCAATATGTGCAGCATCAAATGCCAGTGCCTTTAGCTCTGCGGATAAGCAACTCAGGCACTGACCCAGGCTTTCAGTGTCTCTGTGTCTCAATATGACTTCAGCCTGCTGCGTTTCAGCCTGCGCACGCTCATAATAGCGGTAGTCTGTGATCAGCTGACATTGCTCAAGGCTGAGCAACAACGTTGCTGCATGTCCGCTAAACCCGCACAAGTAACGGATATTTTCGTAGCCGAATACCACCATGCCCTGATATCCGGATGACTTCAGCAAATTGCGTAATTTAGTTTGTCGTTGTAGATACTGATTCATCGTAGAATAAATCCTTGTTGAATTGGATCGTCAGGATCCAGCCAAAATGTATGTTCCCCGGTGACATATGCTTCGCCTGTTACTTTTGGTCGCACCGCATCCCGACCACCATACTGACAAACCGCATCGATACCGACATCAAATCCGGATGCCAGAATCCCTTCAATATAGATAGTCTCGCCCCTGCCAAGCGCTCCCCGTGCAGCCAGCAATGCGGCTCTGCCGCTAACACCTGTCCCTGTGGGGCTGCGATCTAGCGAACCATCAGCAAAAATACACACATGACGACTATGGCAATGTGACCCGCTCACCTGTAAATTGGAATAAAACACAACGCCATATAAGAAACCCAACGACATGTCTTCAGGGTGTTCAAGTTGAACCTTGCCTGCTAATGCGCGTTTTATTTTCCTGCCCAGACTAATGATCTCTTCACTATTTCGCAGGCTCAGAGCCAGATCGAGTTGATCAGCGTCGACATACGCATAATAAGCACCACCAAATGCAATATCACAGTACACAGTGCGCATTCCGGCCAGTATTACCGGCACATTCAGCTGACAAACGAAAGACGCGACGTTGTAAAATCCAACCTGTTTTTTGTCGCCAGAATAAAACGCGCAGATCTGCCCCGCAGGCGTATCCATTTTCAACTGATGCTCGCCCACAGTCTCTGAGCTTTGGGTTCTTACCAACTCAGTCAACGCAATTACCGCATGACCACACATGGTGGAATACCCCTCATTGTGCATAAACAAGACGCCAAAGGCGCTGTCTGCACGCTGCGGCTCTGTCAGCAACGCACCATACATATCTGCATGTCCGCGTGGCTCAAACATCAGCATTTTGCGCATGTCTTCATAGTGCGTCAGGCAATACAGGCGTTTGTCTGCCATGTTATTCCCTTTCGGCTCAGGCACACCTGAGGTAATAATACGCAGCGGTTCGCCAGCCGTATGCATGTCCAATGCTGTTACTTGTGTCCAGTGTTGTGGCATCTGACACCGGCTAAAATCTAATTTCATCACTTCTCCATAAAGAAAAGCCGGGCACGAAGCCCGACTAACCAGGGAAACAAACGATCAAAAAGTAAAACGAGCAACCAGGGAAATGTAGCGCTCCTCCTGACGGCGGGTCACCAGACCATAATCTGGATTGAGCTCCAGTTCCTGACCTTCTACCGAGCTATTTCGTGTTCTCGTTTCGGTGATGTCCAACGCAGCATCGTTATTCAGCAGGTTGTATACTGTGGCTTTGAGCATCAAATCATGACCTGAAATTTCAGTGTTGTAAGTCATGGATAAATCTATGTTGGTCAACCAAGGTAAGGTATCAATGCTGCCTCGCGGCGCCGCATTGCCGTTCTCATCATAATGGCTAACATGACCGTAATCCCGGCTCACACACGCATCCCAGGGGCTGCCGTTCTTACAGCTATCAACATTACGGGGGTGCAAAGATAAATAGTTGGTCGGGCGGCCTGAAATGGCGCGTGCAACCATCCCCAATGTCAACTCATCAGTCAGTTCATATGCACCGGCAAACTTAAACGCGTGGCGGTGATCATTAGGCAAATTGCCGTAACCATTGTCCATCAAATCGGCATAATCATATGATGTCGTCCAACCTGGATCCGCCTGATTATTGTCAGTTTTGACTAATCCTTCGGTATTCCCGTAGCTATGAGACCAGGTATAAGATGAGTTGATCCTCAAACGATCGGTGATACTGCCTTCCAGCGTAAACTCCAACGCCAGATACTTACGCTTAGCTTGTTGTAATGCCAGCTCCTCTGCACTCAGGTTTATCTCATCCACCTGACCATCACCGTCGAAGTCATAGCTCATGGTAATGGCTTCGCCCGGGTTATTCAGCACATAGTAGGAACTTTGCCCGACATTGTCTGAAATTCCCATTTCAGCCAGCTTTTTCGCTAACACTGGGCCCACGTCGGTATCTTCTACGCTACGTCCCAGATCCCGATAAATAGCACGAATACCCAGTGCCATATCGCCGAACACTTCTTGCTGATAACCCAGAGTGAATTCATCTGAGTACATGGGTTTTAAGCTTGATGAAGCAATCAATCCGGGTTCCGTAATACCGCGTTGACGCCAGTAGCGATCGCGCAACTGTGCACCTCGGCTGGGAGAGCCATCTGCCCCCAGTACTGGCAGTCCATTGGCATCCACTTCGTCCAATGCATAATACTCAAACCATTCAATGGAAGAAGACCCTTGTGTCACGTTCATATTGACCGAGACGGGCTGAAAATAACGACCATAAGTTGCAAAGATTTTTGCACTGCCATCACCATGTAAGTCATAAATGGCTTGCAATCTGGGTGCAAACTGATTTTTCATATCAACGAAAGCACGCCCATCGGAAACCGTGTTTTCAAATTCGCTGTATCTGAAGCCCAAATTCAGTACCAGATTATCCGTCGCCTGCCAGCTGTCGTTTACATAGAATGCCAGTGCAGTCGAGTCAGAATCCACCTCTCTGGTGCGCACCCGGCGCTCAATGTAATCCGTGCCCTGTGGCGCACCAGAAATATCGCCTTCTGACGCGGTTAAGATAGTCCACCACCCCTGTGCCTCACCTAAGCCATTTTGACCTTCATAATAGTCAACCGTGATCTTGCTGTAATCCAGACCAAATGACACAGAGTGCATTTCGAGATCCCAGGTAAAATCGAGTTTAAACTGATCGCGCACAAACTCTTCTTCTGTGACACTACTCGCGGTATGAGACGACACGGTGACAAAGCCATCACGCTCATCCCACACGCCCGGCTCTGTAGATGCGACCACGTTTTCGACATTTTCCGATACCCGACCCAATACAGCGGAGACTGAGAAAAAATCATTGATATAACCGTTGTAATTAAGACTGTATACTTTGCCGCCGTCTTCGCCGGGGGCAGCAACACCGCGTTGCTCACCTATTACATTGGTTTCCCAGTCATATCCATAGGATGTGGTATCCCAGGTCCGTTTGTTGTTCATCGCTGAAAAGCCCACGGAGTGGTCTTCACTGATAAACCAGTCTAACTTAGCAAACCAGCGATCTTCTTCGCGATCACGATCGTTGTAGACAGTTTGTCTTGCCCAGGTATGGTTTTCTCTGCGTGGAGCCAGTAATCCATAGAAGAACAACGAATCTTCAATCAACGCGCCGCTGGCCCATACCTGAATTTCCTTAAAGGACTCGTCTGACTGCTGAGTATTGGTGTCATAACCCACAACACCATTACTCTGGTAGATAGAGTCATGCTGGTCTCGCAGACTATTCGGGTCATAGCGCATTTCGACACCTAATTTGAAATCGTTATCACCGGATTTAGATACTGCATTCACAATCCCACCGAGTGCGCCCCCAAATTCTGGGCTGACACCCCCTGTTTTAACCTGAGTTTGCGCAATGGCCTCCCAGGGCAAACGAATGGACCCCAAGCCAGTGCGAATACTGGTGACATTCAGACCGTTAAAATAATAGCCATTTTCAGCTGAAGAGGAGCCACCAAAGCTAGACGCACCTTTAAAGTCTGAGCCTCCAGGCTCTGCAGTACCAGGAGCCAGCAATGCGATACTTTCAAAACCAGTATTAACGGGCATGGCTTTGATTTCCTCATCTGTGTAAGTGACACCCGCAGTTGATGAAGCCATATCGACCCGACGAATGGCGGTACCCGACACAGCAATACGCTCAATATCAGTGGCACCTGCACGATAAAGTTGTGCATCCAATAGCACTGACTGGCCGATGTTTACCTGAATCTGTTCTTCCATAACCGACTCAAAACCATCTTTGCTAATCGTAACCTGATACTGACCAACTGGCAGGTTACGCAGGATATATTCACCCTGAGCATTGGTTGTTGTGCTGAAGGTCAACCCCTTAGCTTTATGAATAAACACCAGTTCAACTTCGTTGAGCTCACTGCCCTGTCCACTGACGATATTACCTCTAACCAGACTGTTACCGTCCGCTGCAAGTACAGGCACCGCGCTCCCTAATGCGAGCGCTATTGCACTCGCAGCCAGGGTATGACGGATCGCCTGCGTATTATTTTGATTGTTACGCATTTCTAATTCCTGTTGAGTTCCCATTGATGATTTGTCTGTGTCAGACCTATTCACCCTACAATGAATTTATATTGTATACAATATTTTTTATTCATTTATTGTTTGTTCAGCAATGAAAGTAGCAATCAAGGACACAGCAGTAATGCAATGGCGTTATCTGGAATTAAAAAACAGAAATGAAATTGGTATTGACCTGTTAAGGCCAAATAAAGAGATAAAAAAAGGTGGCTGCGCCACCTTTTTCTTTAACTTTGTGATGCCACCCAGCGGTCAACATCATCTTCTACAATGGCCAGTGGCCTTGCGCCCTTAAGCAAAATGACATCGTGGAACGCTTTGACATCAAACTTATCACCCAGCGCATTGCGGGCTTTATCACGCAATTCAACGAGTTTGATCATACCCAGTTTGTAACCAAGCGCCTGTCCCGGCCAGGCAATATAGCGGTCAATGGCCGACGTGACATCACTCATTGCCGAGCCTGTGGCCTCCGCGAAGTACTCTATCGCCTGCTGACGCGTCCACTGTTTGTAATGCAGACCCGTATCAACCACCAGGCGTGCAGCACGATAGGCTTCGGCCTGCAAACGACCGAGATCACCGAACGGGTCGCCTTCGTACATACCCATTTCGTAGGCAACAAGTTCGGAATACAGAGCCCAGCCCTCGATATAGCCATTGAATGACGCATTCTGACGCATCAGACCTATGTCTGTTTGCAACATGTTCAGGGCAATCTGGAAGTGGTGACCGGGCACCGCTTCATGATAAGTCAGCGTTTTCATGCCAAAGCTTGGCACCGCCTTCATGTCTTTAAGGTTGATGGCAAATACACCCGGACGGCTGCCATCCAAAGAAGGCGCACTGTAATAGCCACCCGGTGCACCCGCTTCAACTTCCTTGGGAATACGACGAACCTCAACTTTTTGCGGCGGTAATGTCGAGAAGTATTGCGGTGCCTTTTTATTAATGGTCTCAATTTCACCCCGTAAGAAGGTTAATAAGGCTTCTCTTCCTGCGTCACTGTCTTCGTATAAGAAGCGCGGCTCATCGTTGAGCTGCTTCATACGATCGCCCACAGAGCCTGTGGTATAACCATTTTCGCGCAGGATCTGATCCATCCGCTCTGTGATCCGTTTAACCTCGGCAAGACCAATATCATGGATCTGCTGTGCGCTAAGATCTGAGTCAGCCAGATACGTAATTTCATGCTGATAGAAAGCTTCCCCGCCTGGCTGAGCCCAGATCCCGACTTTTTCAGGTGCTTTTTCTTGCAATACTTTCAGATCTGCGATCACCCGGCGGTAAGCTGGATAAATTTGTTCATTTACCAGCCCAGTCGCAGTCGCGATAAGCTGAGTGCGTTGCTCTGCAGTTACAGCTGTCAGCGTTGATAATTTCTGCTCGAACGAAGTGACCAGCGGGTGCTTATCACTGGCATGCGCGATGAAGTTATTCAAATAGCCAAAGGTATTCGGAAACAAGACCTTAGGCAAAATAATGCCCTTTTCGGCATCCTCTGCCAGTTTGCCACGGACTTGCTCGGTGAGTATTGCGAACGCTTCCAGCCTGCTCAGGTAATCTTGTGCGTCCTGCAGGTTCTCAACGCTGTGCTGATCTTTGAGTAGATTGGGAATGTCTACCAGAGGTCCGGAAAGCTGGTTAACGATATATGGGAGGTGCCCGCCCCAGGTGTCGATATAGCCCCCACTAAATTGTGCATCACCAGCATAGTAACGCGCCAATACCTCGTTCACACGCAGGTGCAGGCGGTCATCTTCGTTCATTTTATGCGATTGTAGGTGCTTTAGTTTTTCCGCAGCGTTATTCATATCAATTTGCAGTGCCTGCATGCCAGATGCTGAGTAGTCGGGCAATCTGTCGGCATAACTACCGTATTGCTCGGCAGGCAACTTTAATGAGGTTGCCAGTGCGGGCTGATGATTAATGAAGGTTTGCGTATATGCGTTAACTTGTTTGTCAATGTCGGCACGAGATAATGGTGCAGCGGCAATGGCTGCTGAATCGGTCTGATTGACCCGACTATCCTGAGCACAGCCAGTCAGAGCCATCGCTACGGCCAGCGTGAGCGCGTTCAACTTATTCATTTCAGAGCTCCAGTTTTTTATTCTGTGTAGTGTTGTGATGCTGGTATACCATATTTGTCTACAATATACAGCTGCTTGAGATCAGAGATTAAGGGCACTCACTCATTTTCAAGCACTTAGCCATTATGTTTGTTCAATATATAACGCTGTACCGCCCGGTTATGCTCTTTTAAGGACTTGGAAAAATAGTGGCTGCCGTCACCTTTGGAAACAAAATAAAGGTAATCAGTCTGTGCGGGCTGAGTTGCCGCTTTAATTGCATCAAATGATGGCATTGCGATAGGCGTTGGAGGTAACCCTTTAATTCTGTATGTATTATACGGCGTATACTCGCGCAAATGACGACGCTTAATGTCTCCGTCAAAGCTATCACCCAGACCATATATCACTGTTGGATCAGTTTGCAATCGCATTTTTCGGTTCAGACGGTTTACAAAAACAGACGCTATCACTGGCCGCTCCTGTGCTTTACCCGTCTCTTTTTCAATGATGGACGCCAGGATCAATGCTTCATAGGCTGAACTTATAGGCAGATCTTGTGCACGTTGCTGCCAGGCCAAAGCCAGCTGGGTTTGCATACGTTCACTGGCATGCCTGAGCAAGGTGGACGCTTTATTGTGGGCATGATAATGATAGGTCTCAGGATACAGCCAGCCTTCCGGGTGAGAGTCCACAGCGCCAAACAGCTCATCTGCATCTCCCCCAACGTGCAGAGCAAGATCCGTGTCAGTCAGGTCAAAATCGATAAAAGGAGCTGCTTTGAGGTTTGCCAATACCTGTTTAAAGGTTTGCCCCTCTATAATCGTAAACATAAAATCGGCCTGTGCACCGGAGGATAACTTTGACAACGCGTCAAGCACGCTCAGGCCTTGCAATTCGTAAACACCCGCTTTAACGTTAACTCGCTCAGGGAACAATTTTCCATAAACTTGATAAGGCAGGCAACGGTCAATCCAATGCGCTTGCTGCCAGCGCTGGCAAATTGCCGCAAAAGTATCACCCCGTTTAACCTCAAAATAGCGAGTATCACTTAACAAAGGCGCATCGCTAACATGCGACACATACTGGGCGGCAGTCAGCATAACAATGACCAAGCCAGACAACAAAAGTAAAATCAGTTTTCTCATCATGCTTTAACAACAAGCTCCGCAGCCAATGCCTGTGCCTGACTCAGACTAAATTGCTGATGCGCTATCTGACGCACTGGTACAAGACCCATCAGGCTGTTACACAGATAAACAGCATCCGCCGCACATACTGAAGTTAAGTCCAATGTGGCCGTTTCTATGGTGTTATGCTGTTGTAGGCTTGAGAGAAACACGCCCTGGATCCCACAGCGAGACAAATCCGGGGTATACCAACGCTTATCTTTACAGATCAGAATATTAGCGGCGGAGCTTTCAATCACCTCCCCCTGTAAATCCATGACCAATACGTCATCAGCTTGTTTAGTTGCGGCGTTTTGTTTAATCAGGACCTGCTCAAGGCGATTCAGTGTTTTTAATCCTGCTAACAAAGGTTGATGACCCAGGCGAACATCAGACAGAGCAAGACACACCCCGTTTTCACGCCATTCTGAATAGTGAGCAGGATAAGGCGATGAAGAGACCAAAGTAGTTGGTTGCGGTTCGTCAGGTAATCCATAGCCTCTGCCGCCCTCGCCTCGGGTGATCACCACCTTAAGCACCCCGTCATTTAGCTGCGTCGCAACGCTTTCGCAGTGCTCTGACAACGCACTCAGATCAAGCGCCGGGAAATACAACGCGCTTGCACACTGCTTCAGACGTTGTAAGTGTCCTTCCCACCTGTCCAGCTTGCCTTCATACACTCTGATCGTTGTAAAAAAGCCATCGCCATAATTTAATCCCCGATCTCGGCTATTAACCTGCTGCATCACTCTTTATCACCTCAAAAATATTAGCCCAACTGTACCATATTCATTGTTGAGACAACGTCAAAAAGGCATAAAAAAACCCGGCTCTGCCGGGCTTTTATGATTTATCAACTATCAGACTTTTTTAAATAGCAAAGAGCCATTTGTTCCGCCAAACCCAAATGAGTTACATAGCGCATAGTCCAACTTAGCATCACGTGCAGTATGTGGCACATAATCTAAGTCACACCCTTCGTCTGGATTGTCCAGGTTGATAGTCGGTGTCACTTTTTGGTGCTGTAGTGATAAAATACTGATAATAGACTCTACTGAGCCTGCAGCCCCCAACAAGTGGCCCATCATTGATTTAGACGAGCTCACCATTACATCTTTTGCAGCATCACCGAACACAGACTTAACCGCAGAGGTTTCAGCTTTGTCACCCGCTGACGTAGACGTACCATGCGCATTGATGTAGCCAACCTGCTGAGCATTTACACCCGCATCTTGTAGGGCATTTTCCATCGCTAACGCAGCACCAGCACCGTCTTCAGGCGGCGATGTCATATGGTATGCATCACCACTCATGCCAAAACCAACCAGTTCGGCATAGATCTTGGCACCACGCGCCTTAGCATGCTCGTACTCTTCCAGTACAATCACACCTGCACCGTCAGCCAGCACAAAACCGTCACGATCTTTATCCCAGGGGCGAGACGCAGCTTGTGGGTCGTCATTACGTGTAGACAGAGCGCGGGCTGCGCTAAAGCCACTCATACCAATTGGCGTTGATGCTTTCTCGGCACCACCGGCAACCATAGCATCTGCATCACCGTAGGCAATCATACGTGCCGCATGACCAATATTATGCAGACCTGTCGTACATGCCGTAACGATAGAGATATTAGGACCTCTCAGACCGTGCATAATCGACAAATGACCCGATATCATATTGATAATGGTCGAAGGTACATAAAATGGAGACAGCTTACGTGGACCACTGTTAAGTAACTTAACATGGTTCTCTTCAATCAGTGTCAGGCCCCCGATCCCAGAACCCACAGCTACGCCTACACGATTGGCGTTGTCTTCTGTGATTTCCAATCCGGAATCTTTAAGCGCCTGTACGCCCGCAGCAACACCGTACTGAATGAACAAGTCCATTTTCTTGGCGTCTTTCTTTGACATGAATTGAGTCTCGTCAAAATCATTGACCAGACCCGCAAATTTAGTACCGAACTGAGTAGTGTCAAAGTGTGTGATATTGCGAATACCACTTCGGCCTTCTAACAAGCCCTGCCAGGTTGACTCAACGTCATTACCTAACGGCGTCAACATACCTAAGCCAGTTACTACGACTCGACGTTTAGCCACGGTTTCCTCCAAAAGGGATTTTCGAAATGATGGGGGGTATAAAGAATCAGGGCAGCGAACGCTGCCCCAATTTAAAGCCGTTAATTACTCAGCGTGAGCAGTAACGTAGTCGATCGCTGCCTGAACAGTAGTGATTTTCTCAGCTTCTTCGTCAGGGATCTCAGTGTCGAACTCTTCTTCAAGAGCCATTACCAGCTCAACAGTATCAAGAGAATCAGCACCCAGATCGTCTACGAAAGACGCTTCTGATTTTACTTCTTCTTCTTTAACACCTAGTTGCTCAACGATGATTTTTTTTACGCGTTCTTGGATGTCGCTCATTCTTCTTTCCTTTATTTAAACGCTATCGCGTTAATTTCAGATTGCGGCGTAGTTTACGGCGCATCATACTGTGATTCAAGGATTGACCATGACTTTTTTTTCTGGTCAAACCTGTTACTAAATATTTTCTACTTTTATCGCCTATTTTACTAGCAATTTCAAGTAAGATTGCCGCAAGATCACAAAAACTTCAATCTCGCTGACAATTGTTACACCATGTACATAGCGCCGTTTACGTGTAAAGTTTCGCCTGAAACATAGGCTCCGGCGTCTGATGCGAGGTAAACTGCTGCTGCTGCGATCTCTTCTGGCTTACCAAGACGTCCTGCCGGCACGTTCGCGAGCGTTGCTGCTTTTTGCTCGTCAGTTAGCTCATCAGTCATGTCAGTTTGGATAAAACCCGGTGCGATCACATTCACAGTAATACCCCGTGAAGCGACTTCACGAGCCATCGATTTCGAAAAGCCAATGACACCCGCTTTCGCTGCAGCGTAGTTTGCCTGACCTGCGTTACCCATAGTGCCAACTACCGAGCCAATATTGATGATACGACCTGATTTTTTCTTCATCATAGGACGCAAAACAGCCTTAGACAATCGGAAAATTGAGCTCAGGTTGGTATCAAGAATCTCATCCCACTCTTGATCTTTCATACGCATCAACAGGTTATCACGCGTAATACCGGCATTGTTTACCAGCACATCTACATCACCCAGGTCTTGTTTAATCGCCTGTAGTGTTGCTTCGATTGAATCTGCGTCGGTTACATTTAACTTGTACCCTTTACCATTGTCACCCAGATACTCAGAGATTCTGTCTGCACCTGACTCACTTGTTGCAGTACCAGCTACCTTTGCACCCTGTGCTACCATCGCGTTCGCGATTGCTTTACCAATGCCTCGGCTTGCGCCCGTGACAAGTACAACTTTACCTGTCAAATCAAATAGGTTTGTCATATATAATTCCGTCATTTATTTTGCAGACGTGATTGCGGCCGCATCATTGACGGCGCTGCACGCTACAGATTTATCAATTCGCTTGGCCAGACCGGTCAGTACTTTACCCGGACCAAATTCGTAAGCCTGTGTGATCCCTTCTTTCGCCAATTGCTGAACAGTTTCGGTCCAACGAACCGGGCTGTATAACTGGCGAACAAGTGCATCTTTAATTGCTTCACCACTTTGCTGCTGCGCGACATCAACATTATTAATGACAGGGAATGTCGGCGCAGAGAACTCAATCTCTGCCAGATCTGCAGCCAGTTGCTGTGCAGCCGGCTTCATCAGCGCACAGTGAGAAGGCACGCTTACAGCCAATGGCAATGCGCGTTTAGCACCCGCTTCTTTACAAGCAGCAGATGCACGCTCAACCGCTTCTTTATGGCCAGCAATGACCACCTGACCCGGTGAATTATAGTTTACCGGGGCCACCACTTGCTGTTCAGCCTGCTCTGCACAGATTGTCGCGATGACATCATCATCCAGGCCTATAATTGCCGCCATAGACCCCGTACCTGCCGGCACTGCCTGTTGCATGTACAGACCGCGTTTTTCTACCAGTTTAACGGCCGTGGCCAGATCAAGCACACCCGCACATACCAGCGCTGAATATTCACCCAGACTGTGACCAGCCAATACCAACTCAGCGTCGACCTGTTCAGTCTGCCATTGACGGAAAATCGCGACACTGGCAGTCAGCAATGCAGGCTGAGTGCGATGTGTTTCGTTTAGTTCGCTTTCAGGACCATCAACGACTAATTTAGCTAAGTCGTAACCCAGCGCTGCAGAGGCTTCTGCAAACGTGTCCTGAACAACCTGGGAAGTTTCTAATAATTCCGCCAGCATACCAACGCTCTGAGAGCCCTGGCCTGGGAATAGTAAAGCAATCTTTTGTGACATAGTGTGCTCTTTTGATTTCTATATCCTGCCGTTTCCTTAGCAACACTATTTGGATGAAACTAGGATCTGGCAGATGTCTCTTCAATCGGCGCCATTTCTTCAAAGGTCGCCTGGATCTTATCTGGAATACGTCTGTCGATCTCTCTGGCCGCTTCTTCGATAGCAGCCATAAATGCCTTCTTCGACGCATTTCCGTGACTTTTCACTACAATACCGCGCAATCCTACCAGACTTGCGCCATTATACTGGTCGGGGTTCACACGTTTATACAGTTTTTTTATGACGGGCCTGAGTAAAAATGCCAAGCAACGATAAAAAAGGTGCTTTTTCAACGCTTTTGTAAACTTAAACATGATAAGTTTGGCAATTCCTTCACAGGTTTTCAATGCAACATTGCCAACAAACCCTTCACAGACAATGACGTCTGACTTACCCGAAAATATATCACTGCCTTCACAATAACCCTGATAGTTAATGACTGGACAGTCCTGCATTAATTTAGCAGCTTGCTTGATGCCATCATGCCCTTTAATGTCTTCCAGTCCGATATTAAGCAAATGTACCTTGGGTCTTTCCAGTTTAAGCGCCGCACCCGCGACAATGGATCCCATAATCGAGAACTGTAATAAGGTTTCAGGGTCGCACTGAACGTTGGCACCTAAGTCCAACAGGTATACAGGTTGTTTCTTTTCTGTTGGTACGGACGTAATAAGAGCTGGCCGTTTGATGCCTGGCAGCATTTTTAATACATAATGAGCCATGCTGAGTAGTGCACCTGTGTTACCTGAGCTCACGCAAGCTTGTGCTTGTCCGGCTTTTACGAGATCCAGTGCAACGCGCATGGAAGAGTTGCGTTTATTACGCAGCGCCTGAGCAGGTTCGCAAGTATTGGTGACGACTTCATCGCAGTGTTTAATGATTAAACGTGGATGAGACAGCGCATTGGCTTTTTCCAGTGCACTTTCAAGAACGGTACGGTTGCCACATAGCAACAGTATCAAACGGGGGTGTTTTTCTACCGCTTCGATTGCGGCGGGTATTGATGAACGGGGGCCGTAATCGCCCCCCATCATATCTAACGCTATGGTTAGATCAGCGTGCATAAAGCAATCTCTTACTTAGAAATTACTTTTTCGCCTTTGTAGTAACCGTCAGCAGTTACGTGGTGACGACGGTGAGTCTCACCAGAAACTTGATCTACAGTTAGTGTAGGACCGTTAATAGCATCGTGTGAACGACGCATGCCACGACGTGAACGTGACACTTTACTTTTTTGTACCGCCATTAGCCTATCTCCTAAGAATCTTTCTTAAGTTGTTTTAAAATTTCAAATGGATTTGGTTTGCTCTCTTGTTCTTCTATCTCACCAAAGCTAACTGGCTTATCAGAAAAAGAACAAGATCCTTCTTCATGCTTAGGAACGATGGGGATCGCCAGTATCAATTCATCTTCGACAATTTGCCGGAGATTAATTTCACCTTCTTCATCCAACTCCACAACATCATAGCACTCAGGAAGTTCGTCCGACTCTGCACCTAATCCGACTGGCGAATACGCAAAGTCTTGTTCCAAATCCAACCCTAGTTCATCGTTGCAACGTTGACACAACACTGTGACTTTGGCTTGTACGCTTCCACGCACTACAACCAAACCTTGCTGGTCTGTTTCGCAACGAATAGTTACCGCTATTTCACCTACTTGATCTTGCACAACTTGCTGCAAACGAGAAAGTTCTTCAAGCGCTATAACACCGTCATAACTGGCCCGGCGCTGTGCCGCTTTGCAAGGATCAATGGTGATGGGAATTTTCACCTTTTGCATAGGGGCTGCATCATATAGATAGTTACTGCTTTAGTCAAAGCAAAATTAAACTTTCATATTGTTTTTAGCCGCGTTGTGATTATCCTATGGGAAATTTTCTCTAACGCGGTCCCGGTACTTATGAAATCACCACTAATCTTAGCCTCCAGCTCACCATTTAGGCAGCAAATATTGGCAAAATTATGCCTGCAATTTGACAGTTTTTCACCTGACATTGATGAGTCAGCACACCCACAAGAAACGCCAGCCGAACTGGTGGCCCGATTAAGTGAAGCCAAAGCGCAAACAGCGCATCAGTATTATAGCAGTGGATTGGTGATCGGCTCAGATCAGGTGGCATTATTTAATGGTCAGATCCTCGGTAAACCTCATACCGTTGAAAACGCCCATGCTCAGCTTCAACAATTCAGTGGCCAGGTCGTGACTTTTCTGACCGGGCTATCTGTTTATCAACTTGAAACGCAGAAAGCCATCACAAAAGTCATCCCATTTAAAGTGCACTTTAGAACACTCAGCGAAGCTCAGATAAAACACTATGTCGCCAAAGAGCAACCACTCAATTGTGCGGGCAGTTTTAAAAGTGAAGGGCTGGGCATTTGCCTTTTCGACAAACTGGAAGGAGAAGACCCCAATACTCTGATTGGCCTTCCCCTGATTGAACTGACTAAATCACTGGCTGAGTTCGGCGTCGACGTGCTCGGACAATAAAAAATCACTCAGCTGTGCATAGCTATGGCACAAGGCCAGTGGTGCATACTTTATTAATTGCGCTTCACTGGCTGCGCCTAATGTCACAGCGACAGCGGGTACGTTTGCATTGCTGGCCAGTTGCATATCAATGCCAGTGTCACCGACCATAATTGCATCGCAAGCATCGACTGCAAGCTCGGTTAGGATCTGCTGCAACATATCAGGATCTGGTTTTGACTTTGCATCATCTGCCGTTTTAGTCAGGCAAAAATAGTGACTAAGGCCACTATGTGCCAGCAAGTTATTTAGCCCCACCCTGCTTTTTCCCGTTGCAACTGCAAGCAAAACACCTTGTGCTTTCAGATCAGCCAACAGTACTTCGACCCCTTCAAACACAGCAATGGGTGTTGTGTCTTCCTTATATAGACGTTTATAACTCTTTGCCAGCTCAGCGGCCTTGTCTTTTTGTTCGGGAAACAAGGTCGCTACAGCCGTTTCAAGCGACAAGCCAATAATTGATTTAGCAGCATCGTCCGAGATAGGGGGCAGTTCATGATATTGTGCAACCTTATGTAAGGTATTCACAATTTTAGGCACAGTGTCCATTACCGTGCCATCCCAATCAAAAATGACCAGTTTACGCACCATTATTACCCCTTAGCGTTTTCAGACAATGTTCCAGTGCTTTGTCCAATGGTGCTTCGACGTGCAATGTGGTTTCGTGTTTAGGGTGAATAAACCTCAATTCACGGGCATGCAGGAATAACCGACCCAGGCCTAACTGGCGCATTTTACTGTCAAACACCTGATCCCCATACTTATCATCACAGGCTATTGGGTGGCCTTTACATTGTGTGTGCACCCTGATTTGGTGAGTACGACCCGTTACCGGCGATGCCTGAACCAAAGTCGCGCCATCAAAACGCTCTAACACACGAAAGCGGGTATGAGAGGCTTTACCCTCTTCATGATCTACGCGTACCACCCGCTCGCCAGATTGCAACGTATTTTTCCGCAGCGGTTCGGTGACATTTTTATGTTTAGCAGACCATTCTCCGCACACCAGCGCCCAGTAGTTTTTTTCCATGGTTTTTTCTCTGAGCTGTTCATGCAATCCTTTTAGAATTGCCCGGCGTTTTGAAATCAACAGACAACCTGAGGTGTCGCGATCTAATCGATGCACCAACTCGAGGTTTCTTTCATCCGGACGCAATGCACGGATAGCTTCTATTAACCCATAGCTCAAACCACTGCCACCATGAACCGCCATGCCGGAAGGCTTATTCATAACTATCAGATACTTATCTTCGTAGAGAATGGCATCTTCCAGCCCTGCGACTTTGTCCAGGTTCTTTGGTACAAACTCAGATTTTTCCGCCACTTTAACCGGAGGAATGCGCACTTCATCATTCAGTTGTAGCTTGTAAACTGGCTTGATCCGCTTTTTGTTAACCCTGACCTCCCCTTTGCGAAGAATTTTGTAGATTGCACTTTTCGGTACCCCTTTGAGATGGGTGAGCAAAAAGTTATCTATACGCTGACCGAGTTGGTCTTCCGTTATGGTTACAAAACTTACCTTTAAGCCGGTTTTTTCTGACATTGCCTAATCACTGAATTGAGTAATAATTTAGTTGCTATCACGCAGGTATTAGTGGGATAATCGGCCCGCCTATCTTTGCGAGCGTGCTTTTTATCGCATTGATGCCGCTGTGATGCACATCTTGGGTGGAGGATCATACAGATTAGAGCTGAGATTTCCACAGCTTTATCGACCCGACCCAGTGACAAATACGTGCGTTTAATCTTAAATGAAGCGTGTAATAGTTCATTGTATTGATTAAACACAGCTAAACAACCGAAATTAAAAGCAATAATTATTAATGTCTTGTGTAGATTAGTCGGGTTAGATTTAGACCCGTGCGACATCCGTAAGCCGAGTGAAACACTCTGTAACCCGCCACTTAAAAGCAGTGTGGCATAAGCGTTATATGCGGAAGTAAATGATTGTTCCCGTCTCCCAGTCGTGAGACTGCATTATAAAAATAGGAACACTAAACACCTGAACTAAGGTGCACAGACAAAGTGTAAAAAATTAAGTAGAGTAAAAATATGAAACGTATGCTGATCAATGCGACGCAGCAAGAAGAAATGCGCGTTGCACTGGTTGACGGCCAGCGTCTGTACGATCTAGATATCGAAAGCCCTGGTCATGAACAAAAAAAAGCCAACATTTACAAAGGTAAAATCACTCGTATAGAACCTTCCTTAGAAGCCGCTTTTGTCGATTATGGTGCTGAGCGCCACGGTTTCCTCCCTCTTAAAGAAATTGCCAAAACATACTTCCCTTCAGGTTACACCTTCAATGGTCGTCCAAACATTAAAGATGTGATCAAAGAAGGCCAGGAAGTCATTGTTCAGGTCGATAAAGAGGAACGAGGCCAGAAAGGGGCTGCGCTAACGACTTTCATCAGTGTCGCTGGGAGCTACTTGGTACTGATGCCAAATAACCCACGTGCTGGCGGTATTTCTCGCCGCATCGAGGGTGATGAGCGTATCGAGCTGAAAGAAGCACTGAGCCGCCTGAACCTGCCAAAAGGTATGGGTCTAATTGTACGTACAGCAGGTGTTGGCAAGTCTTTTGAAGAATTAGAGTATGACCTTAAAGCGTTACTTGTGCACTGGGAAGCGATCCAAAATGCAGCTGACAGCGGTAAGGCACCATTCTTAATTCATCAGGAAAGTAACGTCATTTTCCGCGCTATTCGTGATTATTTACGTCGCGATATCGGTGAAATCCTGATTGATAAAGCACGTGTATTTGAAGAAGCGAAAGCGCATATCGAGCGTTTCAGACCTGACTTCATAAACCGCGTTAAGCTGTATCAAAATGATGTTCCGTTATTCACACACTATCAAATCGAAAGTCAGATAGAATCAGCTTTCCAGCGTGAGGTACGTCTTCCTTCAGGTGGCTCTATCGTTATCGACCCAACGGAAGCACTGACCTCTATCGATATCAACTCGTCAAAAGCAACCAAGGGCGGTGATATCGAAGAAACAGCATTAAATACCAATTTAGAAGCCGCAGACGAAATTGCCCGCCAATTACGTTTACGTGACCTGGGTGGCCTGATAGTCATCGATTTCATTGATATGACGCCTCCTCGTCACCAACGTGAAGTGGAAAATCGTCTGAAAGACGCCGTACGCGCAGATCGTGCTCGCGTTCAGATCGGCAAGATTTCACGTTTTGGCCTGCTGGAAATGTCTCGTCAACGTCTGCGTCCATCGTTAGGTGAAGCCAGCCAGCATACGTGTCCACGCTGTGATGGTCAGGGAACCATACGTTCAAACGAATCGATTGCTTTGTCCATTTTACGTTTGATCGAAGAAGAAGCCATCAAAGAGAACACCGCTCAGGTTAATGCACAAGTACCGGTAAAAGTAGGCTCTTACCTGCTTAACGAAAAGCGCCGGGCTGTGCAGCGCATCGAAAAACGCCATAACTGTGATGTAGTGATCATTCCTAACCAGCACATGGAAACACCTCATTATGACGTTGTCCGTCTGCGCAAAGATGATGTACCGGAAAGCGTCAGCTATGATCAGGTTGTAACACCTGAAGTTGAAGTTGTCGCCGCGCCAATTGCTACCCCAGTGGTTAAAGAGGAGCCGGTTCTGAAAGGCGTCGCTATGCCAACAGCGCCAGCCCCAGCACCACAACCAGCGCAAGAAACAAAGCAACCTCAGACACAAAAGAAAGTAGAAGAGGAAGCGGGCCTGCTAAGTCGCATTGGCAAGTGGCTGAAAGGTCTGTTTGGTACTGAGGAAGAGCAAAAAGAGGAAGAGCAGCCTAAGCAACAGCCTCGCCAACGTCAGGACAACCGCCGTCGCAATCAGCAGCGTCGTAAAAATCGCAATCGTAATGACCGCCGTAACGATGGTCGTAATGACGGCCGCAACGATGAACGCAATGACAACCGTAAGGCTGAGCAAGACAACAGCGATAATAAGGCACGTAAAGAAGATCAAAACGACAACCAGGAACGCAGCGAAGGTCGCAACAAGCGCCGTCGTCAAAACCAACGTCGTCGCAATGATTCTGATAAAGCGAAGCAAAATACAGAGCAAAGTTCTGAGCAAAAGCAGGACAATGCAGAGCAAGCAACGCAGGAAAAAGCGAACAAACCTCGTCGCCAACGTCGTAACCTGAAGAAAAAGGTGCGCATTGAAGGAGAATCAAAAGCGACTCAAACTGCTAATGAAGCAGTTGTAGCTGAAACTGTAAACGATTCAACGCAAAAACCGGAGCAAGTGCAACAGCCTGCTACAGAGCAAAAAGCGGAGACAGTCACAAAAGAAGTGACCCAACAAGCTGTTAAAGTTCAAGTACCTGCATCTGATGTCCCTGCGGATGAAGAGGTTAAGCTTACTCAGAATCAAGCTCAGGACAGCCAAAAAGGTGAAGAAACAGCGGAAGAAGACAAAGAGCAACGCGAACAGCCGCGCACTCGCTCTCGTCGCTCTCCACGTCACCTGAGAGCAGCTGGCCAGAAACGCAAACGTACTGAGAATAAAGATGCAACACCTGCATTTGTACCAGTTGCAGATCAGGCTGCTGCGGAGTTTGAAGCTGAGCTCAATGCCACAGCTGAGCAAGCAGCGGAAGCACCTGCTGCTGAACAAGCCGCAGAAGCACCTGCTGCTGAGCAAGCCGTAGAAGCACCTGCTGCTGAGCAAGTTGCAGAAGCACCTGCTGCTGAGCAAGGCTGAGCAAGTTGTAGAAGCACCTGCTGCTGAGCAAGTTGTAGAAGCACCTGCTGCTGAGCAAGTTGTAGAAGCACCTGCTGCTGAGCAAGTTGTAGAAGCACCTGCTGCTGAGCAAGTTGTAGAAGCACCTGCTGCTGAGCAAGTTGTAGAAGCACCTGCTGCTGAGCAAGTTGTAGAAGCACCTGCTGCTGAGCAAGTTGTAGAAGCACCTGCTGCTGAGCAAGTTGTAGAAGCACCTGCTGCTGAGCAAGTTGTAGAAGCACCTGCTGCTGAGCAAGTTGTAGAAGCACCTGCTGCTGAGCAAGTTGTAGAAGCACCTGCTGCTGAGCAAGTTGTAGAAGCACCTGCTGCTGAGCAAGTTGTAGAAGCACCTGCTGCTGAGCAAGTTGTAGAAGCACCTGCTGCTGAGCAAGTTGTAGAAGCACCTGCTGCTGAGCAAGTTGTAGAAGCACCTGCTGCTGAGCAAGTTGTAGAAGCACCTGCTGCTGAGCAAGTTGTAGAAGCACCTGCTGCTGAGCAAGTTGTAGAAGCACCTGCTGCTGAGCAAGTTGTAGAAGCACCTGCTGCTGAGCAAGTTGTAGAAGCACCTGCTGCTGAGCAAGTTGTAGAAGCACCTGCTGCTGAGCAAGTTGTAGAAGCACCTGCTGCTGAGCAAGTTGTAGAAGCACCTGCTGCTGAGCAAGTTGTAGAAGCACCTGCTGCTGAGCAAGTTGTAGAAGCACCTGCTGCTGAGCAAGTTGTAGAAGCACCTGCTGCTGAGCAAGTTGTAGAAGCACCTGCTGCTGAGCAAGTTGTAGAAGCACCTGCTGCTGAGCAAGTTGTAGAAGCACCTGCTGCTGAGCAAGTTGTAGAAGCACCTGCTGCTGAGCAAGTTGTAGAAGCACCTGCTGCTGAGCAAGTTGTAGAAGCACCTGCTGCTGAGCAAGTTGTAGAAGCACCTGCTGCTGAGCAAGTTGTAGAAGCACCTGCTGCTGAGCAAGTTGTAGAAGCACCTGCTGCTGAGCAAGTTGTAGAAGCACCTGCTGCTGAGCAAGTTGTAGAAGCACCTGCTGCTGAGCAAGTTGTAGAAGCACCTGCTGCTGAGCAAGTTGTAGAAGCACCTGCTGCTGAGCAAGTTGTAGAAGCACCTGCTGCTGAGCAAGTTGTAGAAGCACCTGCTGCTGAGCAAGTTGTAGAAGCACCTGCTGCTGAGCAAGTTGTAGAAGCACCTGCTGCTGAGCAAGTTGTAGAAGCACCTGCTGCTGAGCAAGTTGTAGAAGCACCTGCTGCTGAGCAAGTTGTAGAAGCACCTGCTGCTGAGCAAGTTGTAGAAGCACCTGCTGCTGAGCAAGTTGTAGAAGCACCTGCTGCTGAGCAAGTTGTAGAAGCACCTGCTGCTGAGCAAGTTGTAGAAGCACCTGCTGCTGAGCAAGTTGTAGAAGCACCTGCTGCTGAGCAAGTTGTAGAAGCACCTGCTGCTGAGCAAGTTGTAGAAGCACCTGCTGCTGAGCAAGTTGTAGAAGCACCTGCTGCTGAGCAAGTTGTAGAAGCACCTGCTGCTGAGCAAGTTGTAGAAGCACCTGCTGCTGAGCAAGTTGTAGAAGCACCTGCTGCTGAGCAAGTTGTAGAAGCACCTGCTGCTGAGCAAGTTGTAGAAGCACCTGCTGCTGAGCAAGTTGTAGAAGCACCTGCTGCTGAGCAAGTTGTAGAAGCACCTGCTGCTGAGCAAGTTGTAGAAGCACCTGCTGCTGAGCAAGTTGTAGAAGCACCTGCTGCTGAGCAAGTTGTAGAAGCACCTGCTGCTGAGCAAGTTGTAGAAGCACCTGCTGCTGAGCAAGTTGTAGAAGCACCTGCTGCTGAGCAAGTTGTAGAAGCACCTGCTGCTGAGCAAGTTGTAGAAGCACCTGCTGCTGAGCAAGTTGTAGAAGCACCTGCTGCTGAGCAAGTTGTAGAAGCACCTGCTGCTGAGCAAGTTGTAGAAGCACCTGCTGCTGAGCAAGTTGTAGAAGCACCTGCTGCTGAGCAAGTTGTAGAAGCACCTGCTGCTGAGCAAGTTGTAGAAGCACCTGCTGCTGAGCAAGTTGTAGAAGCACCTGCTGCTGAGCAAGTTGTAGAAGCACCTGCTGCTGAGCAAGTTGTAGAAGCACCTGCTGCTGAGCAAGTTGTAGAAGCACCTGCTGCTGAGCAAGTTGTAGAAGCACCTGCTGCTGAGCAAGTTGTAGAAGCACCTGCTGCTGAGCAAGTTGTAGAAGCACCTGCTGCTGAGCAAGTTGTAGAAGCACCTGCTGCTGAGCAAGTTGTAGAAGCACCTGCTGCTGAGCAAGTTGTAGAAGCACCTGCTGCTGAGCAAGTTGTAGAAGCACCTGCTGCTGAGCAAGTTGTAGAAGCACCTGCTGCTGAGCAAGTTGTAGAAGCACCTGCTGCTGAGCAAGTTGTAGAAGCACCTGCTGCTGAGCAAGTTGTAGAAGCACCTGCTGCTGAGCAAGTTGTAGAAGCACCTGCTGCTGAGCAAGTTGTAGAAGCACCTGCTGCTGAGCAAGTTGTAGAAGCACCTGCAGCTGAGCAAGCCGTAGAAGCACCTGCTGCTGAGCAAGCCGTAGAAGCACCTGCTGCTGAGCAAGTTGCAGAAGCACCTGCTGCTGAGCAAGTTGCAGAAGCACCTGCTGCTGAGCAAGTTGCAGAAGCACCTGCAGCTGAGCAAGCCGTAGAAGCACCTGCTGCTGAGCAAGCCGTAGAAGCACCTGCTGCTGAGCAAGTTGCAGAAGCACCTGCTGCTGAGCAAGCCGTAGAAGCACCTGCTGCTGAGCAAGTTGCAGAAGCACCTGCTACTGAGCAAGTTGTAGAAGCACCTGCTGCTGAGCAAGCCGTTGAAGCCCCTGCTGCTGAGCAAGTTGTAGAAGCACCTGCTACTGAGCAAGCCGCAGAAGCACCTGCTACTGAGCAAGTAGAAGAAACACCTGCCGCTGAGCCAGTTGTTGAAGCGCCTGCTGCTAAACAAGTTGCAAAGGTAGCTGTTGAAACCACTCCACTAGTGAAGGCCACTGAATCAGCGGTATCGGTCCGTGTGCGTTATCAGCATGTTGCTGAAGCACCAATGACAAAAGCCGCTGCTGATGAAAGCGCTGATATCGCCATTACAGTCCTGGCAATGCCAGACTCCATGCGCGAAAAAGTGAGCGACAGTGGTCAGGGCTCTGGCTCTAAGTCTCCGACAGCAAGAGCAAGCTCGGCTATGGCATCACCAGCCAGCTACGAATAGGTTTGATATAAAACCTTTTAAAAGGGCCGCATATGCGGCCCTTTTTGATCCTCCTTGCTCATGCGTTCAAGAGTGAGCCTGTCATGTCAGCCTGCATAGTTAAGCAGTTAATTTTCTCGCAAGAAAGCCTTAAGTTAGCCCCTTTCACGTCCAGCCATCACTCAGGGACCTATCTGTTAAGAAGATAAAAGTGTGTGGCCTGATAGTAAAAAAGGAATCCTTAATGCTGTATTAGCGAGTTTAACTCTGTCATTCATTAGATACTCAGTATGATATTCACTTGCAAGAACTGAGGTGTCAGGGCTGAAACAGGTGAGTTGTTGCCGCTGCAAATTTACAACCTCCCATTTTGACCAATTTTTCTCTGAGCAGCTTAGAAGGCAGGCGACTAAAATGAGCCACTCCTCTAAGCTTGGCCCGTTTCAAGATAAAAATGTCCAAAAATTAAATGTGTGAAAGGCGATGTCAGGATAAAGGTTGATTCAGGAAGTTATCCGAACGAATAACCGTTAAACTAGATTGCTGCACAATAGTATTGGAGAAGTGTAAGGAAAAAAATGGTTTACATCGAAGGCGAAAGGAGTGGCCGTGCCAGCGCCAATAGCGCTGGACAAACCAGCCTCAAAATTAGATATACAACTTCTCTGTCGCCAGCACTTTTTTCAGATACCTACGTGTCTCATTGTAGGGCAAACCTTGTTGTAGTGCTTCCAGGACGCGCTCAGGTGACAATGAGTTAATCACTCGCGCCGCGCGCTTAATATTTCGAGAACCGTCGGCATTAAACACACTGGCGACATTACCGGCGCCTGTATTATAAGCCGCTATCATACAGTACTTACGACTTAGTGGATCCTTTATTGCGCTAAGATATCGATCGTTGAGAAGGTGTAAATACGCCGTGCCTGCCTCAATATTGTTATCAACCACATACAGGTAAGGCGGGCTCATTGGCTCATCCAGCTCATAGAGGAATCGATTTACATCAACGCCTGCACTGGTTGGTACGATCTGCATTAAACCAAATGCAGGAATATGTGATTTAGCGAGCGGATTAAAGTGACTTTCTGTATGCATCACCGCCAACACCAGACTAGTATCGATCTCAAAGCGTTCGCTTTGCTTTGCGATTTGACCCTGGTACTCAGAGGCGCGCTTGTGTGCCAGACCATTTTTCGGCATTTTTATCCGTACCTGAGTGATCTGCTGTGGTTCAGTTTTAGAAATCTGTCTGACAGACTTAGTCAGATTTTTAATGCGTTTGGTTGCTAGCTCATCCAACTCAGCTTTTTTTGTTTCCAGCTGCTTATTTGCAGCTTCTACCAATTGCGGCTCCGATTGCAATGCCAGCGCTTCATCGGCCTGCTGCTCTGCTAACTTTTTCTGTTCCTGTGTTTGCTGCTTAATCTGAGCTTTTGCGGCGATGATGGATTTAACGCGCAGTCCATTATCTATTGCAACCTGCTCACGCTCGCTGGAACCACTTGTTAGTGATTCACCGCTCAAAAAAGACTGAAACAGCTTCTGTTCAGATTGTCTGAACCTCTCAATAGCTTGAGATATCTGCTGATCCGAGACATGTGTTCCTGCATGGTGCCGCACACTGAGAATTAACTCATTGTTCTGAAAGTCAACTTCCAGGCGTTCTCGATTATCGTCCGAGTAACCAACAAACTGGCTTTGGTCAGACACTTTCGCCTCACCCCATTGCTGGATCAGCTGATCGCGAAACGCATCAAACTCTTCAAAATGCGCCTCAACATAATCATTAAATTCTTGTAAATGTTGCGCCTTATAGCGCTCAAATTCCGTTTGTTCCTGGGCGCTGCTGTCATAGGTTTGCATTGCCGCTTCCAGTTCATTAAACAAACTAGATGTACTGGCAACCGCTACTGCGGCGGCAAACTGAGATGCAATCGTCAATGCAAGTATGGTTTTCACAGCCCACTCCTATCAATGAAAAGCGCACCCTTGTGAGGTGCGCATACAATTAATTGGTTAATCTGGCGATTTCTTTTTCCAGATCTTTTTCAGCTTTAAACGCTTTGAATTCCTGATACAGGAATTGCTCATCTTGCGGATTAATTTGCTTCTTGCTTTCTTTTACTAAGTCTTTAAACAAGGTTTTTGTTAATGCCGGTGATAATGTGGTCAGGGCACAGAAATAATCTTTGCCACCAATCTCAACCACATCGGCTTTAATTACACGAGAGCCATTCAGTGTTTGCTTTGTTAGTTGCTTTGATACAGAGCTAAACGTCGCACCGACCGTTGTTTCTTCATTCGCATCAGTACGGTTAGAAAAAGTCTTATCCAACCCTTCGATACGCGTTTCAATTTGCTGTGCCAGCGCTAACCTTGCATTCGCGACGGCCATTTTCTGGTCAATTGAGATATTGCCTGAAAACTTCACACAATCCGCAGCAGCGATGCCATTTTCAACAGCTGGGTTTAAAACCCAATCTGGTATATTAATCTTCGACTCAGAAGCTGTCTTTTCTCCGGTCGAGCTACAGGCTGTTAACATCCCTGCTACGAGCATAGTAGTAATAAGCGGTTTGATCTTCATGATATTGTCCTTCGAGCTATTGATTGCTAAGCGATGATTTAAATTTAACAAAAGCCTGATTGCTTTACAGTAATAAATTGTAAGAACGATTTCTTACAATATTCAGCTTCAAAAAAAGCAAAATAATCTTTAAGTTAGTGCAAATATATCCAACTTCTTTGGTATAGTCACCGTAAACTTTATTACAAGCAAAGGAAGCGTAATGCTATCTCTATTCAACACTTTGCATTATCGAGCTTGGTTAACCGTGGCCCTGATTGTGGTTCTGACTGGATGCAATACAACACCCGCCAACAAAAACGCGATTTTACTTGCTCAGCAAGGTCAGTTTGAGCAAGCCAAGTCGGCGATAGAAACAACCTACTCCGCATCAGGTAAAAATAAGTTACTACGTTACCTTGAACTAGGTACTTTGTATCACCTCGAGCAACAGTACAAATTAAGCAATGACAACCTTGATCAAGCCAAAGCCATTATTGAAGAGCAATATACTATCAGCGTTTCAGAGCAAGCGCTGGCGCTGCTCAGCGGCCCGACTTACACTACTTTCTCAGGTAAAGAGTTCCACCGTCCTCTGATAAACGTATTTAAAGCACTCAACTATAACGCACTCGCAAACCAAAACCCTGCTCAAAGACAGTACTACCTGGATGCGGCTCTGGTCGAAATGCGTCAACTCGATACCTACTTGTCAACACTCACGAACGAAACAGGTGGTTATGATGGCAAGCCCAGTGGTGACGGACTCACCGACCGCGTTATGCGTATTCTACAGCCGCTTCTGGCTCCTAACGACCTGCTAAAAAACGTCGACTACAGAGATGATGCGTTTGCCCACTATATCAGTGGCATTCTGTACGAAAGCAGCAATGAACTAGACGCAGCCCGTATCCAGTACCAAAGAGCCGCAGCCGCATTTGAACAAGGTTTTGCTAAACAATACGATCTAGACAGTACCGTAACACTACAAGCTTATGCTGATTTGACCCGAGTCATGCGCAAAGCAGGTGGATATGGTAATGAACTTCGCGCGCTTGAAAAAAAATGGGGCGATAGCATCCGTGAAACAAAACAATCAGGCCCTCTTCTCACTGTCGTTCAAAATGCAGGGATTGGTCCACAACGCAAAGAATTTAATTTATTACTGAAAGCCGATCATGATGCCAAAGCACTGGTTGTGACCCCTATTCTCTGGGGGACGTCTTCGGAGCGAAAAGCACAGATGTGGTGGTTCCAGATGCTATATGCCGATACCAGCTTATTCGACATGATGCAGAATTATGCCACCGGTGACCTGGGAGATGTAGCAATGGGCGCATTAACCAAGCGCTTGCCTTTGGGCGATTCGCTTTGGCAAAGTGCCAAGACTGCCGGGTTGATTGATGCGCTTGAACATGGAAGTCGTATTGCGGTGACTTATCTTGAGCCGTTCGAACAAAAAATAGAAAGGACAGAGCTGTGGATTGATGGCCAAAAAGTCTCTGAACTGGACAACTATCACTCAGTCAGCCTGCTGACTTTACAAAGCGCACTTAAAAATGCCAACAGAGAGATGCAAATCGCGCTTACGCGAGAAGTCGTCAAGGCGATGACAGCGCACAAAGCAATTCAAAGCACTGGTCTTCAGGCATTTGATGGCTTTGCCAAATTAGCAACCAGTGTCGTCAACGCGGTCACCGCGAGTGCCGACCTGCGTCAATGGCAGTCACTTCCGTCTCATATAAAACTGGCACAAGTGCCTGTAAATCAGGGCACAGTCAATATTACGCTTAAGACAAAGCTGCGCTCAGGCAGAGTCATTGAGCAATCTGACACATTAGAAATAAACGAAAATATGACGCTGTGGCATACTCGCACTTTCATTGAAAGTGCCAAATCCGCAGCACCATCCACTCTGTTTACAATGGAATAATTGTTATGAACTGTAAAACCACACTTTTAAAGCTAACTCCTTTGGTTGTTGCATGTAGCTTAGCCATTACTGGCTGCTCTTCAACAAAAGTACAAAGAGTAGATGCAAATCAAGAGGTTGCCCTTTCTGACAAGTGGAACGGCAAGGACTCGCAACTGGTTGCAGAGGCCATGATCAACGATATGTTGAGCTTTCCATGGGTTAACGATCACTTACAAAAAGAGGGCACGCGTCCTGCTATTATAATCCAGTCAGTGCGCAACAAATCACATCAGCACATCGCAGTTGATACCTTTCTGAATGACCTTAAGCGTTCAATATTACGCAGCGGCCAGGCAGACTTTGTTGCGAACAAAGATGTTCGTCAGGAGATCCGCGACGAAAGAAAAGATCAGGAGCTGAATGCCAGCCTGGAAACACAGAATGAAATGGGTCAGGAACAAGGCGCTGATTATGCCCTGTCAGGCACCATCAACTCTTTCGTAGATCAGCAAGGCGGCGATCGCGTAACTTTCTATCAGGTTGACCTGAGATTGATCGATATGACCACAAACCGTGAGGTATGGAATGGACAGAAGAAAATTCAAAAGCTGCAGGAGCGCTCGCGCTTTGGCTTCTAACCCCTTGATCGCAACGCTGCTGAGTGTCGCAGTACTTAGCGGCTGTGGCGCTAATAATGCCAATCAGACACCTGTTGACAACAAGCCAGCATGGATCACCGCCATGCCAAGTTCCAGCTATATGATTTATGGTGTTGGCAGCGCACAAAATACCGGCGATCTGCAACAAGCAAAACTGGCGGCACAGGAATCTGCCCGACTGGCACTGGCTAAGCAATTGAATGTAACTATCTCAGCCAATACCAGAATAGAGCAATCGGCCAGCGAAAAATCGATGCAGTTTCATGTTGATGAACTGATTAACTCTCAAGTGCCTGATATTCATTTGCAAGGTGTTAAAATTGAAGATGAATATGTCAGTGCGGATCAGCAAACAGCCTTTGCACTGGCGGCTTTTAACCGCACCGAAGCCGCAATGCAAACAGAGCTGACCGTCCGGGCTTTGGATGAAGATATTACAGCCTTCGCAATAGCTGCCAATAGCAGTAAATCTCAACAGCTGAAACAAGCCGTTGCGGTTAAGGAGCTGTTGGTCAAACGAAGTAAGCAAAATCACCATCTTACCCAGCTTCAGGCTGCTCCTCTGCCCTTACCGGCCTCTGTTCGCGACAAACAACAACAGGCCGATGCACTTATTAACAGCATCAGCTTTAGTATTGAAAGTGATCACCAGGCACATCGTAAAGTGCGTGACATCCTGGCAAAAGCGCTTAGTTCACAGGGGATCAAGGTGACCACAGGTGAGGCAGATTTTGCCCTTAAGTTCACCGTTGACTGGCAGGATATGAACAAAGCCGGGACCTTTTACAGTGTGGCAGAGAGCTACCTGGTGGTGATGGAAAACGGCAAAGAACAGGCGCACTTTAATACCAAAGTGAAAGCCGCGTCGAGCTACAAGGACACCGCTAAAAGTAATGCGATGACCAAATTAGCCAACAAGTTGGGCACCCAACTGGCGCAGTTTGTTGTTACAGGTAAGTCTTGAGCCTACCAAAGCACATATGTAACTGACATAAAAAGGGGCTAACACAAGTTAGCCCCTTTTTATTTACTCACTTTCTTCCTGATAGAACTTTTCCAGCTGATCTTTGAGGTTTGGCGGCACGCCTTTAATCGTCAAAGTATCACTTTGCGGATCATACAGCACACGCTCTCCCAGATGCTTGCGCTCAAACCCAACACTCACACCGCCACCCAGACCTGAAAATTTGACCATAGTCGTGACGGTTTTTTTATCGAGCGGGAATGACTCTTCCAGTTCATAACCTTGTTGTTTATAAAAGTCTTCAAACTGCACATCGGATGATTTAGATACGGTATCAGATAAAGACTCGACATCTGCATCTTCGCCACTATTAATACAGTCGTTACAATAATCAAAGACTTCTTTGCGAATTGCATCTTTCTCATCTTTACCAAACTGCTGCTCGGCCAGATAGTCTTCCACGGCATGTAACATCGTTTGCGACTGCTGTTTGGGGTCGATACCTTCAGCACACCCCAGAAAATCTAGAAAGAAGTCGGCAACTTTTCTGCCAGCTCGGCCTTTAATGAAAGAAATATATCTATTTTCATCTGCCTGCGTATCCCACGCAGTTAAGTCAATGCGTGCTGCAAGTTGCATACGTGAGATATCCAAGTGCCTCGACGCAGCCAAGTCCAGATCAGACGTAATAGAATAGTGCTCTTTGATATTGATCATCGCTATCAGCAAGTAATCGCTGGCAACATACTGATAATGACAAAACACCAGATAACCAGTCTCGTTGAACGCATACTTGTTCAACTCTTCTTTCAAAACTTCTGTTGCCTGCTGCGTTAGATGCCAAAATGCCAGCTCATTATTACGGTAGCTTTGCATGGCTGATGCGACACGGCTATCTTTGTCGGGATCAAAGGCACAAAAGCCTTTCCCAGGCTTGCTATTATAAGCATGATGAAGTTGCTCTATGAATACCGCTACTCGGTCATTAACCTGCATCTCATCTTCACGCAAATGAATTTGTGTTTCTTCGTCTTGCTTGTCGACATAGTGTACAACAAGCTTGTTCACCTCAATGCTCATCTTTGTTTTTAACGCCTCTGGTGTTAGAATAGAAAGAATTATAACTCTTTTTATTTGAACCAACCGATGCCTATCCAGTCTAAATATTCCAACGAACAAGTAGAACAAATTGTCGACCAACTGTTAAACGTACTGACAGAGAATCAGGCAACCGTTGATTTAAGCTTAATGTGTTTGGGAAATTCTATCACGCACATCATCAAAGAGCATGTGCCAGAACAGAAAAGACAAGCGGTTGCTGAAAATTTTGCCAAGGCGTTGACCCAGTCGGTAAAGTAACTGAATGAATCTTTCTTCACACAGCCCTTTTTCGTCAAAGGCCAGCCAGCTGTTGAGCTGGGGGCATTGGTTTACCTTTGCCAACATCGGCTTAGTATTACTCATTACATTAAGCTATCTGGCCGCTGACAAAGCGCCAACAACAGCGCTTGGCTGGCTATATATGCTGGTAACCTGGCTAAGCCACACCAGCTTCATTACCTTTTGTGTATTTGTACTGAGTATTTTTCCACTCAGTCTGATCTTCCCTTACCCAAGGCATATTCGGGGCATGGCCGCCTGTATTGCCACCTTAGGGATCACCGTACTGGGTGTTGATGCCTTTGTCTATTTCCAGCTTGGCTATCATTTGAACCTACAGGCGCTGCCCGAGATTCTTTCCTTGTTTTGGAAGACCATCAGTAGCTCCCCTGCTATCAATAGTCTGATCGTACTCGCCATGATCGCCGCTATTTTAGGATTTGAACTGATTGTTGGTAATCACGCCTGGCGTCATCTGGAGCGTTTAAAGCGCTACTCCTTTCCTAAATTCGCCAGCACAATCCTGGTTACTTGCTTTGCAAGCAGCCATATTATGCATATCTGGGCAGATGCAAATAGCTACTTCGACATTACAATGCAAGATAATGTACTGCCATTGTCTTATCCAACTACCGCCAAAACACTCCTTGCCAGACATGAGCTACTCGATATGCAAGAGTACAACCAGGCAAGATCGCTAAATGTCGGACCCAACGAAGTAAACTATCACCCACCAGCTTCACTGGCATCCTGTCCGGCTCAGGATACTCCAGTCAGCCTGAATATAGTGAAAACACTGTCAGAGCAAACTGAACAGCAGCTAATGCAACTAGGCTGGCATGGTTCAGAGCAGCTGCTGGCCCCTACATTACGTGAAGATTTCAGATTTAACCTGCTGTATGGTCTTCCGGCCTACTACAAACAGTCTCTGATGGACAGTAAGGCGCCACCAGTATGGTCTACCCGCCTATCCTTGTCGGTCTCTGGACTGCCTAAATTTACCTATATTAGTCCTGTCGACAATGCGAATGTACGGGTATCATATAGTGAGCAAAGCCCACTTATTACAGAGCAAACACCACCGACTATCCTCATTGTCGAGCCAAACAGCTCAGATATAGTGACCACAACCCGCTTTTTTACCAATATCCCTGCGTTTGAAGGACATACCGAGCTAATTCAGATCAGCGATATTATGACAACCATTGCAGCAGAGCATTTCCAATGCAGCACACTCGCAACGGCAAGTATGCTGGGCAATAATGTTGCCACAGACACACTCAATGAGGGGGTGAACTACTCTCGTGGTGTGTTAGTTGCTTACAAAAAAGACCGTATTACACTGATAGCACAAGACGGGAGCTATAAACAGGTTTCTGCAAAAGAAGGCTTTACCTTAGATCAAAAGCTGGATGTCCCCTTTTTAATTCAGAGTATTAAGCGACTGAAACAATTCAATCAGACGCCTGCTACAAAGTAGCGCGGCGTCTGTCACAACACTTGCGATATCGAACAATTTTACTATCTTGAAATGTAAATGCAGATTTCAGGGAAGCACACACGATGAAGATATTGATTATCATGTTTTGGCTGTTATGGCCCACGTTAAGTCAGGCAAAAACAACCTTCAGTTACTACAAATGTGTTACCGGTAAGACAGTTGTATACAGCCAGCATCCGTGCGCAGCCAATGCTGAGCAACACACTTTAAGCCACTCAAATCCACAGGCACCGGCTCCCACAGGCCAGCATACCAAAACATTGAACAATATTGAGCGACAGCAACTGGTTCTGCGGTTAAAAAAGACACTCAGAGCCAAAAAACATCAGGCCGCAATCTTAGGTAGAAAACGAGATGAAGCTACCCGGGATGAACAACGGCGCATTTCGCGCATGATGGAAAAAAGCGAGAGAGCCAAAACACTAAAAGATGTAAAGCGTAATATCAAGTCTATCAATACAGCCTACCTCAAGGAGGTTAAGCTACTGAACAAAGAGATAGCAAGCTTAGAAAAGCGCCTTAAGCGACTCGAATAAAGGCCCTTTTTGTCACGACATAACCTCTGGTAAGGAGCGCATAACGGATGACCCGAATACAAGCTTGAGAGACTGGCACTTGTGCGCTAAAGTAACTCGCAGATTAGGAGGTCCGATGAGTTACCAGGTTCAAAAAATTGCAGAGCAAATTCTTTCCGGTTTTCACGCTCACTACGCGTTATTTCAACAAATAACGGCGCGTGCTCCGCACGCTTTTGCGCAGCAAAAGTGGGGGGAAATCGAGCAAATAAGCAAGCAACGGATCACTCTGTACGACGTTCGTGTCAATGACACGGTCACGGCTCTAAAACTTCAAACATCGCAAGATACGCCTGATGAAGCGTTATGGCACCAGGTCAAACAACATTACGCTGAGCTCCTTTCTTTTCATCCTCAGGCAGAGCTGGCTGAGACGTTTTTTAACTCAGTCTTTTGTCGGCTTTTTCACCGACGCTACTACAAGAATGACTTTATATTTGTTGAAACAACGCTGACTAAGCCAACCACATTACCCATAGAAGCGGAATTTCGCAGCTATTTTCCGGTCATCTCTGGGTTAAAGCCCACTATTCGCAGTATGATTTCGCACATGGACTTGCAGTGCGGCTTTCGCGATCTGGAGCAGGATATCAGAATGCTGGTCAAAGCATTTATCAAACAAGCACCAAGTACGCACCACAGCCATCACGGATTGCGCTTCGATATTCTCACCGCCCCCTTTTATCGTAACAAAGGCGCCTATATCGTAGGCAGGGTGGTATCCAAATCTGGTGTCCAACCTTTTATTATCGCCCTTTTACATCACCCTCAGGGCGGCCTGTACATCGATGCGCTGTTAACTAAAAGTGCGCAAATGCGGATTATTTTTGGTTTTGCCCGAGCGTATTTCCTGGTAGAAACTCATGCCCCTTCAGCCATGGTGGGCTTTTTACAACAGCTGATGCCGAATAAAACAACGGCAGAGCTTTACAACGCCATCGGATTTCATAAACAAGGAAAAACTGAATTCTACCGTGATTTCCTGTTTCACTTACAACACAGCGAAGATGTGTTCACGATAGCGCCAGGTACACCGGGTATGGTTATGATGGTGTTTACGTTACCTAATTTTCCGTTTGTCTTTAAAGTGATTAAAGATGTTTTTGCCGAAAGTAAACCGTTTGGCAGAGATACGGTGCTGGCGCGCTATCAACTGGTGAAAAGTCACGACCGTGTTGGCCGTATGGCTGACACCATCGAGTATTCCGAAGTCGTTATTCCCAAACGAAAATTCTCTCCATCACTTCTGGATACACTAAAAGCCACAATCAGTAATAGTGTGCGAGACGAAGGGGACTACCTGGTGATCAAACATCTGTACATTGAACGCCGAATGACACCGCTGAATCTCTTTTTGCAAACCGCCGATGAGCCAACCGCTAACAAAGTCATCGAAGATTATGGCCACGCTATCAAAGAAATGCTCAGCGTAAATATTTTTCCGGGTGATATGTTGCTCAAGAACTTTGGGGTCACCAAGCACCATAGGGTTATTTTTTACGATTATGATGAGGTGCAATATCTTACTGACATGAACTTCCGACCCATGCCCAGTCCATCTTTGGAAGACTTATATAGTGGTGTGGCCGAGCCCTCAGCGGCACCAAACGACGTATTTCCACAACAGTTATGTACATTTGTACTCACAGACCCTAAACTCAGAGCGGTGTTTGAACAGTCGCACGAAGCCTTATTGAAGGTGGAATACTGGCAACAAGCGCAACGGGATATACAGGCTCACGTGGTTAAGCAAGTTTATCCTTATCCGGCCTCACAACGCTTCTATCGACATATAAAATAACAAAGGAACACAGTGAACATAAGCAAAATTGACCTGAATCTACTGGTCTATCTCGATACGCTACTGCGAGAGTGCAACGTCACTCGTGCCGCAAACCAGCTAAGTATCACTCAGCCTGCGATGAGTAATGGCCTGAAGCGGCTTCGCAATCTGTTTAATGATCCAATCCTGGTGCGCACCAGTGAAGGCATGGTCCCGACTGAACGCGCGCTAGAGCTCCAGCCCGTGATCCGCGGTATTCTAATGACGCTGGAAGAAACACTGGCACCCAATCGCGAGTTTGAACCTGGGCAGAGCAAACGCGTATTTCGCATTATGGCCAGCGATTATGCAGCCAGCACTTTAGCACCTAAGCTATTGAATAAATTACATATGGAAGCGCCTGATACGACTCTCGATATCCTGACTCCCAGTGATGTGACATTTCATGACGTGGAAAATGGTAAAGTCGATATGGCAATTAACCGTTTTGAAAATTTACCTCAGTCATTTCATCATAAGCGGATCTGGAAAGACAGTTTTTGCTGCCTGATTAAGTCAGACAACCCAATCAGAGCGCATTTTAATCTGGATGCCTACTTAAAAGCGCGACATATCTGGGTCAGTAAAACGGGATTTGGCGTAGGTGTAGGGATGGACCCGGCTGATGTGCAAAAACTGGGTTGGGTTGACGAAGCATTGGCACACTTCGGCAAGCACAGAAACATCGCCACATTTACACGTAACTACCATGTCGCCATCCACCTGGCGAAAGAGCAAAACCTCATCGCAACGTTGCCATCAAAAGCGGCAAACATCTACAGCGATGATCCGAATTTGGCTATTTTAGAGCCTCCGTTTCCTATCCCTCCCTTTGAACTGGATATGATCTGGAGCCCACTATTGCATCGCGACGCCAGTCATATCTGGCTGAGACAAAAAATCGCTGAAGTCGCAGAAGCCCTGAAATAGCCTGCCACAGGCGCTCAGATATAGGGCGAAAACCCTATATCTCGCTTTCTAACATAGCCAGTGCACGTTTCTCACTATCACACACTTCACCATTCGCTTCACTAATGCGATGCGCGATTGACACAGCAAGCTCGCGCATCGGCTTATCAACGATATGACTCAACCTATGTTGAATAAAACACTCTGTCTCATCCTGTTTAATCGCAATTAGGCACTTGCCCAGCGCATCGTCCATGTAGTCTTGCAACGTAATGGCCGAATTCCAGTGCAACGTATTGGCCCAGTCACGGACAATGTTCATTTCTTCTGTTTCTATTTTTTCGTCAATGCAAACAAATAACAAAGCAATATCCAACAAGGACTCTTTTTGCAATTGTTCCACACAGATGCCCATGTCAAAGTGGTTCAACAGTTGTTCAAATTTCATCTTAGCTCCTTGTAATTGATATAACGCCAACCTGCAACCATGCACAGAGACCGGATCCAGCATACCTGTCCCTTGCTGATGTGCCTGAGTCTTTGGACGCGCATGCCGTTTAGGCAAACACACTCCATAGCATTCAAACATATTCTACAAACTCAAGGTTGTCA